>NZ_JBICXE010000052.1:0-39607 GCF_043200155.1 Streptomyces sp. NPDC048473
ACTCCCGCAGAAGTCCACGCCGAGTACGAAGAGTTGCAGGCAGCGGCATAGGCAGAACCTCAACACCGCTGTCCGAGAAGCGCAGGGCCCCTCAAGGTGGCCTGTTGGTTGTCCCAGTCGACGGTAGCGGTGCCTCGTTGATGGGGATCAGCGATTTTCCCCGGTGCTTCCACTGTCGGGCGTGGCCGGCCGCCAACAGTGGGTCGCGAGCGTCGGCCCGCCGCACCGTCAAGCTGACCCCGCACCCCCTGCACAGCTGATGGCTCCAGCAGACGCCGTCCTACCAAACGGAGAACGCGGCGTACCTCGGACGGAGATCCACCGTACTGAGCAGTGGGGTGGTTCCCGCAGGTGCGGTCGGTGACGTTGGCTGAGTGCGGCATCCACGCCGTCACCCCCGCTGTTTTTGGGGCCCGCTATCGACGTCCGAACCGGTGCCGGCCCTTGAGCTTTTTGGCGACCTGGGCGACGACCTGCCGCAGGCCGACCTCGGGTTTCACCGGCCTGGAGCTGTGGCGGGCGGCCTCGGCCCACAGAGCGCACCTGCTGTGGCGAATCCGCTCCCATACCGCGCTGCCGGTTGCACCGAGCTCCCCGGCGGGTCGTACCTGTCGGACCTCGTTGCCGCCAAGGAGCGTCGCGAGCGCACTGATCCCACCGTGGTTCGGGCCGTCGAATACACCCTGGAGGACCGGGACGGCCCTACCCCGACTTACGAGCGGCTGAGCCCGGCCGCCCAGTCGAGTTGTTCGGAGTGAAACGCTCGCCCTGCGTAGTGGTGGTCTACGTTGTGGCCGCTGTTGTTGATCGTGTGTGCGGTCACCTGGGGAGCGGCGGCGAAGGCGGCGGCGAAGGCCGCGATGCTTTCCGGCGTCGAGTTCCACAGTCCCTCGTGTTCGGCGAGGCCGTAGTGGACCGGTACGTTCACGGCGGGCGCGAGACGGGCGAAGTCGCGGGGCCAGCCCTCGATGACCTCGTACAACTCGTCGACCGGGATCGGGGCGCAGGCGGGTTCGGCGGCTTTGAGCACGGCGGGGTCGTGGGTGCCTTCGGGGCCGTACATGAACCGCGCGCGGTCTTCGGATGTGAACTCGATCGACGTGCCGCGAGGGATGGCCTGCCAGGCGTCGGTGACTGCCTGCGGGGGGACGACGTGGATGGCGTTGATGGAGATTCCCAGCAGCGGCCAGGTGCGCGGCCCTGCCGCGATGTGTACTGCGATGGCCCCTCCCATGGAGTGGCCGACGAGCACGACGCCGGGGCAGTGTTCGTCCTGCTGCGTCCACAGGTCGGCGATGGTGTCGGTCAGCACCTCGGCGTTGCTGGCGAAGGAGACCTCGGTCAGCGGGTCGCTGCCGCCGTAGCCGGGTCGGTCCAGTGCCACGATGGGGAATCCGCGCTCCGCCGCGGCTGTGAACAGGGAGTGTCCGGGTACGTCGAAGTAGCCGCTGGTGTAGCTCCCGCCGGGGACACACACCAGGAGCGGGAGGCCGCTGGTGGAGCCGGTCTGAGTGAGGGCGCTGATTCGCGCTGTCCCGACAGTGAGGGTGATGTGTTCGGGCACGGTGACTCCGTTGTCTCGTGGCTGAGGTGTTGCCGGGCCCAGGAGGGGCTTGTCGGCGAGTTGTCGGAAGCGGGCAGGTCGCGGCCGGTCAGGTGGCGACGTCAGCGGGGGGACGGCCGGTGACGAGCTCGAGGTCGATGTCGGAGGGGGTCTCGGCGCGCCAGGCGATGTGCTGGTCGGGGCGTATGAGCAGGAACGTGTCGCGCCAGCGGTAGGACGCCGGGGCGTCGAGGACGGTGAGGGGCACCCCCTGCCGCCGGGCGGCCTCTTCCAGGTCCCGGACGGCGGCCGGCGCGCGGTGTGCCGGCCCGAGCAGCGTGAATCATGGTCCGAGATGATCGTAGAGGGAGGACCCGTCCGTCAGCCACGCGTGGGGCAGCCGCGCCCCCGGCTCGATCGACGGCGTGCAGGAGGTGGAATCGCCGCGGGCGGTGGTCGCGCCGGTGGGCTGGATCACGGGCGAGCCCGCGTAGGAGTAGCCCAGGACGAGTCCGAGGCTGTGGAACTCCGCGTGCTTGGCGGTTTGTATGGCGGTGGCGTCAGCGGCCAGGTCGCCGACGAGGCTGCGCATGTTGGATTCCGCCGTTGCGACGGTCTGTTCCACCACGCTGCGGCGTTCCGTCTCGTAGCTGGCCAGCAGCGCCTGGCCCGCCCAGCCGTGTGCGACTGCGGCGATCTTCCAGGCGATAAGTCCGAAGACACCGTCGAAGTCAGTGATGCGATGACCGGAGAGTGCGTCGCAGAACGTGACGCGCTGCGACCACGCCACCGGCAGTGGCGCCGTCTTCCTCACCTGCTCGGCCACTCCCCAGCGGCGCAGATGCTCCATGGTCCGCACGGTTGTGGTCTTCGCGCGCGGCCTCCTGTGGGAGACGGTTGGCCGCGGCTCGACGATGACGCAGTCGATGTTGTGCAAGGCCAGTTCGGCGGCTGCCGCGAGACCCGACGGTCCGGCCCCGACAATCAGCACCGTCGTTGGTGCCGAAAGATTCACGTTTCTACTCACGCGACGCATCCTTTGTCGCTTGTCTGCCACGTCCAATGGCGGTTCCATTGAGTGGAACACTCAGGAGGTCGCTCATGGCGGACGCGGACGCATCGCAGCGCGGGCGGCGGCCTTCGCAGGGTGAGCCGGTGCTCGACAGGGCCTTCCGGATCCTGGCGGCTTTCGGGCCGACGGCCCCGGCCTTGTCCCTGACATCGCTCAGCGTGCGGTCGGGACTGCCGAAGAGCACCACCTCGCGCATCGTCGGCAAACTGGCTGAGCTGGGCGTCCTGGACCGCACCGGCGACGGAAAATTCGCCGTCGGTCTGCGCATGCTCGAAATCGCTTCCCTGGCCCCGCGTGGCCACGGGCTGCGGGCGACCGCTCTGCCCTACCTCGAAGACCTGCACCACGCGACACAGCAGCACGTTCTGCTGGCCGTACGGGACGGGAGCACAGCCGTTCTCATCGAGCGCCTCTCAGCTCACGAGGCGGGGCAGGTGCTGTACCGGGTCGGCGGCCGCCTGCCCCTGCACTGCACGGCGGTGGGCCTGGTGCTGCTGGCGTACGCCTCCCCCGAACTTCAGGACGAGATACTCGCCGGCGACCTCGCTCTTCTCCCGGAAAACACCCAGATCGACAGCCGCGAACTGCGTACCCAACTCGCCGACGTGCGGCGAGAAAGGCTCGCAGTCGTCTCCCGCTCCCAGCCCGCCCCCATGACGTCGGTGGCGGCGCCCGTGTTCGGCCACGAGGACAGGGTGGTTGCCGCCCTTTCCGTGGTCGTCCCCTCGCAGACCACCGACGGGGCGTTGCTGCGACCTGCGGTCGTCGCGGTGGCCCGAGCGGTCACACGGGCGATCCAGGCACACGCAACAGATTCACTCCCACCCATTTGTCATAGCCAGGGGCACCGATCTCCGCCAGGGCTCCCCAGCGGCGCGGGGGCTTAGATGTCGAGACCGCCGTGCTCGGCGCCATGCAGGTTTCCGCCGCCGGCGACCTGGCCAACTGGACGGTCCCCGGCAAGACGGTCAAAGGCATTGGCGGCGCGACGGACCTCGTCCACGGCGCCCGCCGCGTGATTGTGCTGATGGAGCACACTGCGAAGGGCGGCTCGCCAAAGATCGTTCAGGAGTGCTCCCTGCCGCTCACCGGCAGGGGCTGCGTCCACCGGCATCATCACCGACCTGGCCGTCCTCGACATCACCAGTGGCGGGCCGATCCTGGCCGAGACCGCCCCCGGCGTCACGACCGAGGACGTACTCGCCGCTACAGCCAGCCCTGTACACCTCCCGGCGACCGTGGCCAGCCGCTGAGCCGCCCCCGGGCCCCCGCTTCGGACAGCCGCGCCCCGGGCCCATGAAGTGCCATCCGGCCGCACTGGTCCTTTCCGAGGCTGCCCTTGTCTCGCGGCCGGGCCAAAGTAGCCCCCGTAGGCACAGAGGGGCGCCACACCCAGAGCCTGCGCTGATCCGCTGACGCACGACCGTCGCCCAGGGGATGAGGTTGTGTACGAGTTCTTCACGCTCAGTTCCCGGGCAGAAGCCCTGCCGCTCGCGGAGAGCGGGACGCCACACGGAGGGTCCTGACCGTGTTGCGCACGACCTGTTCCTTCACCATCGCGGCCGGCTTCCCGGTGAGGCAGAGGTCGCGCGGTGAGTCGTCCTCCCGCACCAACTGGATCATCCCGTCGTGACGTCCGAGGCTGATGCACTGGGCCGTGTAGGAGAATTGCAGCGGCTTCGGATCCTCGCCGCGCAGGTCACGGACCACGGAGGCAGCAGCATGCGCGCCGAGCGGCAGAGCCGTGGCGCAGGCCATGCGTATGGGGCCGGAGGACGGTGTTTGCGCTGCGGCCGCATCGCCGGCCACGTATATGCCCGGGTGGGAGACCGAGCGCAGGGCAGAGTTCACCCTGATCTGGCCGCGGGGCTCGACGTCGAGGCCGGAGGCGATCGCGAGTTCCGTGTTGGGGACCATCGATGCCGACCAGACCACTACGTCCGCGTCGATGTCCTGCGGCCCGTTGACGCGACGATGCTCCTCGATGCGCACGCCTCGGTCGACGAGGACGGAACGGATGTGCGCGCGTGCCTTGTCCGAGACGCTCGGGGCGATCTCCCCGCCGGTGATGAGCTGCACCTGCCACCGCGGCTGGAATTCCGCGAGTTCCGTGGCCAGCTCGATGCCGGTCAGTCCGCCGCCGACCACTGCGAGGGAGCCGGGTCCGTCGAGCAGGCGCTTGTGCAGTTCAGCCGCCGACTCGGCAGTGTAGACACGCTCGTCTGAGGCACCGGGCCCACCGACACCTGCCGTGCGGCTGCCCAGTGCGTAGACCAAGCGGTCGTAACCGAGGACGCGACCGGTGTCGGTGTGTACCTCGGCGGAAGCAGTGTCGATGCGTGTGATCAGGGCCGGGATGTGCGTGACGCCTGCGGGCCGCAGGAACGTGCGCAGCGAGTGCGTCACGTCCGGCCGGCCGGTGGCCTTTTCGTGGAGGCGGACACGCTCGGTGAAGCGATCGGCCGGGTCGATCAGCGTGACCCGGACGTGGGGAGCGAGGTTCAGGGCGGCCCGCAGCCCTGCGTATCCTGCGCCTACGACGAGGACGTGTTCCTTGGTCGTGCTCTGGTTGCTCATGTTTATCTGACGATGTAGCCCCGACGAATGTGACGGCCCTGTCGTCATGTCCGCGAAGATGACATCAACAGCAAGACTCGGGCTGTGCTGTGGACACGCTCGCGGCGGTTCCGACGAGGAGACCGCTCAGCTCTTGCGCCGGCCACCTGTCCCACCGCCCTCGAAGTCGAAGTCACCGCAGAGAGCGGGAGCTTCTCGGACCGTCAGGCCGGCCGCTTTCCTGAAGCGAAGACGTGTCTGTCCCTCTTCCACGAGATGGCCGGCGATCGTGCAGTCGGCGACCGAGGGGGCCATGAGGGGGATGGGGCCCGCACGGAGACCCACGTGCTTCCTTCACCTGATTCCGCGGGTCCCCCTGGACACAGTGGCCATGAGAAGGGCCGGACAGGGCGTCTGCCCGGGCGCGGACCCGCTACCGCGCCCGGGCATACGCCCCGCGTCCCACCTCGGCTCGCCGTAACTGCTCGGAACAGCAGTAGGACGGGCCCGAGGGCCGCGTCATACCAGATCGGCCCTGGGGATTTTGTAGTGAGCGGCGCCGAGGATCGCTTCGGCGTCGTCGACAGGGGGATAGATCCACACTGAATTGACCGTCTGCTTGTACTCCTTGGCCTCCTGGCCGGTCATCTGGACCACGCGGTCCCACCCGAGGGTCACGACCGCGCCCGCAGGGCCGAGGTCCAGGCACGTGGCGTAGGGGTCGGGTTCGAAGCTGACCGGATCCAGTCCCAACAGGTCAGCGGCCACGTTGGCGCCGGCGAACTTGCCCTGGGGGGTGGCGTGCTGGCAACTCTGCATCACCACATGCCCTTCCTCCGCCAGTGCCGCGGCGGTGTCCCCGGCGGCATACACGTCCGGGACGCCGATGACGCGCTGGAACTCGTCGACTGCCAGTCGGCCCAGCCTGTCTCGTTCCCCGGGGATCTGGGCCGTGAGAGGGCTCGCCTTCGCGCCCGCCGTCCAGACGGTCGTGGCCGAGGGGAGCGATGTTCCGTCGGAGAGGAGTACGCCATGAGGCGTCATCAAAGCCAGACTCACTCCGAGGCGCAGCTCGACGCCAAGCTCGTTCAGCGCGGCGAGAATATGCGGCCGGGGTCCCTCGCCGAGCTCGGGCCCCACCGCGTCCTCACGTTCGACGAGTACGACCCGCACGTTGTCGTCCGGTCCTGCGAGTTCGCGCAGTCGGCCCGTCAGTTCGGTGGCGGTCTCCAGCCCGGTGAAGCCCGCACCGATGACCACGGCAGTGAAGCGGGCTTCGTCGGCGGGCAGGCGCGGAAGGCGCAGCAGATGCGCCTCGAGAGCAGCAGCGCCCGACAGCGTGTCCACATCGAACAGGTGCTCCGCTCCGGAGAACTGCGGGCGCACGACCTGGCTCCCGGACGCGAGAACCAGCCGGTCGTAGGACAGGACCTCGTGGCTCCCGTCACGCCGGACCACGGAAACCTCGTGCCCGTCGGTGTCGATGTCGGTGACGGTTGCGGCAACGCGACGAACGCCGATGGGGCCGAGGATACGGTCGAGCGCAACACGCATCCGGTCCGGACCGGCCTCGTAGAGCCGCGGACGCATGACCAGGTCATCACCCGCGCTCACAAGCGTCACGCGCAGTTCGGACTCGTCGGCGCCTGCCTCGATGCGCTGGCGCACGATACCGGCGGCGGTCCACACTCCTGCGAATCCGCCACCCACAATGACGACCTCATACATACGGTGGCACCTTTCGTTCATAGCTCTAGTGCTTCGGAGCCTCGGCTATCCTGCGGCCGATCCAGGGCCGCACGCCTTTGGCATACAGATAGGACGACACAGCCCGCAGGAACGTGACAGGGAAGAGTGCGCACACACTCATGTCGCGACGTGCCGGTCACCGGTTGCGGCTCGGACGTCCCGTGACTCGCACGGCCGGTGCTGGGCTGCGGTGGAGAACAACTTCAGGCGGAGCCGTCGGGCTCCCATTGCCCCGGCTGGGCCGCGGGCGTCGTGGATGTCGGGGCTGTGCCGCGGCCATGCGTGCCCATGGCCGCGAGGTGGAAGCGGATGCTGCTGAGCTGGGAGGAGGCGTCCACCGTCTCGTCCGGATACGGCTCGATCAGACCGGCGGCCGTGAGCACTCTCCGCGAGGTGCCCCCCCCCACGGGCAACGGCAGTCCCAGCCGGGCGCGCAGTCTCGGCGTCGCTTGAAGTTCAGCCGCCGCCGACACGCAGGGTCCCCGAGCTCTCGCGAACGGGCCAGCTCGAGTGGCATGACGGCATCACCCAGTGCCCAACCGGCCCGGGCGTGTGCCACGGTGCGGCGCCAGATGCCCAGCAGCCCGGGCCGGTCGGGCACACACGTCGGCAATATCGCGATGGATCTGCTCCGGACTGCGCAGGTCAGACAGCAGAGCAAACAGTGTCGCCGACGTCCCCTGCGGAGTAGCGAGGGCGAGAGATCTGGGTTCAGTCGGCAGAACCTCGGTCAGCCGCTGGTGATGCCCAGGCGACTGGACTGCGCCTCATCGAAGACGGCTGCCAGAACCAAGCCGGCCCCGGCTGGATTCCCCCGATCCGGCCGGGACTACTTCATGCCCGCAGCGGCTCAACTTTAAGTTAATTAGTAATAATTATTGACAGGGTGTGGATGTGGCATCACAGTCTTCGTCGTGGCGCTGCCCCGTGAGACGGGAGTGCGGCGCCCGTCATCCCCAACTCTCGGGAGTATCAAGTGACTTCGCATCGTGCAGGGATGGTGCTTGCCCGTCGGGCCGTTGCCGTGCTGGGGGCCGCCGCACTGGTATCGGTGGCTGTACCTGCGGCGCAGGCTGAACACAGGGCCGCGCAAGCCCCGCCGCGCTACGACAGTGGGCCCGCCCCGACGCCGTACATGGGCTGGAACACCTACTACGCCCTCGGCGCTCCGACGGAGGTTCAGGTCAAGGGGGTTGCCGACTACCTGGTCAGCAGCGGTCTCAAGGACAGCGGCTACGACATCGTGTGGCTCGACGGCGGCTGGCAGGCGGATGTTCCGCGGGACAGCGAGGGTCGGTTGGCCGCGCACCCCGGCCGCTTCCCCTCCGGCATTCCCGCGCTGGTCAGCTATCTGCACCAGCGCGGGCTGAAGGCCGGGATCTACACCGATGCCGGTACCTACGACGGCGGCAAGACCTGTGGCCTCGGCAGCCGCGGCCACTACCAGGACGACGCCGACCAGTTCGCCGGCTGGAAGGTCGACGCCATCAAGGTCGACTTCCTCTGCGGGATCACCGAGAAGATCGACCCGGGGCCGGCGTTCAAGGAATTCAGCGACGCCGTTGCCAAGTCCGGCCGTCGCATGCTGCTCAATCTGTGCAACCCGCTCACCGACGACTGGGGGCTCCCGCACACCCTGGCGCAGGACGCGCACAACGCCTATGTGTACGGACCGACGACCGGCGACTCCTGGCGCACCGGTACTGACACCGCCTGGGGCAACCCGACGCCCGGCCAGTGGCCCAACATCCTGCGCAGCATGGACGCCAACGCCTGGCACCCCGAGGCGCAGGGGCCCGGCCGCTACAACGACCCCGACTACCTCATACCAATGCGCAAGCTGGCGGACGGTTCGTACGAGCTGACCGAGGAGGAGTCCACCACCCAACTGGTGATGTGGGCAGAAATGGGCTCCCCGCTGGTCGTCGGTTCCGACCCGCGTACGCTGCCCCAGTCGATGATCGACACCCTGCGTAACCCGGAGATCCTCGCCGTCGACCAGGACCCCCTTGCCATCCAGGGTGTGCGCGTCGCCACGGACGCCACCGGTGATGTCTACAGCAAGGTGCTCCGGGGTTCCGGTAAGCGTGCGGTTGTGCTTCTCAACCGCTCGGACCGGCCGGCCGAGCGCACCGTACGGTTCGCTGACGCCGGGCTCGCAGGCGAGGTCGCCGTGCGGGACCTGCGGGCCAGGAAGGGCCGCGGCACCCACTCCGGTACCTACACCCTGGCCGTGCCCGCGCACGGCACGGCGTTCCTCTCGCTCAGCGGCGCGGACGACGCGCCCGGCGCGTCGCTCGGGGCGCGGACCGACGCCAGTCTCGCCCTCGTCCGGGACGGTGACCGGCTGTCCGCGTTCACACGGGGCACGGACGGCTCGCTGCGGCAGCAGACCGGCCGGGACGGCCATTGGTCCTCGGCGACCACTGGTCTCGGCGGTCCCACGGGTGGCCGGATCGTCGGGCAGCCCGCCGCCTACGCCACCTCGCCCGGCCGTATCGATGTCTTCATGCGCGGCACGGACGGCGCCGCATACCGGCTGAGCCATCGTGACGGAGGGTGGGGTAGCTGGCAGAAGCTCGGCGGACAGCTCGCCGACGCCCCGGACGTCGCCTACGAGGGCCCGGACAGCTGGACGCTCTTCGCGCGGGGCTGGCTGTTGATCAGTGCGCGCTGCTGGCCGCCGTCGACCCATGCCTGACGGAACTCGTCGAGAGTGAAGGAGTGCGGCAGGCTGCCGACGCCGTGGGCGGCCACATCGTCGAAGGACCGGGTGCTGGTGACCAGGACGAGCACGATGGGCAGCAGCCACAGGGCGGAGAGCAGCGCGCCGGCGGCAACACCCCCTGGGTGGCCTCCTCCTGGTTCGACTACCTCAACATCCGGATCAACGGGGCCGCCTACCACCGCGAACTGCTCGCAGGCAAGTACCGCTTCGACGACCCCGAGGTCCGCAAGGTCTTCGACCGCTGGGGCGAGGTCATCATGCCGCTGGCCAGACCCGCCATGGCCGCACTGAGCGCCCTGTCGTTCACCTGGATCTTCAACGACCTGCTGTGGGCCATCACCGTACTGCGCACCGACAGCCAGATGCCGATCACCGCCTCGCTGATCGGACTGCAGGGGCAGTACGTGTCCATGTGGAACGTCATTGCCGCAGGCTCCGTCATCGCCGCCGTCCCGACCGTCGTCGTATTCCTCAAGTTCCAGCGTCACTTCGTCGCCGGACTCAAGAGGAGCAGTGAAGTGACCCCGCACGACCGGTGGCTGCTGCGCACCGAGAACACCGTCTACGCGGTACGGATCGCCGGCCAGGGACGCTGGGCCGAACTCGACGTCTGGGGTCCCCGCGGTGCCGAAACCGGCCCTTCGCCCTTCGAGCACCCGCACCGCACCCACTTCCTCACCCGCGCGGACGCCGCCCCCGCCGAGTACATCCCACACGGCCTGCGGCCCTTCACCGGAGCCGACTTGGTGGCCCGGCGTCCCAGCGGGGAACGGGGCATCTGGTGGACGTTCGACACCGCCACGCACGACGGCGACCGCGCGCTGCGCCTCGACTTCGTCGACGAGGAACTGGGGCTGCGCACGGCGCTCTGCTACGAGACCGTGCCCGGCACCGATGTGCTCCTCCGCTGGACAGAGCTGACCTGTGCCGGTGACGAGGATCTGCGGCTGGAGCGCATCGACTCGGCGGCTGTGAACATCCCCATCGCAGGCGGCGCGCGGCTCACATACCTCACCGGCCAGTGGTCCCAGGAATTCCAGCGCACCCAGCTGGAACTCACCCGCGGCCGCTTCGAGTTGTCATCCACCCAGGCCGTGCCCGGCCATGCGTACGCACCCTGGCTCGCTGTCCAGGACGCCGGAGAACCGGACGAGGGGAACACCCCCACATACGGCATAGCCCTGGAGTGGCCCGGGAACTGGCACATGGCCGCGGACGTTGAGCCCGGCGGCGCCGTCCGTGTCCGCGCGGGCCGCGTGCCTCATGAGGGCGTCGTCCGCCTCGTCCCCGGTGCCACACTCACCACCCCCCGGCTGGCCTGCGCGTTCAGCCCGGAAGGGCTCGACGGACTGGCCCGCGTCTGGCACACCTACGAACGCCGGCTCAGCGGCGAACGCATCAACCGGCCCCGCAAGGTTCTCTATAACTCCTGGGAAGCGACCGGCTTCGACGTCGATGCCGTCGGCCAGCTGGAACTGGCAGAGATCGCCGCCGGGATGGGGGCCGAGCTGTTCGTCGTCGACGACGGCTGGTTCACGGGACGGCACGACGAAACCGGGGGACTCGGCGACTGGCACCCGGACCCGGCGAACTTCCCCGACGGCTTCGACGACTTCATCGACCAGGTCCGCGCCACCGGCATGGACTTCGGCCTCTGGGTCGAGCCCGAGGCGATCAGCCCCCAGTCTGCGCTGTACGCCGAGCACCCGGAGTGGGTCTACCGCATCGACGGACGGCCCGCCACGCTGGTGCGCGAGCAGCTCCTGCTCGACCTGGGCCGCGAGGACGTCCAGGAATTCGTCATCACCACCCTCGACCGGCTGCTCGGCGACCACGCCATCAGTTATCTCAAGTGGGACATGAACCGCCCGCCCACCGAACGAGGCCGGCCGGGCGCCGGCCCCGTCGAGGAGCAGGACCTGGACGCCGCACACGTCGCCGGATATCTGCGCGTGCTCGACCACCTGCGTGCCCACCACCCGCAGGTCACCGTCGAAGGGTGCGCTGGTGGTGGCGGCCGGATCGAGCACGCCACCCTCGCCCGTACCGACGTGGTGTGGCCGAGCGACAACACCGCGCCGCTGGACCGCCTCGCCATCCAGTACGGCTATCTGCACGCGCACGCGCCGCACACGATGAGCTCCTGGGTCACCGACTCACCGGGCGTCTTCGACCCGCGACCCCGGTCCCTGGCCTTCCGCTTCGTCACCGCCATGGCCGGTGTCCTCGGCATCGGAGCCGACATCCGCACATGGTCGGGAGAGCAGCGCTCCGAAGCGGCACGGTGGGTGGAGTGCTACAAGGAGATCCGCGACGTCGTCCACCACGGCGAGGTCCGGCTGCTGAACACGCCGTCCGACGCCGGCTGCGGCGTTCAGTACGAGGAGCCGGGCGGCGCCCGCATCGTCGTCACCGCGTGGAACACCGGACGTCTGGACGGCGCGCCCCTGGTTCCCGGGCGCCCCGCCCGACTGCGGCTGCGCGGCCTCGACCGGACCGCCCAGTACACGGACCAGGACACCGGCACCCTCTACAGCGGAGCCCATCTGATGCATTCCGGGCTGCCGTTCGCCTGGACCGCGCAGTACGACGCGGAACTGGTCGTTCTGCTCCGGCAGTAGTCGTCAGCCGCCGCAACGTCACTAAAGTCGCCGAATACTGATCACGAACCCCGAGGAGTCGACCCACCCCATGAACGGAACCACCCGCTTCGCCGACCAGATTGCCGTGGTCACCGGAGCCGCCTCGGGCATCGGCGCGGCCACCGCTGAACGGCTCGCCGCCGAAGGCGCCGCCGTGATCCTCGCGGATATCGCGGCAGCACCCGGCGAACGCGTCGCCGCGGGCATCCGCGAACAGGGCGGCCGTGCGCTGTTCGTCCGCGCGGACGTCGCGGACCAGGGCGACTGGGAGCGGATCGTGTCCGCCGCGCACACCTTCGGGCCGGTCTCCGTACTCGTCAGCAATGCCTTCACCGTGGACGTCGCCCCCGCGCACGAGATGACCGTCGCGTCCTGGGAGCGCCAGCTCGCGGTCAATCTCACCGGCGGGTTCCTCGGCTTCCGGGCCGTGCTGCCCGACCTGCGCGCCCACCACGGCGCCGTCGTCCTGACCTCCTCCGTCCACGCACACAAGGGCATCCCCGGCCACCCCGCGTACGCGGCGTCCAAGGGCGCGCTGCTGTCGCTGTGCGGACAGCTCGCAGTGGAGTACGGGCCCGAGGTCCGGGTCAACGCGGTGCTGCCCGGCCCCATCCTCACCGGGGCCTGGGACCGGGTCCCGGAGGAGGACCGGCAAAAAAGTGTCGCCGAGACCGCCGCACAGCGCTTCGGGACCCCGCAGGAGGTCGCCGCGGCCATCGCCTTCCTGACCGCCCGGGAAGCCTCCTACATCACCGGCTCGAGCCTGCTCGTCGACGGCGGCTGGTCCGTCGTCAAGGCCTCGGCCTGACCGCCGCCGCCCCCCTATCCCACCAGCAGAAAGGCACAACGACATGACGCCATACGCGCGCCGCGGAGTGCACGGCCAGACCGTGGAGACTCTTGCGCGCCGGGTGCTCAGCGGCGAGATCCCCGAAGGGGCAACACTTGATCTCATCTCGCTGCAGGACGAGCTGGACGTCAGTCTGACCGCCCTGCGGGAGTCTTTGAAGGTCCTCGCAGCCAAGGGGATGGTCGACGCACGCCAGAAGCGCGGCACCTTCGTCCGGGCACGCTCCGACTGGAACCTCCTCGACGCGGACGTGCTGCGCTGGCAGTTCGCCGGCGGCACGGGTACCGGTGCCGACCTGGCCCTGCTGCGCAACCTGGGTGAAGTCCGCGGCATCATCGAGCCGGCCGCGGTCCGGCTGGCCGCCGAACGCCGCACCGACGCCGACCTCGACGCACTGGAGGCGGCCCTGACAGCGATGGGCGAGGACGAGGGTGGGGCGGCGCACGCAGTCGAGGCGGACCTCGCCTTCCACCGCGCGCTCCTCGCAGCCACCCACAACGAACTGCTCGAACGCATGGAGATGGTCATCGAGTCCGGTCTCGCGCACCGCGACGAAATAGTCCACAGCACCCTCCGCGGCGAGGACCCGGTACCCAGCCACCGAGCCGTCCTGGACGCCGTGCGCGACCAAGAGCCGGAAGCCGCCGAGCGCGCCATGCGCGCCCTGCTCGACCAGGCAGTCCGCGATCTCGACCGGGTCCACGGAAGCGAGAGCGACACCGCGGCGACGACCACGGACACCACGCACAAGGGGAGCTCGACCCGGTGAAGATCACGCGCATCGAGACGTTCCTCGTCCCGCCCCGCTGGCTGTTCTGCCGGATCGAGACCGACGAAGGAGTAGTCGGCTGGGGCGAACCCGTGGTCGAGGGCCGGGCCGAAGTCGTTCGCGCAGCGGTCGATGTCCTGGCCGAATATCTGATGGGCCAGGACCCGCTGCGGATCCAGGACCACTGGCAGGTACTCAGCAAGGGCGGCTTCTACCGCAGCGGCCCGATACTCTCCAGCGCCGTCGCCGGAATCGACCAGGCCCTGTGGGACATCGCAGGCAAGGTGTACGGGGCGCCCGTGCACGCCCTGCTCGGCGGGGCGGTACGCGACGAAGTCCGGGTCTACGCCTGGGTGGGAGGCGACGAACCCGCCCGGCTCGCCGAGGAGATCACCGCCCAGGTCGAGGCGGGCTTCACCGCCGTGAAGATGAACGCGGCAGGCCGTACGTCACCGATCCCCACCCTGGCCGAAACGACTGCCGTCGTCGACCGTGTGGCCGCGGCCCGTGAGGTCCTGGGTCCCGACCGCGATGTGGCCATCGACATGCATGGCCGGTTCGGACCGGCCGCGGCCCGACGGGTCCTCCACGCCATCGAGCCACTGCACCCGCTGTTCGTCGAGGAACCCCTGCTGCCCGAGCAGGGCCACCTGCTCGCCGGGCTCGCGGCTGCCACGTCCGTACCCATCGCCACCGGTGAACGGCTCTACGGGCGTGGCGAGTTCCTGCCCGCCCTCAACGCGGGCATCGCCGTCGCCCAGCCGGACCTCTCGCACGCCGGCGGCATCTCCGAGGTCCACCGGATCGCCTCGCTCGGCGAGACGTACGGCGTACAGGTCGCCCCACACTGTCCGCTCGGTCCGATCGCCCTCGCCGCGAGTCTCCAGATTGCGTTCTGCACCCCGAATTTCCTCATCCAGGAGCAGAGCCGGGGTATCCACTACAACAAGGACGCCGATCTGCTCTCGTACGTCGTGGATACCGACCCGTTCCGCTTCGTCGCCGGACAGGCGCTGCGCACCGCACTCCCGGGACTCGGCATCTCCGTCGACGAGGACGCCGTACGCGCAGCCGACCGCACCGGGCATGCCTGGCGCAACCCGGTGTGGCGCCACCCCGACGGGTCGTTCGCCGAATGGTGAGCCACCTGCCCCCGATCCGGATCACCACCGACCCGGCCCACGGCGGACGCTGGACCTCGCTGCGGGCGGCCAGCCGCGAATGGCTCTGGCACCGTGAGGAACCGCGCCGCCCAGGGGCCGTGCCCGGCGACGCCTTCGCCGACGCGGGCGGCCTGGAGGAGTGCGTTCCGACAGTCCGGGGCGTCCCCGACCACGGGGACACCTGGGCCAGGGCCTGGCAGCGGGACGGTGACACCGAGTCTGTCGACTGCCCGGACTTCCGGCTCAGCCGCTGGATCCGCCACCAGGAGCGGCGGGCGGTGGTCGACTACCGGCTCACCGCCCGGCCCGGCTACCGCTTCCTCTGGGCGGGACACGCGCTGCTGGATGTCTCCGAGCACGCGCACCTCGGCATTCCCGACGGGACGCCGACCCGGGTCTACCCGGGCGGCGGATCACGGTGGACACCCCGCACCTGGCCGTCGTGGGCGGCGGAGTCGACCACGCTCGACCGGCTGGGGCCCGACGACGGCACGGCCGTGGGCGCGATCGTCGACACCTCGCAGGTGAACGTCCACGACGGCACCGCCACGCTGCGTCTGGCCGTCGAGGCCGAGGGCCAGCCGGTGTCCGTCGCCCTGTGGCGCAACCTCCATGGCTTCCCCGACGACGAGCCCTACCGCTCCATCGGGGTCGAACCGATGCTGGGACGCGTCTTCGATCTCGCCGCAGCCGGGGACGGCGACGCGGCGTGCGTGGCGGACAGCGGGGAAGTCCGGTGGCGGCTCACCGTGAGCGCGGGAACGGAATGAACGAACGTGACAGCACCTCAGACTGGGAAGGAACCCCGCACATGGATCTGCTGACCGCGCTGCGTACCCACCGGATCGTCGCCATCGTGCGCGGCGACGACGCGGACGCCGCACTCAGGACCGTCCTCACCCTCGCAGAGGAGAACATCCCGCTCATCGAGGTCTCGCTCAGCGGCAAGGACGCGCTCGGCGTCATCCGCCGGGCCCGCACGGCTCTCGGCCCCGCTGCTGCGCTCGGCGCGGGTACCGTCCTGACCGCGCGGGACGCGCAGGAGGTCCACGAGGCGGGCGCCGCCTTCGTCGTCACCCCGGCCGTCTGCGAGGGGATCACCGAAGCGAAGCGACTCGAACTGCCCGTTCTCGCCGGGGTGATGACCCCCACCGACATCGTCGCCGCGCAGCGGCTCGGCGCCGACGCCCTCAAGATCTTCCCGGCGGCGCAGGCGGGCGGCCCCGAGTATGTGCGGGCACTGCGCGGTCCGTTCCCGACCGCGCCGTTCGTGCCCGTCGGGGGAGTGGACGCCGAAGCGGCCCGCACCTACCTCGCGCATGGCGCGACCGCCGTGGGAGTCGGTTCGCCGCTCATCGGTGACGCCGTCGACGGCGGCAGCGTCGACGCCCTGCGCACCAGGGCCCGCGCCTTCCTCGACGCCGTACGCGCCACCGCCCCTGCGGCAGCCGGACGATGACGGGCGGCGAACCTGTCGCGTGCTGGACCGACCGGCTCGAACTCGGCGAGGGGATACGCGCGCTCGACGGTCGGATCGTCCTCGTCGACATCCTCTCCGGACGGCTGCTCGCCGCGCCCGACGACCGTACGGCGCCGCTCGAACCACTGGTCCACCTGCCCGAGCCGCTGGGCGCGGTCGCCCCGGTCGATGGCCGTCCCGGCAGCTGGATCGCCGCCGCAGGCACGGGCATCTGCCTGATCGGACCCGACGGGACCCCCGACTGGCTGGCGCGCCCCGAGGACGGGGCGGCCGCGGTGATGCGGATGAACGACGCGAGCGCCGACCCGCACGGCAGGTTCTGGGCGTGCAGCATGGCCTACGACGCGCGCGAGGGCGCCGGTTCGCTCTACCGCGTCGACCACGACGGCACGGTGACCCGCGCACTGGACGACATCACCGTCCCCAACGGCCCCGCGTTCACCGCCGACGGCACCGTGATGTACCTCGCCGACAGCGCACACGGCGTCATCCGCCGCTACCCGGTCGACCCGGACACGGGCCTGCCGGGCGCGCCCGACACCTTCGCCGTATTCGGTGAGGGCAGCCCGGACGGAATGACGGTCGACGCCGAGGGTGCCCTGTGGACCGCGGTCTGGGGCACGGGCACCGTCCACCGCTACCGGCCCGACGGCGCACTCGACCGCCGGGTCACGGTCCCGGCGGTCCAGCCGGCCGGGGTCTGCCTCGACGGGGACACGCTCCTCGTCACCAGCGCCCGGCACGGCCTGACCGCCCCGGGACCACTGGACGGAGCGGTGTTCGCCGTGCGCGTCGACGTCCCCGGACTGCCCACCGCCGTCTACCGCCCGAAGAGGTCCGCATGAACGACCTCCACGACGCCCACACGTGGCGGCCGGCCCACGGCCCGGTGACCTGCATCGGCGAGACCATGGCCGCCCTCGTGCCGGATCCCGTCGCCCCGCTGGACGGCGCCGACCTGCTCCGTGTCCGTATCGCCGGCGCCGAGTCCAATGTCGCGATGTACCTGGCCGACCACGGGGTGCCCGCGCGCTGGGTGTCCGCCCTCGGCGACGATCCGTTCGGCCGGCGGATCCGCGACGAAGTGGCCGCGTCCGGCGTCGACATCAGCGGCGTACGCACCGATCCGCACCGCCCGACCGGACTTCTCGTGAAGAACCCCGGCCCCGGCGGAACCAGGGTCCACTACTACCGACGCGGCTCGGCCGCCTCTGCCCTGGACCCGAGCCTCCTCGACGACGAGGCCGTGCGTACCGCGGGGCTCATCCATCTGAGCGGCATCACTCCCGCGCTCTCACCGGACTGCCTGGCCCTGGTCACCGCGCTGCTGCGGCCGACGCCCGGGACACGTCCGCGCCCCATCAGTTTCGACGTCAACCACCGGCCGGCCCTGTGGAGCGACGGTACGGCCGCCGCCGTGCTCCACGGCTTTGCGAACCGGGCGGACATCACGTTCGTCGGACTCGACGAGGCGCAGACCCTGTGGGGGAGCGGGCTGGCCGAGGCCGCCGACGTTCGGTCCCTGTTGCCCGGACCCCGCATCCTTGTGGTCAAGGACGGCGGGCGCGCCGCGACGGCATTCGAGTCCGCCCGGGTCCACACCGTGCCCGCGCCGAAGGTCGAGGTCGTCGAGCCGGTCGGGGCCGGTGACGCGTTCGCGGCCGGGTTCCTCGCGGGGCTGCTGCGCGGCGAGGACACCGTACGGGCCCTGCGGCTCGGACACCTCACGGCGGGCGCCGCGCTCAGGGTGACCGGAGACCACGGCCCGCTGCCGGACCGTGGCCGTATCGCCGAGCTCCTCGATGCGTCCACTGAGCTGTGGGCGTGAGAACGGGTCAGCCCGCGGCGCGCGGGATCACCGTGGACAGCACCGAGGTGAGAGCGACCAGCCGGCGCCTGATGACGGACGTGGGCCGCCCCGCCAACAGGGCGAGGCGGTCCAGAGCCTGAGCCTGCGTCGGGTTGTTGGCGCCGACGGCGGGTGCCACATTGTGCGCATCGGCTCGTCCAGCCCTCCGAGAGCTGATCACCTGGGCCGCGATCACCCTCTCGACGAGGCGAGAGTCCGCCTGATCGGCGATACAGCAGGACATGACCCCACTTCGGTGGTTTCGGTCGTCTCCGGCTCGGGGGCCACGCCCGTCACCGTGGCTGCCTTCCGGTCATCTGTCAGATGATTGACGTCCACTCAGGCGGCCGGTGCCGCCGATGTGGGTGTATCGGTCCTGAACTCGCCGGCATCGCTGGTGGGCCATGCTTATGCGGAATGCGGTGCCCCCCGTTATGGACACCGCGGGCCACGGCTGCGGAGTTGGGGCGGCGTCCGCCGCCGGTTCCACTCGAACCAACTGCGCCTCACGACGCAAACAGAACGTGAGCCAGATCCGTAGCTCACCGACAAAGCCACTCGACCGCCGGTCAGAAGGTGGACTCCAGTTGCAGCAGGCGATCAGTGGCGTTCGCTCGGGTGCAGGCGCTGCTCGGTCCAGATGGATTTCCCGGTGGGGGTGTAGCGGACGCCCCAGCGGGTGACGAGCCGTGCGGCGATGTACAGGCCCCGGCCGCCCTCGTCGATGTCTCGGGCGCGCCTGATGTGCGGGGCGGTGCTGGAGGGATCGGAGACCTCGCATGTCAGCCTGTCGCTTTCGCGGATCAGGCGCAGGGTCGCGCCGCCGCCGCTGTAGCGGATGGCGTTGGTGACAAGTTCGCTGACTACCAGCTCGGTGGTGAAGGCGAGTTCGTCAAGGCCCCATTCGCTGACTCGGTCGACGGCGCTCTGGCGGCTGCCGGCAACTGCCGCTGGGTCGGCCGGTACCTCCCATGACGCGGTGTCTTCGTCGGGGACTCCGCGTACCCGTGCGAGCAGGAGGGTGACGTCATCGCGCAGGGTGTCCGGGGAGATTCCGGCGACCAGGCGGGACGCTGCCACTTGCAAATCACCGTCACTGGGGTGGGCCGCGGCCAGTTGCTCGCGGAAGGTCGCCATTCCGCGGTCGATGTCGTGCCACGGGTGTTCGATCAGGCCGTCCGAGTAGAGCGCGAGAACGTCGCCGTCTTGTAGATCAACCTCGGTGACCTCGAATGCCAGGCCACCCACGCCCAGCAAGGGGCCCGGGACGAGGGGAATGTACTCTGCCGTGCCGTCGGCCCGGACGAGCGCTGGTGGCGGATGCCCCGCACTGGCCACGGCGCAGCGCCGTGTGGTCGGGTCGACAACCGCGTAGACGCAAGAGCTGCCGGAGACATCCTTCTGACCGGGCGCGTCGCCCTCTGCAAACTGGATGACGAGGTCATCGAGGTGGGTGAGCAGCTCATCGGGCGCGAGATCGAGATCGGCGAGCGTCCGCACAGCCGTGCGCATCCGGCCCATGGCGGCGGCGGCATGCACACCATGGCCGACGACGTCGCCCACTACCAGCGCCACACGGGCGGAAGACAGGGGGATGACGTCGAACCAGTCCCCGCCCAGGCCGCCCGCCGCCCCGGCACCGCACGGCAGGTAGATCCCGGCCGTCTCGCCTGCTGTCATGACGCCCTGCTTCTGCGGCAGCAGACTTTGCTGCAGTGCCAGCGCCATGCGGTGTTCGCGCGTGTAGCGGCGGGCGTTGTCTATGCTCACTGCGGCGTAGGTGGCGAGCCATTGCAACAGCCGCAGATCAGCATCGGTGAAGGGGTTCCTTCGCCATACTTCGATGCTGCCCAGGAGCAGCCCGGGGTGCTCAAGAGCGTCGCCCCTTCTTTCCGTGACCAGGGGGGTGCACAGCAACGACAGCTCTTCGTCATCCCCGTCTATCGGGACGAAGGCCCTGACTATGTCGGGGTTGTGGCCGCAGGCGGCGTCGAAGTGCGAGCGACCGGAGATCGTAAATCCCTTTCCGGCCTGGAAATTCCTTATCACCGCTTGGTCAGGGACACTCGGAAGATCACCGCCTACCAGAACGTAGCCTTCCGGCCACTGCCTGTCTGCGGGCGCGACCGCGGTACGACGCATCGCCAGGTCCCCGCCCCCGGTCCGTTCCGGTGGTTCCTCCCCGTCGTAAATTTCCCTGGCCAGGTTCACGGTCGCGAAATCGCCCAGCCCCGGGACCACGAGGTCGGCCAGACGTTGAGCCGTCGTTTCCACGTTCAAGGACGCGCCGATCGACGCCACGTTCGAAAGCGGCTCCAGCTGCCTCCATGCTTGGTCTGCAGCGTTGTCCAGCACCTGGCCGCCCTCTGAGCCATCCGGGTCAGGAATCATCGCTTTCATGCATTTATTTTATGACCTGCCCGAATCTGGCGGGCTCTGCTCGCTACTGCGCGGCCCGAACGCCGTTGACCGGCGGGGGACCGCCACCAGGGGCCTTCCCGGCTGCCACCGCCGGTCAACGGACCTGAGCGAGCCGGCCCCACGAAGGTGGAGCTGAGCACGATCGCCATGGCCACGACGAAGGTCGCGACATATGCCGCCGATGGGCTGGGTGCTCCGGAGCCCGCCTGGGATCTGATCCCGCGCGTTCCGGTTCCCCCCTTCGACTGCCAGCCAGGCAGCCGGCATGAAGGTCCGAGTCGAGGTGCGCGACAGTAACCCGCGCCCGCCCGTCATCGCCGCCATCATGGGTTTTGAGGAAGCAGCAAATGATCAGGCCGAGACCGGGCGCGGTCTGATCATCGTCGATGCCTTGGCGTCCACCCGGGGCAGCGGCAGCTCCCCCGTCGGCCGCGGCAAGACAACCCGGTTCGAACTCGGTGTCTGGTCGTAGAGCTCCTCCGTAAAGCGCGGTCTCGCCCGGCGCAATGCGTCACCAGCCGCTGCGGGAGACCATGGAAGCACCAGAAGAACGGGGAACATCCAGCGCCGTAGGGCCAGCGCTGGACGCGCGCCGTGCCGGTAAGAAGAAGCACCTGGGATGAGTGCAGCCGGATCCTTCGTACCGGCAGGGTCTGACGCTATGAAGCCCCTGGCGCACAAAACACTGCCTCGACGCAGACGGGTGACGGCCCACCGCACCTCGGTGGCGCTGTTTCGTTATAGGGGCATGAACACGAAAATCCGGTACGCCAGTCTCGGTCTCTTGGCCGTGGTCGCGCTGTACACAGGCATCTGGGCCTACTTCTCCCCGAAGAAGTGGCACGAGAATTTCCCCGGCTTCGGACTGAGCTGGCTGCCTCAGCTGGGCCCGTACAACGAGCACCTGGCCAAGGACGCCGGGGCCTTGTTCCTTGCGTTGGCCGCGCTGACGATCATCACTCTGCGCTACGTTCGTGACAACCGGTTCGTGCAGACGACGGGTGCAGTGTGGCTGGTCTTCAACGTGCTGCACCTCACCTACCATATGCAGCATCTCGACATGTACGACACGACCGACCAGGTACTCAACGTTGTCTTCCTGTCCGCGCTGGTGTTGCTGTCGGCGCTCCTTCTTGTGCCGTTGCGCCCCGGGCGGCGGGACGACACACGATGACGTGAGGGACCATCGGGGCAATGGAAGACCCGTCACGCGGGTAGCAGCGGCAGGCGGGACCGGGCTGTTCGGACGGTATGTGGTCAAGGAGCCGGCCGCGGCAGGGCAGGAGCCCATGGTGCTGGCCCGGTCACGAGGTGTTGACCTCTCGGGCGCGGGACTCGATGCCGCCAGGGTGGGAGTGGAAGCGATCGTCCACGTGAGTAACGTGACGACCACGAGCGGCAAGAAGGGCGCTCTCGTTCTTCGCGCCGGTTACTGCGGGCCCGGCACCCGTGTCGGCTGCTGCTGCCGGTGAGATTCTGGGGCAGTCAGTCCTTCGAGGAATGGCTGCCCCGGAACATCCCACGGGGAGGATGAAGAAGCCGTGCCGCCACCCGGAACCGCCCAGGACCCCACCCTCGGCTCCCTGATGGCCGAGTACTGTGGATTGCTCAACCTCGGCTACCGCATGCTTGGTTCCGTGCAGGACGTCGAGGACGTCGTTCAAGAGACGTACGCCCGCTGGTACGGGCCTGACCGAGGAGAAGCAGCAGGCGATCGGCGTTGCGCCGGCGTGGCTGACCCGGGTCGCCTCGCGGATCTGCCTCGACCACCTCGCCTCGGCGTGGGTCCGCCGTGCGTGTTACACCGGTGGATGGCTGCTGGGGACTTCACCGAGCCCTCCACGCAGAGCACCGCATCCGTCGGTTCGAACAGTTCATCGCGCCAAGCGGTCAGGCACGCGTAGAACTCGCCCCGGATGACGCCTCCGCGCCACCCACCGCTGTCAGGGCGGTGAGCGTGTTCGCGGCCACCTGGTCGGTTTGCACCTCAAGAGCTCCGGAAGGAGCCGACGAGGGAACCGCTCCGATCGAGCGGGCACTGCCCCGCCAAGTGGGCCGTACGACCAGTCTCCACCACGGTGATGTGGTGATAGCCGGGCGTCTCACGAAACTTTTCGGGGTTGAAGCGGGTGATCTTCGCAGTCATGCCTGTGAGTCCGACGGGCTCGCTGTTGCCACGCATCGCATCCAGCACCGGCCTGCAGTTAGAGGAGAACGCCTATGCGCGGGTGAGTCGTGCTGCCCAGTCGAGCTGTCCGGTGTGAAACGCCGGTCCTGCGTGATGGTGGTCTACGTTATGGCCACTGTTGTTGATGATGTGTGTCGTTATCTGCGGGGCGGCGGTGAAGGCGCCGGCGAAGGCAGAGATGTTATCCGGCGTCGAGTTCCACAGCTGCTCGTGTTCGGCGAGGCTGTAGTGGACCGCGACGTTCACGCGGGGTGCGAGACGGGCGAAGTCGCGGGGCCACCCCTCGATGACCTCATGCAGCTCGTCGACCGGAATCGGGGCGCACGCGGGTTCGGCGGCCGACAGCACGGCGGGGGAGTGCGTGCCTTCGGGGCCGTACATGTAATGGGCGCGGTCCTCGGAGGTGAAGTTGATCGTCGTGCCGCGCGGGATGGCCTGCCAGGCGCCCGTGACAGTTTGCGGGGGGACATCGTGAATGGCGTTGATGGAGATTCCCAGAAGCGGCCAGCGCGGATGCCTGGCCGCGATGTGCACCGCGATGGCTCCTCCCATGGAGTGACCGATGAGCACGATGCCGGGGCAGGTTTTCTCCTGTCGTGCCCACAGGCCGGCGATGGCATCGGTCAGGACACTGGCGTTTCCAGCGAAGGAGACATCGCCGGGCAGCGGGTCGCTGGCACCGTAGCCCGGTCGGTCCACTGCCACGATGGGGAATCCACGTTCGCCCGCGGCGGCGAACAGGGAGTGGCCGGGCACGTCGAAGTAGCCACTGTTGTAACTGCCACCGGGAATGCACACCAGGAGCGGGAGGCCGCTGGAGGATCCTGTCTGAGCAATGGCGCTGACGCGCGCTGTCCCGGCGGTGAGGGTGATTGACTCGGGCACGGTGACTCCTTGGTCTGGCGGTTGGGTGCTGCCATGCCGCTCGGAAACTGATCGGTATGGCTCTGCGAAGGGCGGATTCAGCCCTTCGGATGGCGGCGACGGCCGGTGACGCTGATCGGGGCGGGCGTACAAGCAGGAATGTCTCGAGCGGTGGAACGCAGGGGCGGCGAGGATGCTGAGCGGCACTTCGTACCGCCGGGTGTCGAAGCCACAGCTACGTCACTGCTCCTGGTGCATGCGCGCGAGGCGGGAAAAGAGGCGGTGGGCGTTGCGAGTGGTGAGGGCACGCCACGTGTCGTCGCCGGGTTGTGGTGCGGCCGCGATCGAGGCGATCTGGGCATCTACGCCTGCGACGGGTGTCCAGCAGTAGTCACTACCGTAAAGAAGCCGGTTGTTGCCGACAACGGCTGTCAGGGCGGGGATCTGGTGAGGGAAGGGGGTGCCGGCCATGTCGAACCAAAGGCGGCTCACCTGCTCGGGGATGAAACGGCCCTCGGCGCCTTCTGAGAAGACACTGCGGAACAGTTCCATCCGGTCGGTCAGGAGCGGCAGGGCCCCGCCGCCGTGCGAGACGATCCACGGGATGTCGGGGTACCGCTGGAATACGCCACTGAACAGGAGATCGCTCACTGTACGGGTGGAGTCGAAGATGAATTCGAGCATGGGGCGGGGCCTTCCCAGCGCGACATCCTCGGCGTGGGGCGGTGAGGTGGGGTGGAGGAAGACAGGGGTACGACGGCGGTTGAGCTCCGCGTACAGCGGCTCGTAACTCGCGTCGCCGAGGTAGACGCCGTGGGTATTCGTCTCGACGGTGACTCCGTCGCTGCCGAGGTGGTCCATGGCGTAGGCAACCTCGGCGAGCGCGCCGTCCACGTCCGGCAGCGGGAGTGAGGCGAAGTGGCCGAACCTGTTGGGGTGTTCGCGGCGTACGGCTGCGGCCGATTCGTTCACGTGGCGGGTCAGAGCACGGGCTTCGGAGTCGTCGCCGAAGTGGGTGCCAGGGGAGGATATCGACAAGAGCGAGATCTTCACTCCCCATCGGTCCATCAGCCTGATGTGTGCCTCGGCGCTCCAGGTGGGCCAGGCGCCCATGCCGTCCGGGTGGATGTGCCCGGCAGCGCGCGCTGCATGGACGTAGTCGGGCGTCAGGAAGTGTGCATGCGTGTCGACCAGGGGAGTTGGGCCGGTCATCGGTGGGCTGCCTTCCGGTTGGTGATGTGGTCGAGGAGACTGTGGCGCGATCGTGCGGTGGCGAACCGGCGGGACTCGGCTGCCGCCGCGGGGCATTCTCAGACCGGGGCAGTTCGGAGTTCAGGTTGCGTCGGTGAGTAGGCCGAACTTGTGGAGCCGGCTCTGGCCGGGCTCGACTTGGGGGAGTTCGTCAGCCGGTTGTCGGCGGCTCCGGCCGTGCAAAGGTCGAGGTGGTGCCCCAGGCCCTGGATAGCTGTCGCTCATCGAGCTGATGGCTCTGGCGTTGGCGCCGTCATCACTGGTGCGGCGGTGTTCGCCACGACCTCTTGTGCGGTGACACCGGGGGCGGTCTCGACGAGGACGAGTGCGCCGTCGACGATGTCAAGGACGGCGAGGTCGGTGATGATCCGGTGGATACATGCTTTGCCGGTGAGCGGCAGGGTGCACCTGGAGACGATCTTGGGACTTCCGTCCTTGGCGGTGTGTTCCATGAGGACGATGACGCGGCGGGCACCGTGCACGAGGTCCATGGCGCCGCCCATGCCCTTGACCATCTTGCCGGGGATCATCCAGTTGGCGAGGTCCCCCTGGGCGGAGACTTGCATGGCCCCGAGGATCGCAGTGTCGATGTGACCCCCGCGGATCATGCCGAAGGAGAGTGCGGAGTCGAAGAACGCCGCGCCTGCCAGCACGGTCACCGTCTCCTTGCCCGCGTTGATCAGATCCGCATCGACCTGAGCCTCGGTCGGGTAGGGACCGGTGCCCAGGATGCCGTTCTCCGACTGGAGGACCACGTGCACGCCGGCGGGTATGTAATCGGGGACCAGAGTTGGCAGCCCGATACCGAGGTTGACGTAGTCACCGTCACTGAGTTCGGCTGCTGCCCGGGCCGCCATCTCGTTCCTGTTCCAGGCCATCAGCTGCGCACCGTCCTCTTCTCGATCCGCTTGTCCGCGGCCTGTTCCCCAGTGAGCGCGACCACGCGCTGCACGAATACTCCGGGGAGATGGATGTCGTCCGGGGCCAGCTCACCTGGTTCGACGAGCTCTTCCACCTCGGCGATGGTGATCCGTCCTGCCATGGCGGCCAGGGGGTTGAAGTTGCGCGCAGATTTATCGAAGACGAGGTTTCCGTGGCGGTCGCCGCGGGCGGCGCGCACCAAGGCGAAGTCGCAGGTGATGCCGTATTCCAGGACGCAAGTGCGGTCACCGAACAGCCCGGTCGGTTTGGGCGGTGAGGCCACGGCGACGGATCCGTCGGCGTCGTAGAGCCAGGGGATGCCGCCTTCGGCGACCTGAGTGCCGACGCCTGCGGGTGTGTAGAAGGCGGGGATCCCGCAGCCGCCGGCACGCAGCCGCTCGGCGAGGGTGCCCTGGGGCACCAGCTCTACTTCGAGCTCGCCGGCGAGGTATTGACGGGCGAACTCCTTGTTCTCGCCGACATAGGAACCGGTGACACGGGCGATGCGTCCGGCGCTCAGCAGCACACCGAGTCCGTGGCCGTCGGTTCCGCAGTTGTTGGATACCACCCGCAGTTCGCCGGTGCCCTGCTCATGCAGGGCGTTGATCAGGGTGGTGGGAATACCGCACAGGCCGAATCCGCCAACGGCGAGGGAGGAGCCGTTGCGGATGCTGGCCACAGCCTGTGCTGCGGAAGGGACTGACTTGTCCATGAGGTCCTTCGATCTTTCGCAGAGAGCCGCCGTGGGATGTCCGGGCCGCGCTGCAGAAGCAGCGGGCCCGGACACCCGGCGGTGCCCCGGGCTGTGCGGCAGCCCCGGGCACGAGCGGGACGCGAGCCGTGCGGTGGCCCGCGCCCCGCGGTCCGTTGGTCTCCTGCGGGCGGGGAAGAGAGAACGGGGGCTACTGATCCGAGGCAGCCAACAGTGGTTCGGGCACAGGACTGACCACACTGGGCGCTGCGGGCTGGTGCAGCTGGTCGCGGAGCTGGCCGATCAGCTCGTGCAGCTCCTGACCGGTCGAGGCGGCGCCGAACAGGTAGAAGTCGGGCCGTACGACCGCAGCGACGTGCTGGTGTTCGCGCATGTGGGGGAGGTAGCCGTTGTCCGTGTCGAGGTATCCACCGGGCGGAGCATGGTCGGCGTACAGCGCGACGATGCTCGCTCCGATGCTGTCCAGGAAGTCCCGGTCGGCTGCGTCAAGTGCGTCGCAGGGTGCCTGGCTGTCGGTCAGTATGGTGAAGCCGCCCCCGGCAAGTTCGTCCAGCAACGCGGTCTGTCCCTGGTGGGTGACCCTGTACTGCGGGGTGAGGTGGCCCACCCCTGCGGCGCGGTTTCCGTCGGCACCGCGCTTGAGAACCCCGTCTCCCAGCACCGGCGGCGGAGTCGCCGGCAGTGCGTGCCTGGGGTCGGCACCGGTGGCGATCATGCGGGTGTCGCGGGCTGCGGCCTCTTCGGGGTCCAGGACGCAGATGACCTGGCCGAGCGCCATCGACATCCCGATGGCGTGCTGGACATGGTCACTGCGCTCGCTGGTGTAAGTGTCCAGAAGGTCGGAGTCGGCGCTGCCGGCGAGAACCAGGTCGAGCTTCCAAGCCAGGTTCATGGCATCCCGCAAGCCGGAGCACATGCCCTGGCCGGCGAACGGTGGCATCTGATGGGCTGCGTCCCCGGCGAGGAGCAGCCGGCCCTCGCGCCACCGGTCCACCCAGCGGGCCTGGAAGGTGTAGACCGTGTGACGTTCGATCGTGGTGTTGTCCGGCGTACGTCCCCAGGGTTCCAGGAGCCGCCATGCGGTCTCGGAAGTGTTGAGCTCCTCCACGCTCTCGTGCGGCAACCGCAAGAACTCCCAGCGCCGACGACCAGGCCCACCGGAGACGATGGTGGTGGGCCGCTCGGGGTCGCACAACTGCCAGTTCATCGGCGACCAGGTCGCATCCTCGTGAGGGAAAGTATCGACGATCAGCCAGTCATAGAAGAAGCCCAGATCGGTGACGGTGGTGGCCATGCCGGAGCGCACGAAACTGTTGGCGCCGTCGGCACCGATCACGTAGCGGGCCCGCACCTCGCCCGGGCCGTCGGAACCTGCGGTGATCAGACGCACGTGCTCGTCCCGCGGCTCCAGGCCCACCACCTCACAGTCGCGGCGGACGGTGACGGTGGGCACTTCCTGAGCAGCCTTGGACAGCACGGCTTCCAGCTGCGGCTGGGAGAAGAAACTTGCCGTGGGCCATCCGGAAGGGCCCGTGCCGGACCAGTCGATGCGGACCAGGGCCTCCCCCGCGTGGTTGCGCCATTCGTAGTGGTCGGGCACCGGGTCGGTGACGGCGCGCACTTCGTCGCTCAGCCCGGCCGCCTGGAAGATCCTGCCGATCTCGTCATCGAAATGCACCGCGCGGGGCAGGTCGTACGGGCTGGGCCAGCGTTCCAGCACGATGACGTCGTGCCCGGCTTTCCCGAGCAGAATGCTCAGCATCTGGCCGATGGGACCGAAGCCGACGATGGCCACATCGTGTACAGGGGTGGGTGTTCTGGGCATGGTGCTACCTCGTCTCACTGTGGGTGCCGGTCATCAGCGCGGCGAGATCCTCGGGTGCGAGGAAGGACGGCGGGGGAGGCGGTCCCCAGTTGAACAAGCCTTTGACGCCGTCGAGGACTTCCGGTGTCCACAGCTGGTCGTCGACGATGCAGTCCATGTCGGAGTAGTACTCGCTGAAGTTTCCTGCCGGGTCTTTCAGGTACCAGAAGAAATTCGAGCCGGCGTGATGGCGTCCGAGCCCCCAGACATGGCGCTCAGGGTGGTCCTCGAGCATGGCCGAGGCGCCGCGGCCGACCTCGTCGATGTCGTCGACCTGCCAGGAGGTGTGGTGCAGGAACGTCACGGGGGCGGCCAGCACCAGGATGTTGTGGTGGTCGGTGGAGCAGCGCAGGAACGCCCCGTGGTCCTTGATGTAGTCGGATGCCTTGAAGCCGAGGCCGTCACGGAAGAAGGAGGTGGTCGCGGCCAGGTCGGTCG
This sequence comes from Streptomyces sp. NPDC048473, assembly GCF_043200155.1. NCBI lineage: Bacteria > Bacillati > Actinomycetota > Actinomycetes > Kitasatosporales > Streptomycetaceae > Streptomyces > Streptomyces sp. NPDC048473. Next base: position 29,061 of record NZ_JBICXE010000052.1, read on the forward strand.
TGCCGATGACAGCATGACCGAGCTTGCGGGGCTGCACACGACCGGTGCGCAGGATGCCCGGGGCCCTGCGACCAGTTCGTTCGTTTCGGCCCGGACCGTTGTAGGCAGTGGCCGTGACGGACTTCTGGAGCAGGCGCGGGATGACCTCCACCACGGCACGCACCCCGGTGGCTACGTCATAGGCGGTCAGGGTGGTGCCGGACATCTGGCTCTCGATACCCAGCCGCTTCAGACGTGAGGCGGCAACGGCCAGATCGTCCGGTGTGTCGGCGCCGATGCGCACCTCGACGAGGCGGCGGCTCGAGGCGTGGACGATGCGGAGCTGACGGCCGGCATCGCAGGTGGTGAACCAGCCCTCTCCGTCGGGGGCGAGTCCAAAGTCGGTGTAGTAGGCAGCAGTCTCGGCTACGTTGGGAACCCCCATGGTGATGGAGGTCAGACGATGCAGTGCCATGGGTGGACTCCTTTGTCCGTCGGCATGACGTTCAGGCGACGAAGGTCTGGCGAAGTTCGCCGATGCCTTCGATGACGGAAACCAGCTCGTCACCGGCAGTCAGCCAGCGCTGAGGGTCGCGGCCCAGGCCCACCCCCGCGGGGGTACCTGTGAAGATGACGTCTCCCGGCAGCAGCGGCACGACGTCGGAGAGGCCGGCGATCAGCGCGGGAACGGAGAAGATGAGGTCGCGGGTGCGTCCCTTCTGCACCTCTTCGCCGTTGATCGAGCAGCGCAGCTCGAGGTCATCCGGGTTGTCGAACTCGTCGGGGGTCACCAGCCACGGCCCGATGGGTGCGAAGCCCGGGAAAGACTTGCCGAGGCTGAACTGCGGTGCAGGGCCTGCCAACTGCACGATGCGTTCCGAGATGTCCTGCCCGACCGCGAGCCCCGCGATGTGGCCCCAGGCGTCGTCCGCGGACACCTTTGAGGCCCTGCGGCCGATGACCGCGACCAGCTCGACCTCCCAGTCGGTGTGACCGCCCGGCGGGAGCGTGACCTCTGTGATGGGGCCGGTGATGCTGGTTGCGTACTTGGTGAACACCGGCGGCAGCCCCTTGGGGGCGGCGAATCCGGACTCGGCGGCGTGATCACGGTAGTTCAGACCGATCGCCAGCGTCTGGCGCGGTGCGGGCGCCGGTGAGCCCAGTGCGGACTGCTCGAAAAGCCGCCCGGCCTGCAGGTCGGCTTCGGCGGCCCAGGTACGGAACTCGTCCCACCGCTCGTAGACGGCCTGCGGTTCAGCGGAGAAGAGGCCGCTACTGGCCTCCTCCACATCGACCGCGCGGTCGCCAGTGATCAGGATCAGACGGCCCGAGAGATTGGCAATACGCACGATGGCTCCTGAGTTGGTGTCGGAACGGGCTCTTGACGAAGTGCTGGTCACACGGGCGCCGAAGCCCGCTGCGAGCTGGGGCCTTCGTCACTGATAACGGGCCCTTGCTCACCCAACCGATATTCAGCATGATGATTACCTTGATGTTGCGTCTGCGTGTCCCACAGCGTCAAGGGGTGAACGATAATTCTTCATGATGAATATGATGAGAGATCTTTTGGAGGAGGTCCCATGACTGCCAGGCCCGACAGCGCACCGGACTCACTGCCCCAGACGCCCCAGAAGGCGGCCCGCCCTGGCGTTCGTAGCCGCCATGACCTGCAACGCAGCGGCAGCAGGCCCCCCGACGCCGATGCGTCGCGAAAGGCGCGAAAGCACGGGAGTGCTTCGCGAACGCCCTCATCGGGTCGGGCCGAGATCGCGGCGGAACGTGTCGCCTCCCTCATTGCTGCCGCCGAACCGGGCGCCCGTCTGGGGACGAAGGAGGAACTTCGGACGCTGTGCGAGGTATCGGTAGGCACGTTCAACGAGGCTCTGCGGTTGCTCCAATCCCGGGGCCTCGTCACGGTCAAGCCCGGACCGGGCGGCGGACTGTTCAGCGCCGAGCAGTCGCCCATGGTCCGGCTCGGCAACTCAGTCCTCGCCCTGGACGCCCAGGCGGCCGACGTGGCCAACGCCGTACGCATCCGTGATGCCTTGGACCCTCTGCTCATCGAGGATGCGCTCTGGCATGCCTCGCCGGCCGACATCGCGGGGCTGCGTTTCCAAATCGAGGCGATGGAACAGGCGGTCGGCGCGGAAGACTCGGTCGCCTTCGTCCATGCCAACTGGCGCCTGCACGCGGCCATCGCAGCCATCAGCCCGAACGCCCTGCTGAGTTCGCTCTACAGCAGCCTGCTGGATCTTATCGAGTCGCATACTTTGTCCGTGCTGCCGACCAGCGAGCAACCACTGGGCGAGTACATCGCTCACCGCCATACTCTCCATCGCGACCTCGTTGACGCCCTTGACCGGAGAGACCGTGATGCAGCCTTGCGGCTGATTCGCGAGCACAACACCAGCCTCCAGGCCACTGAGGAACCTGCTCCTGGCCGCTGAACAGCACCTGCTGGAGAGACGGCTTGCTGTGGAGGCGTCGCGGAGGTTGGCGCAGATGGCGGGGATGATCCCTGCGGTCACAGGTGCTCCGATCCGTAGGTTGGGGGTTTGATGGTTATGACGTCACAGCGTCCTGGTTTGTGACATTGGCGTTGTCCTGACGACCCGCCCATCTGGGATAACGCCTCTCAGAGGCGCACTGGGCCGAAGCAATTCAGTGGGGCGGTGCGCGAGCGGGAAACGTACCGGGGCGCTCTCATGGTCGACACACTTCCGAAGGCACTGGCGTCGGCGTCCCCCTGTAACCATGCAGCGACCGATCCGAACGCTTGGCAAAGTTCCCGCACCTTGCCGCCCCCGTTCCTGCGCGACTCGACGGCGGGGTCGCGCAGGGCGACGAGAGTCTCGAGGCCGCCGGTCTCGCACGCCTCGCGGAACGCGGTGACAACCTGTCGGTGTTCCTGCGCTCTACCTGCCGGGTCGTTGGCTGGCGATACTCCGTCGGGCGGACGTGGCGAGTTCTCGGCAGGCCGCAGGGCTGCGGCCCACCGTCTCGGCAGTCTCGGCGTACGCCATGTTGAAGACGTCGTGGAGGACGAAGGCGACGCGCTCTGCCGGAGTGATTGAGTCCAGGACCACAAGCATTCCCATGCTGACCGATTCGTCGAGGGTGATGCGGTCGGCCGGATCGTCTCCGTCCTCACTGCCCGCGCTGGGCCACAAGGTGCCGTCCCGGACGGGCTCGGGGAGCCATTCACCGGTGTAGCGCTCGTGGCGGATCCGAGCCGAGACGAGGTGGTCGAGGCAGATCCGCGAGGCGACCCTGGTCAGCCACGCCAGCGGTGCGTCGATCCCTTGCTGCCCCTCCTCAGACTGGGTGTACCAGCGGGCGTACGTTTTCTGGACCACGTCCTCGGCGTCCTGCACGGAACCGAGCATGCGATAGCCGAGGTTGAGCAGTCGGCGACGCTCGGCTATGAGGGCGCCGAAGGTGGGGTCCTGGGCCGATCCGGGGGGCGTGGGCATGGCGTCGTCATCCTCCTCGGACGGTCTGCTGGGTGACGTGCTGCGCGAGCCACTCGTCGAAGGTCTGGCTGCCCCGGGGCCCCAGCCCGGTGGGCAGCTGGCCGTCGCCCGTCATGGCCGCGCCCGTGGCGCCAGGGAGTTTCACCGGCAGCAGCAGCCGGCGCTGCTGCCGGGCCCGCAACAGCCGGCCCACCATGTCCACGACCTGTTCGACGCGCGGTCCGGCGAGCTCGGGGGCCATGCCCTGCGGCGGCGCCAGGACGAGTTGCACGAGGTGCTGGGCCACCTCGCGGGCGGCAACCGGCTGGGTCCGCATCCGTGGTACCACTGCCAGCGGCTTCGGAACCCGGTCGAGGGTCTGCTCCGCGAACTCGTGGAACTGCGTGGCGCGCAGCACCGTCCACGGCGTCCGCCCGCTCTTCACCACCTCCTCCTGGCGCAGCTTCCCCTGGTAGTAGCCGAGGCCGACCCGGTCGATGCCGACGATCGACAACAGGACGTAGTGGCTCACCCCGGCCCGCTCACCAGCATCCAGGAGGTTGCGGCCGACGCTGTCGAAGAATGAGATCGCCTTCTTGCTGCTTGTGGTCGTCAGGTTGCTCACGTCGATGACTGCCTCGACGCCAGCCATGGCCGAGTCGAGTCCGGTGCCAGTCACTAGGTCCACACCGTGTGATCTTGACAGCGCCACCGGTTCCTGCCCGGCCGCGGCCAGCTCTTCGACCACGTACCGTCCGACCAGTCCGGTCCCGCCTGCCACTGCCACCCGCATGCCGGCTCTCTTCTTCGCGCTCATGCCGCCGTTGTTCCCCTGTGACTGTTGTTGCCGTACGTCATCGTGTGCCGTCCCGGCGCCCGGGGATGGCCGGCACCAGCAACAGCAGGGCCGCCAGCAGTACCAGTGCGGCCAGGAATACGACGTTGAGTACCTGGTCGCGTGTGTTGTACATGTCGAGGTGCTGCACGTGGTAGCTGAAGTGCAGCACATTGAAGACCAGCCACACCGCACCCGTCGTCTGCACCAGCCGGGTGTTCTGCACGGAACGCAGGGCGATGATCGTCAGGACGGCCAGCGCCAGGAACATGGCCCCGGCATCCTTGGAGAGGTGCTCGTTGTAGGGGCCGAGCTGGGGCAGCCAGCTGAGTCCGAGGCCGGGGAAGTTCGCATACCAACTCGTCGGGGAGAAATAGGCCCAGATACCTGTGTAGAGCGCGACCACGGCCAGGAGGCCGAGACTGATGTACCGGATTTTCGTGTTCATGTCCCTAAGACGAGACAGCCCCCTCGAATGTGAGACGGTCTGCCACCCGATTGCGTCAAGAAAATGGTTTGCGCAGGTCAGAGGGTTTTCGGCTGCAGACCATACCGGTACCGGTTTGAGTGGTGCCGATCCGTTCGTCCACGCAAGCACCGTGCGGAGAGGGCTGGGGGAGCTACTGCGGCGGCCTGCTGGGGCCGTGGATGGCAGTCATGGGTCTTTCTTCAAGGGCTTCGAACACCGAGGTGTCTCAGTGCGGCTGGCCCGCCTCATCACCCTGCTGTTCCAGGGAACGCCCGGGGTACGGGCCACCCGTACGCACGTGTCGACTGTCGACGGGTGTTCCTACCGAAGGCAGCCGGTGGAGGTTGCGCAGCCTGGACGCCGCCCAGTGCGCGAGGACCGAGGCGGCCCTGCCCGTACCGGCTCCGACCGCAGGCGAGGTCACGGCGGGGTGGGACGCCCTGGACGCGCGGCTCGTGGAACTGCTGACTACCGACGGCCGCATGTCCTTGCGCCATCTGGCGGCGGCGACCGACACGGGCCTGATGACGGTGCGCCGCAGACTTCAGTCACTGCTCGCGTCAGGAGTGAGCCTGCGCTGCGATCTGGCCCGGCCGTTGTCCGGGCGGCCGCTTCGCTGCCATTGCGCTGAACGTCGCCCTGGGCTGGATCAAGAACATAGGCCGCAGAGCGCCCTGGCCGGTCTCGATGACTGCGCCGACCCGGCCGGCGACCATGAGCTCCCCCGACATCCTTCGCGACGCCGTGTATTGCCCGGGGTGCGGCTGCGCCGTCGGCTGTTCTGGCGCTGCACGCTGGTCTGGCACCAGCGCCAAGCGGCGACGGGCCAAGGTCGACCCCGCGGGCAACGGCACCACGAGGGCTCTGCCAACAGAGCCACATTCAGGGCGTCTGTTTGAGGGGAGGGGTACCCGAGCGCCCACCGATCCGCATCAACTGCATCTCGTTGCGGTTGAGGCCTGACGCGGAGTGAACCCAGATCTCCTTCGAGCGCGGGGCCGGTCCGTCGGGCCGACCCCTTCGTCATGCGGCGGTTCAGTCTGCGCGCAGCACGGTCGGCCCCTCCTCCGTGATGCGGTCGACCACCGCTGAGGGCATCCCCTCGTCGGTCACGATGGTGTCGAGCCTGTCGAGGGCGGTCACGTTGAACCGCTCGACGGTGCCCCACTTCGTGCTGTCGGCGAGCAGTGCGACCGAGGAAGCTGCCTCCATGACCGCGCGCTTGAGCAGCACTTTCTCGGTCGAGTGGCTGGTCACGCCGTGGGACAGGTCCCAGGAGCCGGCGCTCAGGAAGAAGAGGTCGATGTTCAGCGCGCCGATTGTCTGGGCGGCGAGTGGCCCGCTGCTCGAACCGCTCGACACATCGACCTCGCCACCTGTGTGGATGGTGTGCACGGACGGAAGGTCGCAGAGCGCCAAGACGGCGTGGAAGTCATTGGTGACGACGGTGAGGTCACTGCGGGCGGCCAGGAACGGCACGACCGACTGGCAGGTCGTGCCCGCGTCGAGAAACACGACCATGCCGTCCTCGACGAGGCGCGCGGCCCTGTCGGCGATGGCTCGCTTGCGGGGCATCTCCAGTGCCGCCCGTGACGCCCGTTCGCGGGGCGGCGCGTGGCCGGTCCAGTCCGCCAGCCTGACCCCGCCCTGCACCGAAACCACCTGACCGCTCCTCTCAAGGGCGGCGATGTCCCGGCGCACCGTCATGTGGGAGACATTCAGCCGAGCGGTCAGGTCGCGGATGCTGAGCACTCCGCTGCTTCTCAGCAGGCGCAGGAGTTCCTGATGGCGTTGCTCGGGGATCAGGGGTGCCCTGCTCAATGTGTCTCCTCGTTCACTGCGTCTGCCCGATTCCTCGGTGACGGGGCCGGCGCTGATCAGCCTAACTTCATCTCATTGAGGGCGTGACAAAATGTGAATCTGTGTTCTAGTGTGTTCCGTCATGGTAACAAAATTTAACGCCCTGGAATCGATCACCAGTACGGGCGCCCTTCTGATCGTCCGCCTGGACAGCGCCGAGGAAGCCCTGGCCGTCTCGGAAGCGGCGATCGAGGGCGGTATACGGGCGCTGGAGATCACCCTCTCGGTGCCGGGTGCACTGGACGTGATCTCGAAGCTCTCCGACCGCTACGCCGACGACGGGGTCGTCATCGGCGCCGGTACGGTGCTGGACGAGCACGCGGCACACACCTGCATCTCGGCCGGGGCACGGCTGCTGGTCAGCCCCAACCTGAACCCGGCGATGCTCGCCACGGCCAACCGCTACCAGGCCGTCACGGTCAGCGGGGCCTTCTCCCCGTCGGAGATCGTCGACACGATGCAGGCGGGCGCCGACATCGTGAAACTCTTCCCGGCCGAGTTCCTCGGCCCGCAGTACGTCCGGACGGTCAGGGCCCCGCTCCCGCAGGCACCGCTGATGCCCACGGGCGGCGTAACCCCGGACAACGTCAAGGAGTGGTTCGACGCCGGCGTTGTCGCGGTGGGGGTCGGCAGCTTCGTCACGAAGGCCGCCCGTCCCGATGGCGACTACCGGCGCGTCACCGAGGCCGCCACGACCGTCCTGCGCGCCATCGAAGACTCGCGGGCGTAACGCCCGCAAGCCGGTCCCCCTCTCCCCGTTTCCCGGATGCGTCCCGTCCGCACCCTCGTCCCCGCACCCCCGTCCCCAACCCTTTAACGTGGTTCCCTTAGGAGCTCCCCATGGCCCAGCAGTCCCCCACGCTTGAATCTCTCGATACGGGCGGCACAGACCTGAGCAAAGCGATTCGCATCCGCTGGGTCCTGGTGGCTCTCCTCGTGATCGGCGGTGTCGTCAACTACCTTGACCGCGCCACTTTGAGCGTCGCCAACACGACCATCTCCAATGAGTTCGGCCTGAACTCCACCGAGATGGGGCTGCTGCTCGCGGCCTTTGCCTGGCCGTATGCCATCGCCAACCTCCCGGCCGGCTATCTCGTCGACCGCTTCGGTCCCAAGCAGATGTACGCCTGGGCAGCTGGGGTCTGGTCGCTGATGACGATGGTCACGGCAGCTGCGAACTCCTTCGGTCTGCTGTACGCGGCCCGGGTCGCCCTCGGCGTGGCCGAATCCCCCTTCTTCACGGCCAGCCTGAAGGTGAACGAAACCTGGTTCGCCAAGGACGAGCGCGCCCTGCCGATCTCGATCGTCAACACGGGATCGCAGATCGCGAACGCCATCGCTCCGCCGATCCTCACCGTCCTCATGCTGAGCTTCGGATGGCGCGGCATGTTCTTTACCGTGGGCGCGCTGGGCGTCCTGGTCATGCTGGTGTGGCTGCGTATCTACCGGGACCCCACCCTGCGCGAGATGGCGCTGATCAAGGGCGAGCAGGCGGCGGCCGAGGCCCGCGAAGCCCGCGAGGGCAAGGGTGAGGAGAAGGCGAGCTGGGGACAGCTGTTCCGGCAGCGGAACACCTTCTTCATGATCCTCGGTGCCTTCGGCATCTTCTACACGGTGTGGGTTTATCTGACCTGGCTGCCCAGCTACCTGCAGACCTCCCGCGGCTTCAGCCTCTCGGAGACCGGGTGGCTGTCCTCCCTGCCCTACCTCTGTGGCATCGCTGGTGTCCTCTTCGGCGGCCTCCTCTCCGGGTGCCTGATGCGCCGGGGCTTCTCCGCGGTCACCTCCCGCAAGGTCCCCATTGTCGGCGGCGCGGTCCTGGCGGCCGCCGCGGTCCTTCCCGTGGCGTACGTCGACAGCACCCCGCTCGCGATCACCCTCCTGTCCCTCGGCTACTTCGCCGCCCAGGTGCCGATGGGTTGCCTGTGGACCCTGGCCTCCGACATAGCGGAGCCGCACCAGGTGGCCTCCTTGGGCGCCATGCAGAACTTCGGCGGATTCCTCGGGGCGGCGATGGCCCCCATCGTCACCGGTGCGATCCTTGACGCCACGGGCAACAACTACACCTTCGTCTTTCTCGTCGGTGGAGTGCTGTTGCTCATCGGCGGCATGTCCTACCTGTTCTTCGTCAAGGACCGTCGGGCCACCGCCACGGCCTGACGCGGCACCGGGCGCGCCGGCGTGGCCCGCCCCGCTCCCCAACACCCCAAGCGAGCCGCACATGACCATCCCCCGGGCCTTCTTCGTAATCGGGCCGGCCGGGTCCGGAAAGACCAGCGTGGCCCGACTGCTCGCCGAGCAGTCCGGCGCCGCCTACATCGACAAGGACACCGCCTGCAACCGCTTCACCGAGGCACTCCTCGAACTCGCAGGTACGGACAGGACCGAGCGTGACCTCAACCCGTACTACCAGTCCGTGGTGATGGACCTCGAATACCTGACGATCCTGGATCTGGCCAGGGACAACCTGGCAACAGGCCGACCGGTCGTGCTGGACGCTCCGTTCGGCCGCTACTTCTCCCGGCCCGACTACCTCGACGAGGTCGCCGAGCGGCACTCCTGGCCGCGCCACATCGAGCACGTGGTGGTGCAGGTCCAGGTGGACTCGGACACCGCCCGCGAACGCATCCGCGCACGGGGCTACGCACGGGACCTGTCCAAGCTCACCGACTGGGACAGCTTCTGGGAGAAGGCACAGAACAACGTGTGCCGCTGGTCGAGCAGCCACCGGCTGGTGTTCGACAACCGGGCCGACGGCATCACCGCGGCCTCGATCGCCCGCGCGCTGGACGGTCTGACCTGACCCCCTTGATCGGCCGTCCTTCTTCGACCCCAAGGACACGGACGCTGTCGAACTGATCGAGGACCGTTCCCACGGCATGGTCCGCACGGAGGCGCGCTGCGGTTCGCACCCACGGCAACGTCTTCAAGGGGGAGTGTTACCCACCCCGACGGACCAGCGGTACTGCATCAACTCGATCTCGCTGAGGCTCGCCCCCGAAGAGGGCTGAGTCGGCTCAGTCCTCTTCGGCGTCTCAGGGCGCATCAGCGGGTGGATGACACCGGGAAACACCCGCGCCCGGACGACGGGCTCCGCCGATCCGCCCTGGAACAGGTCTGCTCCGCAGTCGGCTTGGACCCTGCCGGGTCGGAGCCCAAACGCCTGGCCGAGAACCAGATATGGCGGCTCCCCGGACAAGGGGTGATCGTGCGGATTGCGCGGTCGGGCCAGAGCGCAAGGGCGAAGGTTTTGGGTCGGCCTCCTTTGTACTTCGGGTGGAGCGAGCCGAAGCCGTCGGCGTTGAAGATATGGATCACGTCCCGAGGTGGCTCTACGGATGATCCGTAACAGGCACTGCCCCTCATCGTCATCGATCTCGCGTATGCGTACGCGTACGCGTTCTGCCAACCCGCCAGAGTGGTGGCTACCCGCCGCCCGACACAGCAACCAGGCGGTGCGTCACATCACAACATGGCAAACGTTGTTTACTACGGCACTAGGGCGTGTGTGAGGTCGTGATCACCAGGTCGTCTATGTGAGGTCGTTGATCCAGATCATGGAGGCCCGGAGGTGGAGGCCTGCGTCGTAGCTCTCGGGGCTCTTGTCGTAGCGGGTGGCGATGCCTCGCCAGGCTTTCAGCTTGTTGATCATGCGCTCGACGGTGTTGCGGTCCTTGTAGAGATCCGCGTCGTGGGTGACGGGCCGGCCGCCCCTGCTGCCTCTGTTCTTGCGGTGGGCGGACTGGTCCTTCTTCTCCGGGATGACGGCCTTGATGCCGCGTCTGCGCAGGTAGGCGCGGTTGGCGCGGGAGGAGTAGGCCTTGTCCCCGGCCACGGCGGCGGGCCGGGTGCGCGGGCGGCCGACGGGCAGCCGGACGCGGACCTTTTGCAGGACGGGGACGAACTGCGGGCTGTCGGCGGCCGGTCCGGCGGTCACCACGATCGACAGCGG
>NZ_JBICXE010000053.1:0-39049 GCF_043200155.1 Streptomyces sp. NPDC048473
CAACGTTCAGGCATCACGGTGCGGTACTCGAACAGCACGAAGGAACTGAGGGTCCCCACTCGGCGCTGCTACGAAGGAATTAGACAACGTTCGCCCTGTAGTTCGCGACGAGACGGTCGGGGTCCGCTCCTGGCCGACGTGATCCCGGCGAGACCGGGCGGCATAGCCGAGCGGGTGCAGACGCGGGAGATCGATGATGACGAGGGTCGTCGTCTGTTGCGGATGGTTCGGATCCGGCACCGTCGAAGTGCTGCGATAGTTGGCCTATGGCGATTTTCGAAGGCGCACGGGTGGAGATCCACGACGAGGTCTGGGGCGAGGACTGCGGGCAGCACACGGAACTCGGCCGCACCGTGTCAGTGTGGGGGCGTACCGCCTCTGGTGCCTGGCTCACCCGGGACGACGCGCGATGCTCGTTGGGTGAGGAGGACATCGACGTCCTGGTGGAGAACGACGGTTTCCTGTTCATCACCGTAGAGGGTGTGGAGCAGCTGGTCGAGCGGGTTGCCACCGCGTTTCCCGGAGCGGGTGTCCACTACTACTCCGAGGACGAGGGCGATGTTGAGGGAGAACTCGACGTGGCGGGAGTGGCACCCGTCTTTGAGATTGAGTACTTGATGGGGCGCGTGAAGGTCAATTAATGCCGTTTCAGGCAACGTTCGCCCTGGCGACGATCTGACGGAGGAGAGGGTCGGCGGCGTGCTTGTGCCGCCAGACGATGTAGCGGCAGATCATGCTTCCCTGCTCCTTGTGGCTGGCGTGATCGGTGCCGTCGAGGGCGAAGTAGCGCAGAGCGGTGAACCGGGCCTCGATCCGGTTGAGCCAGGAGCTGTTGGTCGGGGTGCAGGCGAGCTCCACGTTGTTGGCTTCCGCCCTCGTCGCGACGCGCTGGCACCGCTTCGGCGTCAGGTGCGGAGATGAATCTCCCGGACCTGCACACGTTCAGCCACGTGATCATTCTGACCGTCCGAGGCCGCCGGGCGCAGCAAACCGAGCGATGCGTCATGACAGGGCGAACGTTGCCTGATACGACACCAGGCCGTGGTGGTTGGTCGGCCGCCTGCCGGGAATCGCAACGGCTGCAAGGCGTGGGAGGAGTCCGGTGTCAAAGCCGCCGTCGGCGGGACGCTCACGATCGCCGACGGCGGCTCTCCGTGCAGGGATCGCGTGATCCCTCACCGCCGTGAGCGCGGCCAGATCGAACTCCCGGCCTGGAAGGAGGAGCACAATCGCTCCCACAAACAGGTCCGGGCTCGCGTCGAGCACGTCTTCGCCCGTATGAAGACCTGGAAGGCCCTCCGCGACTGCCGGCTCAAAGGCACTGCCGCTACTAGCACGTGCGCCGCGATGAACTGGACCAGACCACTGCCCCCGCTGCTTGCAACGCACCTTGACTGAGTCAAGGTGCGCGACCACCCAGTCAAGTGCGCTGGTCCCCACATGACCCTCAGAAACGATCAAGAGGCCGTTCCGGATTGCTCCACAAACGACCTCTGACCTGCGACTCTTTCGAGTCGGGACGACAGGATTTGAACCTGCGACCCCTTGACCCCCAGTCAAGTGCGCTACCAAGCTGCGCCACGTCCCGATACCCGCCTGACCTGGGGTTTCCCCCTGGCCGAACGCGCATGAGAACAATACCGCACTTCGACGGGTGGTCACGAACGCCTTTCCCGGCTTGACCTCAACCAAACTTGATGTTCAACGCTGGGTCCATGACGCACACGACTGCTGCGCCTACGGGCGACTACCGCGACATGAACCGGCTGATGAGCCTGATGACAGGGGACGAGAAGCACGGCCCCGCCGCGACCTCCACGCTGGATGCCCTCTGGGTGCTGTACGACCGGGTGCTGAGGGTGACGCCCGGCACCGTCGACGCGCCCGACCGCGACCGGTTCCTGCTGTCCAAGGGGCACGGTCCGATGGCGTACTACGCGGTCCTGGCTGCGCACGGCTTCTTCGGCGAGGAGCTGCTCTCCGGATTCGGGTCGTACGACTCACCGCTCGGGCATCACCCGGACCGGACGCTGGTGCCGGGGGTCGAGATCGGCAGCGGGTCGCTGGGGCACGGGCTGCCGCTGGCCGTGGGGAGTGTGCTCGGTCTACGGGCGCAGGGGCTGACCGACCCGAAGGTGTGGGTGCTGATCGGGGATGCCGAGCTGGACGAGGGCAGCAATCACGAGGCGCTCGCGTACGCGGGCCCGGCCGGGCTGGAGCAGCTGCACACCGTGGTGATCGACAACGCGTCGGCGACCTACGGCCGGCCCGGCGGCATCGCGGCCCGGTTCGAGGCCGCGGCCTGGTCGGTCGACTCCGTCGACGGACGGGACCACGAGGCGCTGTACGCGGCCTTCACGGCTCCGCATCCCGGGCGGCCGCGGGCCGTGGTCGCGCGGGTCGCCCCCAAGGGCTGAACGCACCGGGCGAAAGCCGAAGACACAGAAGCAACGAAACCGGAGAGGGACACTTCACATGGACACGATGCGTGACCGTTTCATCTCGACCACCTCGCAGCTGCTGGACGAGGACCCCCGCCTCGCGCTGGTGCTGGCCGAGATCAGCCGGGACGGCTTCGACCGGGCCGCGCGGGCCCATCCGGACCGGGTCATCAATGTGGGAATCAGGGAACAGCTGCTGATCGGTGCGGGCGCCGGGATGGCGCTCACCGGGCTGCGGCCGATCGTGCACACCTTCGCCAGCTTTCTGGTGGAGCGGCCGTTCGAGCAGGTCAAGCTGGACTTCGGCCATCAGGGAGTGGGCGGGGTGCTGGTGAGCGCCGGAGGTTCGTACGACTGGCCGGCCGGTGGGTTCACCCATATGTCACCGGGCGATGTCGCCCTCATGGACACCCTCGACGACTGGACGGTTCATGTCCCGGGCCACCCCGACGAGGCCGAGGCACTGCTGCGGCAGGCCGCGGCCGGGGAGAGCCGGGTGTACGTACGGCTGTCGCTGCAGTCGAACGACCGGGCGCGGCCGGTCGGCGCGGGGACCGGGTTCACCGCGGTGCGGGAGGGGACGGGCGGGGTGGTGATCGCGGTCGGGCCGATGCTCGACAATGTCCTCGCGGCGACCGGCGACCTCGATGTGACCGTGCTGTACGCGACGACGATCCGCCCGTTCGACGGGGCGGGGCTGCGCCGGGCGGTCGGTGAACACGGGGCAGCCGATGTGGTGATCGTCGAGCCGTATCTGGCAGGCACGTCCACGGCCGCGGCCAATGACGCGCTCGCCGAGCTGCCGCACCGCGTGCTGGGCCTCGGGGTGGGGCGGGCCGAACTGCGCAAGTACGGGGAAATGGACGAGCACCTCGCCGCCCACGGTCTGGATCCGCGGGGGCTGCGGGAGCGAATCGGCGGGTTCCTCCGCAGATGACCGGGGCGGTGGCCTTCGGACCGGGGGCAACCGCTCTCCCCCCAACCTGCGCCGGATGCCCCGAAGTCACCGAGTGCGCTCCCCGGCCTCTTGCACCTGAACCTACTGTCGACTACCCGGGACCGCAGTCCCGGGCTGGGACAAGTTCAGGTCGGTGTGCTCAACGGAGCCGCTCTCGACTTCGGAGCACGACTCGCCGGCTGATCCGTTCGCCTCGGCGCTCGCGAGCTGTACGTATCTGTCCCGGCTGCGGTACTGACCGGGCAGGTGCATGGAGCGGCCCCGGGTCGCTCGGATTCAGTGCGCGGCGAGCAGCTCCCTGTACCAGGCGAGCGTCGAATCCACTGTGGCGGCAAGGGGGTTGGGGGCGAGTGCATACGCCTTCTCGATGGCCGAGGAGTCGACGGTCTGCGCCTCCGTGTGCTGGTAGAACATCTCGGCGTACTCCGCCATGAAGACCTCGTCGAAGGGGCCGAACGGACGCGGTTCGTCGACGACCGTGATGTTCAGGGGGCGGCCGGTGCGTTCCTCGATCATCGCGAAGATCTGTCGGGTGGTCAGTGCCGGGGCGGTGGGCAGGTGCCAGACCCGGCCGTCACCATCCGGATTCTCACCCAGTGTGGCGAGCCCGGCGGCGACATCGCCGATGTAGGTGTAGCTGTGCGGCAGGTCGATGTCACCGAGGGCCGGGACCACTCCCCCGGTCAGCGCGGCCGGAAAGACGGCGCCCCCGAGGGTGGAGTTGAGGACGCCGGGCCCGACGAAGTCGGCGGACCGGCCGAGGACGACACGGAGCCGGCCTTCTCTGTGCGCCGCGAGATAGCGGGTGTCCAGTTCGGCACGCATCCGGCCCTTGCGGGTCGTCGCGTTCCACGGAGTGTCCTCGGTCATGACGGCACCGTGCGTCTCGCCGTACGGGTAGAGCGTGTCGAGGACTACCAGGCGCGCGCCGACTGCTTCGGCGGCTGCGAGAACCGACTCCTGGATGCGTGGCATCACCTCGACCTGGAGGTGATAGCCGACGTTGACGCAGTGGTACACGACGGCGGCGCCATCGGCCGCCACGCGGGCGCCGTCCGCGGTCGAGACATCGGCGGCGAACCGCTCGACGCCCTCGATCGCGGGCCCGTCGCCCGCCCGGTCGACGAGTCGGACCGGGTGGCCGCGGTGGGCCAGTTCGACGGCGAGCGCGGTGCCGGCCGGGCCGGCGCCGAGAACGACCTGAAGATCATGTGTTGCGGTCATGACATGCCCCTTTGGATCGACTCTTGATCAGCTGGATTCGCTTGATTCGCTACTGCCTCTTGCAACTGTTAGAGACAGTAACTCTTGCGACGAGTCATCGCAATACCCGCTGTTAGACTCCGTAACAAAAGTGAGTCCACCTAGCAAAGGGGAGTCGGCGATGGTCCGAGCCCAGCAGGGGCCGCGCGCCCGGTACCGGGAGCAGACTCGGTCGGAAATCAAGGAAGTCGCGCTTCAGCAGCTCGCCGAGGGTGGGGTCGGGGCGCTCGCGCTGACCCGTATCGCCAAGGAGATGGGGCTTTCAGGACCGGCGCTCTACCGCTACTTCGCCAGCCGGGACGATCTGCTGAGCGCACTGATCCGGGATGCGTACGACGATGCGGCAACGGCGATGGCCGAAGCGGCGAACGGTGCATCGGCCATCGCGCAGAGCCCGCGCGCACGGCTGCACATGCTTGCCGATGCCTACCGGGCCTGGGCGGTCGAGGAGCCGCACCGCTATCTGCTGATCCAGGGCGCGCCCGTGCCGGGCTATGTCGCTCCGGACGACACCTTGGACCGGGCCCGTGCCGTTCTCGGACCGTTCCTGGCGCTCTTCGCGGACGGGACACCGGGAGCCGGGGTCGCTGCGGTGGTGGCGGAGATGACGGCGTGGCTGGGCACGGACGAGGCCGTGGGCGCATGGGTGGCCGAGTACGCACCGGCTGCCGCCGGGGACACCGGGAGGTCGGCGCAGGCGTTGGCGGGTGCGGTGCTGGCGTGGGCGCAGCTGCACGGTTCGGTGGGGCTGGAGGCCGCAGGGCAGTTCGTGGGCATGGGGCACAGCGGCGCCACGTTGCTGGGCGCGCAGACGGAGATGCTGGCGGACGCGTTCGGCCTGAAGTGAGCAGAACAGCCGTCCTGTCCTCGATCGCCCCGGACGCGCTCGCGATTCGAGCCCGTCCGTGAAGGGGTCGCGGAGTCGGGCATCGGGCTCGACCAGGTCGTGGAGGGCGCGTTCACACGGGACGGCGGTTTCGCAGCGGCCCGGCGGCTGCCGGCCGCGGCCGGCATGTGTGTTCGCGGTCACCGATGCGATGGCGGTCGGTGCGCTCGTCGCGCTGCGGGACCGGTTCGCGGGGCGGCGGGCCCGGGGGGCGGGAGAGGTGGTGGTGCCGGCGGGCACGGGAACGCCGCCGGTGGGGTGACCGGCGGCGTTCGGGTGCCGAGGTGTCCTGCATCGTGATTTCGCCCGGCGACGAAGGGCGGACTGCTACGGGTGGACGAGCACCTGGGAAAGTGCCACGCGTCCCGTGCCGGACGTCACGATCTTCACCGTACGGGTCCGGCTGTCCAGGTTCAGGACCGTCGGGCGCAGTGCCTTCCCGCTCACGTGGACCGTTCCGTCGTCCGTGACGACATCGAAGTCGGCCGTCGTGGACGAGGAGTTGTTCCAGATCTCGATCTGACGGATGCGCTGTTCGCCGCCCAGGTCGACCTGCCACCAGGCGCCCGCCTCGGACAGCGTACGGGTGTCCGTGTTGGTGTCGGCGTCCAGCGCGAGCGCCGCGGCCGCCGTGCCCTCGGTGGAGGACTGGGTCGCTGTGCCGGTGCGCGCCAGGTCGGTCCGCAGCTGCTCGACCGGACCGCCGTGGGCGCCTGCCCGGGCTGCGACGGCGAGGGCTTCGGCCGGCAGTCGGTCCAGACCGGTGACGTTGTCCGTCATGGCCGAGCCGTTGCCGGCGAGTGCGGGCGCCGCCGTGTCGGTCCAGTTGCCCCGGGCGGTGTTCTGGATGCCGTAATCCGCCCAGTTCGAGACCCACTTGTAGCCGATGCGGGTGATGACGTTCTTCTCGACGACGATGTGCGAGGACTGTTCGTCGAGGTAGATGCCATTGCCGTCGCGCTCGGTGTTCCCGAAGGCGGAGCGGTTGATGTAGTTGCCGGAGACGACCGTGCCCGGCTGCGCACCCTGGGTGTAGATCGCGCCCCCGTCGTGCTGAGCCTGGGCAACTTCCATCACATTGGTGATGCGGTTGTCGGTCACCTTGTTGTCGCGTAGTACGGACTTCTGGGACTCGGGCTGGTTCCAGCCCCAGCCGACCGAGATCCCGGAGTACGGGAGGTGGTCCAGGCTGTTGTGCTCGACGGTCAGTTCGGCCTCGTAACCGGCCCAGATGCCCACCGAGTCGGTGTACTCGACGCCGGAGCGGGTGATGGTGTTGTACGCGATCGTGTTCCGCTCCCCCGCGAGCGCCGCCCCGGGCAGGGGCTCGGTGTCGCCCACGTACACCGCGCCCGAAGACAGATCGGTGAAGGACGAGCGGGTCAGGGAGCTGTCCTTGGTGCCCGCTTCGAAGATGGCGCCCGCCCCGCCGAGCCGGCTGAACCGGGCGTTCTCGATGCTGATGTGCTGTCCGCCGCGGACGGTGACCGCGGCGGACGGCTTGGTGTAGAAGCGGCCCGCGTGATCGACGGGGCCGGTGGCTCCGGTCAGGGTGAGACCGGCCTGCATGCCCGCGTAGCCCTCGTCGGTGTCCGGCTGGCGGTACGCCGCGTACGCGAAGCCGATCCCGCTGACGGTGACGTCGTGGGCACCGTCGACGACGAGCAGCTGTTCGGTGTGCGGAGTGATGGCCTGCGCGAGGTGCATGTTCTCGCCCTTGCGCGGCAGGTACGTGACGGTGCGGTTCTGCGGGTTCCACACGAACTCGCCCGGCTGGTCGAGGAGTTCGGGGGCGTTCTCGAAGAAGGCGACGCCGCTGTAGCGGGTGGAGTCGACCGCGGTGGAGTCCCAGGCGGGTCCGGTGCGGTTGGTGCCGCTCGCCGAGTTGGTCCAGCAGGGCTGGGCGAAGGTCATGACGTCGCCGCTGACGCCGGTGATCCGGCAGTGGTAGTTGCGCCAGCGGACCCGGATGACGGCTTCGGCGTCGGTGGGGCGCTGCCACCGGTCGATCCCGGTAGCCGTGGCGCCGGTCATGCCGGTCTTGGTGGCGTCGCAGGTGCTCGCCGCGCAGGCCGCGCCTCGGGCGCGGGTCGCTCGCCTGCCGTCGACGAAGAGCTGACGGGGCGTGACGCCGGCGGGGACGCCGGCGGTCCAGGTGCCGTCGGCGTTCTGCCGCCAGCCGGTGACGTCCTGTCCGCCGGAGAGGACGGGGCGGGCGCCGGGGGCCGCGGTCCAGGTGACCGTGCGGCCGTCCTTCCCGGAGTCGGCGGCGCCGAGCTTCAGGGGTTCGTCGAGCTTGTACGTACCGTTCTTCAGGAGTACGCGGACGTCGCGGCCGGTCTCGGTGCGGGCCTGGTCGCGGGCGCCTTCCGGGGTACAGGGGCGGGCGACCGTACAGGACGTGCCGTGTCCGTTCGGGGCCGCGTACAGGGTGCGGGTGCCCGGTGCGGCCTGGGCGGTCGGGGCGGCGAGCAGTGCGGCCAGGAAGGCGGCGGTGGCGGCAGCGGCGGTTCCTCGTACGACGTTCAGAGGGCGGCGGTTCACGCGGAGGCCTTCCAGTCGGGGTGGCCGGGCATGGGAGGGTTCACGGCTCCGAAGAGCCAGTCGCGCAGGAACGGGCCGAGGGACGGGTCGCCGGTGACGTCGACGGTGTGCCGGATGAAGGCCTCGCTGGTGTAGGTGGAGTCCTTGAAGCGCTTCACCCACTCACGCATGACCCGGTCGAACCGCCGCTGACCGATCTGAAGGCTGAGGGCGTACAGGACGAGTGCGCCACCGTCATAGATATTGGTGCCGCCGAGCGCCTTCGGGAGTCCGGGCGGGCCGTCGGTGGCGCGGATGGCGTCGAGCTTCGCGTACGTGGCCTTCATCTTGTCCTCGAAGACCGACCAGCCGCGCTCCTCGCCGTACAGGCCGGCGTAGTACACGGCGGGGCCCTCGTTGAGCCAGGCCTGCTGCCAGTCGTTCGGGGTGACGGAGTCGCCGAACCACTGGTGGACGAGCTCGTGGACCATGGTGGTCTCGTAGCCGGGCTGCCCGTCGGCGTTGAGCTTGAACCAGTTGGTGGAGAACAGGGAGAGGGTCTGGTTCTCCAGGGCGTCGGTGTAGCCGTCGTAGATGTGGACGCCGTAGACGGAAAACGGGTAGCGGCCGAACTTCGTCTCCAGCCAGGCCAGATGGTCGGCGGTGCGCGCGACGATCGGGCCGTACTTGTCCTCCTGGCCCTGCGGGACGATGTGCCGCAGCGGCAGTCCGCGGTGGCTGGTGCCGTACAGATAGGTGCCCTTGACGACGGCGATGCCGATGAGTTCGGTCGCCATGCGCTCGCGCAGGGCGAAGTGCCAGACGGTGGAGCCGTCGGCGCGCGGGGTCCTGTGGAGCAGTTCGCCGTTGGCGGCGGCGACATAGCCCTGCGGGGCGCTGATGTGGAAGGTCCACGTCGCCTTGTCGGAGGGGGTGTCGTTGCAGGGCAGGAAGGTGTCGGCGCGGGAGGACTGCGCGGCCGAGGCGAAGCCGCCGTCGGTACCGAACTTCCAGCCGGTCAGCCCGAGTCGGGGCGCCTTGCCATTGCCCCGGTAGCACACCTCGACGGTGAAGGCCTGCCCGTTGTGGAGCGGGCGAGCGGGGGTGATGGTGAACTCCTGGCCGCTCTTGCCGGGCGAGAGCTCCCAGGTGGCGGGGCGGCTGGCGACGGTGACGGAGTCGATGGAGTGGCCGTCGGTGTCCAGGTTGAACGCGGAGAGGTCCTGGGTGGCCCTGGCGTTGATCTTCACAGCGGCGGTGAAGTCGTAGGTCACCGGAGTGAAGTCGAAGGTGAGGTCGTAGTGGACGACCTGGTAGCCGCCGTTGCCGAGGGTCGGGAAAAGCGGGTCGCCGACGCCGTCGGAGCCGGGCTTCGGGTCGAAGCCGTGCGGCTGTGCGACGGCGGTCGAGCCGAGGGCGGGTACGGCGACGGCCGCTGCGACCGCCGCGCCGCCGAGTCTGAGGGCCGAGCGTCGCGTCGTCACTTCTTCCCCTTCTGGAAGGCGTCCTCGAACTCGCCGCGGGCCTGCTCGCCACCCTTGGCCAGGTAGTCCTTGACCAACTGGTCGTAGGCCGACATGGGCTTGCGGCCCGAGATGATGTCCTTCAGCGCGTCCCCCTTCAGCGTGTTGAGGCTGCCGGACCCCTTCGAGTCCCAGGTGGGCGAGGAGTACTGCAGCGTCGGGTCGGGCTCCATCATCGGGATCATCTTGGTGAAGGTGTCGTGGACGTGGCGGACGCCTTGTTCCGAGTCGGCGCTGAAGATGGCGGGGACGGCGGAGGCCATGAACTTCCAGGGCACGGTGACGTCCTGGGTGCCCTGCTTGGTGAGGGCCGGGTTGCCCTTGGCGTCACGGGTGAAGTCCTTGCCCTCGACGCCGTAGTTGATGAGCGTGTACTCCTCGCTGCCGAACGGGGAGGCTGCGAAGTCGGCGAGGGCCAGGATTTCCTTGACGCGGTCTCCGGACGCCTTCTTCACATGGGTGTTCTGGAGCGCGATGTTGTCCATCCAGGCGATGGCGTCCTTGCCGATCGGGACGAAGGGGCGCGGGTCGTACTTCGTGTCGATCGCCTTCATGGAGGCGATATAGCCGACACCGGGTGCCAGGTAGGTGGGCATGCCGTCGTAGACATAGGCGCCCTTGCCGTTCTTGAACATGTCCGTGTACTGGGCCTTCTGCGCCCCGGACATCTGGAGGGTGCCCGGGTAGTAACAGCCGGACTTGTACAGCAACCGTGCGGTCTCCACCGCCTTGCGGTACTCCGGGGTCTCCAGGTCGGCGGTGAACTTGCCGGTCTTCTCGTCCAGCCGCCAGAAGCTGGGCGCACCCGCGGACATGGCGAGCATGGAAGTGGCGCCCGCGATGATCGCGTACTGGTCCTTCTTGGGCCGGGTGAGCTCCTTGCACAACTCGACGAACCTGTCGAGGTCGGTGATCTGGTCGAGGCTCGTGACGCCGACCTCTTCGAACAGGTCGTGGCGGTAGACGCCGGCGCCACCGGTCCCGGTGCGGGCGATCGGGATGCCGTACAGCTTCCCGCCGAAGATGGCGGCCTGCCAGGCGCCCTTCGGGATCGCGGCCAGGTTCGGGTAGTCCTTGATCTTGTCCCCGGCGAGGTACGGGGTCAGGTCGGCGCACTTGGCCTGGAGGAAGGCGGCCTTGTTGTCGACGCCGCCACTCTCCGGGTACATGAAGAGATCGGGCAGGCTGTCGCTGGCGACCATGGTGGAGAACTTGGTGCCGTAGTCGTCGGCGGGGACGGCGGTGATGTTCACCTGGCCGCCGAGGAGCTTCTCGATCTCCTGCCAGGCAGCGTTCTTGCCACGCGCGGGCGGCGGCGGGGAGAAGGTCTCCATCGTCGCACTGATCGGCTCTGCGCCCTTGAGCGGTCTGCCCTTCGTGGCCCGCAGCGGCTTGGCCGGGTAGCTGAAGTAGCCCTGCGGAACACCGGCGGCGGTGCCCTGGAGGTCAGGCTTGAGGCCGATATTGCGGACCGCGGTGTCCGGCAGCAGCGAGGCGCTCTTGGCCTCCGCCTTCGCGGTCGTGCCGCCGTCGCCGCAGGCGGCGAGCAGCGGGGCGGCGGCCAGTCCCAGACCGACGCCCGCACCCATGCGGAACAGTGCTCTGCGGTTGATGGGGGTGGAGCTCGACACCTGAATCTCCTTGAGAAGAGGGGAAGGAAGGAGTGGGGGGCGGTGGCTGCGCTCAGCCCTTGATGGCGCCTGTGAGCACGCCCTTGGTGAAGTAGCGCTGGAGGAACGGGTAGACACAGAGGATCGGTACGACGGCGATCACCAGAACCGCCATCTGCACGGCCTGCTGCGGGGCGAGCACCTCGCCGGCCGAGGCGGCGTTCAGGCTCTGGCCCTGCAGGACATAGGTGCGCAGCACCATCGGCAGCGGCCACTTGTCGGAGTCGTTGAGGTACAGGAGCGAGTTGAAGAAGGCGTTCCAGTACGTCACCGCGTAGAAGAGGCTGATCACGGCGAGGACGGCCTTGGACAGCGGCAGGACGATCCGCACCAGGATGCGGAAGTCCCCGGCCCCGTCGACCCTTGCGGCGTCGTACAGCTCCTCCGGCAGGTTCATGAAGAAGGACCGCAGGACGACCAGGTTGAAGGCGCTGACCAGCGTGGGCATGACGAGCGCCGCGTAGGTGTCGTACAGGCCGAGTCCCTTGACCAGCAGGAAGTTCGGGATGATGCCCGCGTTGAAGAGCATCGTGAACAGGGCCGTCATCAGGATGAAGCGGGAGCCCGTGACGTCGCGGCGGGAGAGTCCGTACGCCATGCCGACGGTGACGAGCAGGCTGGCGAGCGTGCCGAGGACGGTGATGCCGACGGAGACGATCAGCGCGCGGGTGACGACTCCGCCGGTGAAGATGGTGCGGTAGGCGTCCAGGTTGGGGTGGTCCGGCCACAGGACGAGGCCGGAGCTCTTGATGATGTCGGTCTGCGAGGCGAAGCTCGTGCCGATGACGCCGACCAGCGGGTAGGCGACGGCGAGGACGACCACGACGATGGCGACCGCCTTGGCGATCTGCCCGATACGGGTCGGCCGCTCCATCCACGGGGGCCGGCCGTCGGGCTTCCGGGCGGTGGCGGGCGGGGACGCCGGTGCGGTGGATTCCGATGTGGCGCGCGTTTTCTCAGCGGTCAGCACCGCGGTACACCCCTTCGTGGCCGAGTCGGTGGGCGAACTTGTTCGCGCCCAGGACGAGTGCGGTGCCGATCACTGCCTTGACCAGTCCGACGGCTGCGGCGACGCCCCAGTCGTTGTCCTTGATGCCGTGGTAGTAGACGTAGGTGTCGAGGACCTCGCCGGCGTCCGGGCCGACCGCGTCGCGCTGGAGCAGGATCTGCTCGAAGCCGACGGAGAGGATCTGCCCGAGGTTGAGGATCAGCAGCAGGATGAGTACGGGGGCGATGCCCGGCAGAGTCACGTGCCAGAGGCGGCGTCGCGGGCCCGCGCCGTCGATCGCGGCGGCCTCGTACTGCTGTCTGTCGATGTTCAGCAGCGCGGCGAGGATGATGATCGTGCCCCAGCCGGCGTCCTTCCAGGCCACCTGGAGGGTCAGCAGCCAGGGGAAGGCGTCGGGGTCGCTCATCATGTCGTAGCGCGGCAGCCCCAGACCGCCGAGCACGTCGGGCAGGAGCCCGGCGCCGCCCAGGATCTGCTGGAAGATCGAGACGATGATGACCCAGCCGATGAAGTGCGGCAGATAGACGACGCTCTGCACGAAGCGCCTGATGCGGTCGCTGGCGATGCTGTTGAGCAGCAGGGCCAGGGCGACCGGGACCGGGAAGAAGAACACCAGCTGGACGAGGGCGATCTCCAGGGTGTTGAACGTCGCGGACCAGAAGGCCGGCTCACCGAACGCCGCGGAGAAGTTGGCGAACCCCACCCAGACGCTGTGCATGTAGCCGAGGTACGGCTGGTAGTCCTGGAACGCCACGACATAGCCGAGCAGCGGTATGTAGTGGAAAACGACGAAGTACAGCAGGCCGGGCAGGGTGAGCAGCAGCATCACCCGGTCCCGCTTGATCCGCTGCCAGAGCGTCAGCCGGTGCTGTGCGACGAGGGCCTGGGCAGCGGGCGGGGAGGGTATTTCAGCCTTCTGCCGCCGCTTCTCCCGCGGCAACGGGGTTGCTGTTTCAGCCATGGTGCGTCCTGTTCGGCTGGGTGGCGCATGGTGAGCCTTCTGGGGCCGCAAGTTAGTAAGCGGTTAACCCAAGCGTCAAGAGATGCACGCGAACGTCTTCGTTACGCAATGCTCCCTGGCAGCCATTACGGTGCGGCGAAGCCATAAATAGTCACCCAAAACGGCTAGTTGACCAGGGGAAGCGCTTGACGGTCGGCCATCGAACTACCTAGCGTTCCGGTCATTCCATAGAACGCGATTACTATCCGGAGGCAGGGTGCGTGCGAACCACCGAAGAGGCACCGGCTCATTCCGGTAGCGATGCTGCGGCACCGCCCCCGCGACGGCCGCGCACGGTCCTGGCCATGAGCCCCGGACTGCTCGACGACGTCTTTCCGCCATCGGTACGGGCCCGTCTCGAAGAGACCGCCGACCTCCTCAATCCGTCCGTGATCAGCGAGTTCGACTCTCCGGACGCCACCGCGGCGCTGAATGCGGCCGAGGTCCTGCTCACCGGCTGGGGCTGCCCGCCCGTCGACGCCGCGCTGCTGGACCGGGCACCCGCCCTGCGTGCCGTGATCCATGCGGCCGGCACGGTGAAAACGTTTCTGTCCCCGGACGCGTTCGACCGCGGAATCGTCGTCTCCTCGGCCGCCGCCGCCAATGCCGTACCGGTCGCCGAGTTCACCCTGGCGGCGATCATCATGGGCGCCAAACGAGTCTTTCCGCTGGCCGGGCTCTTCCGCACCCGGCGCACCCACCGCACCGGCGCCGACCTCGACCGCCAGCACTGGCTCGGCACGCACGGCCTGACCATCGGCATCGTCGGGGCGTCCCGGATCGGCCGCCGCGTCATCGAACTGCTCCGGGTCCTCGATGCGGAAGTGCTGCTGTACGACCCGTATGTCGGCGCGGCCGAGGCGGAGCTGCTCGGTGTCACCCCGACCGACCTGGACACCTTGGTGGCGACCAGCGATGTGGTGAGCGTCCATGCCCCCGACACGCCGGAGACCCGAGGGATCATCGACGCCAGGCGGATCGGCCTGATGCGGCCCGGCACCCTGCTCGTCAACACCGCCCGCGGCCCCCTGGTGGACACCGAGGCGCTGACCGGGCACCTGGTCAGCGGGCGGCTGGATGCCGTTCTCGATGTGACATCGCCCGAGCCGCTGCCGGACGGCCACCCGCTGTGGGACCTGCCGAACGTCTTCCTCACCCCGCATCTCGCGGGCGCCCAGGGCAACGAGGTGGGTCGGCTCGGGGCCCTCGCCGTGGACGAGCTGGCGCGGTACGCGCAGGGCACACCGTTCGGCCACCCGGTGCACCGGGCCGACCTGGGGAGGATCGCATGAGCTCCGTCCCGGCGCAGGCTCTAGGCTCAGCGTCACACAACAGCCACCAGGGGGTGAGCCGGATGCGCCGGCAGAGCACAGCCGCGGACGGACAACGGCGCGCGACGGTCACCGATGTCGCACGGCGCGCGGGCGTCTCGACGGCCACGGTCTCCCGCGTACTCAACCGCAACTACCCGGTCGCCGAGGCGACCCGGGAGCGTGTCGAGTCCGCCATGCGCGAGCTCGGCTATGTCGTCAACGCCCATGCCCGTGCGCTGGCCGGCGTCTCCAACCGCACCGTCGGCATCATCGTCAACGAGGTCATCGACCCGTTCTACGCGTACATCGCGCGCGGCGTGGAGCGGGAGGCGGCGCTGGGCGGACGGCTCTGCCTGGTCTGCTGCACCCAGGGCGACCCGCAGCGCGAGCTGGCCTTCATCGATCTGATGCATGAGCGCAGGGCGGATGCGGTGGTCGTGGTCGGCGGGTCCATCGCGGACCGCGGCTACACCTCCGAGCTGGCCCGCAGGGCGCGCGAGCTGGACGCGGGCGGATCGAAGCTCGTGCTGTGCGGCAGGCCGCCGCTGGGCGAGCAGGCCCCGACCGCCGCGGTCGAGTACGACAACGAGGGCGGCGCCTTCGCCATCACCGACCATCTGCTGATGCAGGGGCACGAGCGGATCCTCTACCTCGGCGGCCCGCCCAAGCTCTCCACCACCCGCGACCGGCTGGCCGGGCACCAGCGGGCCCTGCAGCTGCGCGGTATCGCCCCGGACCCCGAGCTGGTCCAGCCGGGTGCCTTCAGCCGTAACTTCGGGTACCGGCGGATGGCCGAACTGCTGCGGGACGGACCGGACTTCACCGCGGTCTTCGCCGCCAACGACATGGTGGCGGCGGGCGCGGCACAGGCACTGGAGGAGGCCGGGGTACGGGTGCCGAAGGACGTGTCCCTGGTGGGGTACGACGACATTCCGGTGGCCCAGGAGCTGCGGCCGCGGCTGACCACCGTCCATGTGCCGCTGGAGGAGATGGGGCGCCAGGCGGTACGGCTGGCCGTCACCGGCGGGGACGAGGACGACTGGCGCGAGCCGACCACGGGTGCGCTGCGGCTCGGCACCCACATCGTGGTACGCGATTCCGTGGCACCACGGCCCGGCCGGTCCACCCGGATGTGACCGGTTACTTCCCTCCTGTCCGCAGTTGGCCATAGAAAATCACAGTAACTTCCTGACTCCTCTTGCCTCGCGATAGCAACCGCTTACATGCTGGCGCCGAGCAGCTCCCGTTCCGCACGCTTCCGCCCCTCACTCGTTTCTGCAGGGAGAGTTCCGCATGCGCATACCCACAGACTCCGCCGGCCGCTCCACCGCCCCTTCCTCTGCTTCCTCCCCCGTCGGCCGGCGTTCCGTTCTCGCCGCCGCGGCCGGAGCGGGAGCGGCGATCGCCCTGGGCACCGGCACGGCCCGGGCCGCGACGGCCGGCACCTCCTCCGGTCCGCGGGGGGCCCGCCCGGTCCGGTTGACCGTGACCGCCCGGCCCGCCGCCGAGGCCGAGCGGCTGCGGCTCGGACAGGCCCTGCGCGGCTCGGAGTTCCAGCCCACCGGCCTGTATGTCCCGCCCGGCACCCCGCTCTCCCTCACCGTCCAGCCGTACGACGATCTGCTGCCCACCCTCTGGATCGGCGCCTGGGACTACTACGGCGAGATCACCGAGCCCCGCAGTTATCCGTTGACCGCCGGTGCGAACACCGTGACGGACCCGCACGGCGGCCCGGTCTATCTCACCCTGACGGGCCGTGGCGAGCGAGCTGGTGTGCTGGTCCGCTCCGGCGCCGTACCCATGCCGGTCTTCACCCTGGGCCGCACCTCGGAGGCCGACTACCAGCAGCAGCTGGACACGCTCACCGCATCGCCGTACGCCGAACTCCATGCGCCTCACACGATCATGACGCTCACCCGTGAGGGCGCACTGCTGTACCGCGGCGAGGACCATGCCGCACTGCTCGGGCTGGTCGAGACGATCATCGACTCGCATGCCCGGATCAGCGGTCTCGACGGTTCGAAGCCGGTGCACCGGCGCAAGGCGGGGCCGTACCACTTCACCGAGGTCAGCAAGGTGCCGACCGGTGTCGGCGCCTACGCCACGCACGGCTACAACGGCTTCCCCCGCGCCTATCTCGACCGGGCCACCACGGTGGAGGGGCTGCGGACCCGTGGCTGGGGGCTGTACCACGAACTCGGCCATCTCCATCAGCAGATGGCGTACAAGCCGGGCGGTCTCACCGAAGTCACCGTCAACATCTACTCGCTGGCCGCGCAGCGCACCCTGAAGCAGCCGTCCAACCTCCTCACGATCGACGCGACGACCGGACTCACCTGCTTCCAGTCCGCGCAGCGCAAGTTCGGCACCGCCGGGCTGACGTACGAGAAGTCCTTCGGCGCCTACGAGAAGCTCGTCCCGCTGCGCCAGCTGGAGCTGGCCTTCGGTGACGACTTCTGGCCGCGGATGCACAAGCTGGTGCGGGAGGAGAACCCGCAGTCGGACTACACGGAGAACGACAAGCGCTACCGGGCCCTCGCCACCTACTCCAGCCGAGTCGCCGGATACGACCTCACGGACTTCTTCGTGAACACCTGGGCGTTCCCGATCGACTCCATCGGCAAGGCCGAGCTGGCCGCGCTGAACCTGCCGAAGCCCCCCGTCGACCCGTCCGCACTGGCCGACTGACCGCGGCGACAAGGAGCCATCGTGAACCTCAGCAGAAGAACCCTTCTCGCGGCGAGCAGCGCCACGGCCGTCACAGCCGCGACGACGCTCATGACATCGGCCGGCGCCGCGCATGCCTGGCCCGTCGCGGCCGCATCCGCCGAAGCCGCGGCGACCGCCGACTTCGACACCCTGCTCCAGCGGGCCGAAGCGCTGCTCACCGGCGGCGGGTTCGACCCGGCCGACACCGACTTCACCGCAGCGCTCGCGGCCCTGGACACCACAGCCAAGGGTCTCTGGGACACCGTCGACCGCAGCGCCGGACGGACCGCGCTCTGGCCCGACCTCGCACCGCTCACGGACCCGGGCAACTTCGGTCAGAGCTACACCCGGCTGCGTACGATCGCGGTCGCCTGGGCGACCGAGGGCACCTCCCTCGCCGGGAGCACGGAGGTGGCGGACGCGCTCGTCGCCGCGCTGCGCTTCACATACGACACCGCGTACAACCCGGCCAAGCGCGAGACCGGCAACTGGTGGTTCTGGGAGATCGGCGCCCCGCGTGCCCTGATGGACTGCTCCGTCATTCTCCGCGACCGGCTTCCCGCAGCCGATCTGACGGACTATCTGTCGGTCGTCGACCGGTTCTGCCCGGACGCGGACCGTCGTACCAACTCCCCCACGCTCGCCGAGACCGGCGCGAACCGCACCGACAAGGCCGTCATCGTGGCGCTGCGCGGACTGCTGGGTCAGGACGCCGCCAAGCTCGCCTCCGCCCGTGACGCGCTCTGCGATGTACGCGACTCGGGCCGCAACAGCCTTTTCCGTTATACGAGTTCGGGTGACGGCTTCTACGAGGACGGTTCGTTCGTCCAGCACGACGTGGTCGCCTACACCGGTTCGTACGGCATCGTGCTGCTGGGCGGCACGGCCTATCTGCTGGCGCTGCTGGCGGGCTCCGAGTGGGCGGTCGCCGACCCGAGGGTGTCGGTGATGTACGAGGCCGTCGAGCGGACCTTCGCCCCGGTGATCTTCGACGGCCTGATGATGGACTCGGTGCGCGGCCGGGCGATCTCCCGGGAACGCGCCGGTGACCACCGCGACGGTGCGACGGCCATCGCCGCGATCCTGCTCCTCGCGACCGGCGCACCCGCCGAGTACGCGGGACGCTGGCGGGCACTGGTCAAGGGCTGGCTGACCCGCAACCGCACCACTGCCTTCACCGCTCTTGCGACACTGCCCCAACTCGCCCTGGCGAAAGCCGTCCTGAACGACGGAACCGTTGAGGCCGAGGCGCGTACGACCGGAAACTTCGTCTTCGCCGACATGGACCGTGTCGTGCACCGCCGCCCCGGCTGGGCCTGCGCGCTGTCGCTTTCGTCGAAGCGGATCTCGGCGTACGAGGCGGGCAACGGCGAGAATCTGCACGGCTGGTACACCGGCGACGGCATGACGTATCTGTACGACGGCGACGACCTGGGGCAGTTCAACGACGGCTTCTGGCCGACCGTCGATCCGTACCGGCTCCCCGGCACCACGGTCGATACCCGGCAGCGGACCGATCTCGGCACGGGCGCGGGTACGTCCACCTACCGTCCGACGAACGCCGTCGCGGGCGGGGCCGTGCTGGACGGCCGGTACGGGGCTGCCGCGATGGAGGTGATCGGCGCCCAGGACACCACCCTGCGGACGAAGAAGTCCTGGTTCCTGCTGGACAACGCGGTGATCGCGCTCGGCGCGGGCATCACGGCGAGCGACGGCCGGCCCGTCGAGACGATCGTCGAGAACCGCAATCTCGGCGCGGACGGCCGGCACCGGCTGCTGGTCGACGGCGTCCGGCAACCCGTCGAGCAGGGCTGGGCCCAGGACTTCGGCCGAGCACGCTGGGCGCATGTCGACGGCGTGGGCGGCTATGTCTTCCCCGGGGGGACCGCCCTGCACGCCCTGCGCGAGCAGCGCACCGGCACCTGGCGGGCCATCAACACCGGAGCGGACACGGGCGGCAGTACCGATCCCGTCACCCGCCGCTATCTCACGCTCTGGGTCGACCACGGCCTCTCCCCCACCGACGACCGGTACGCCTATGTGCTGCTGCCCGGCGCATCGGCGGCGGCGACCTCGGTCTGGTCGCACTCACGGCCGGTCCGGATCATCGCCAACGACGCCACCGCTCAGGCCGTGGAGGTACGCCGGGCAGGACTGACCGCGGTGAACTTCTGGGGCGCCGGGACCGCGGCCGGGATCACCGCCTCCGGTCCGGCGTCGGTGCTCGTGCAGCGCCGGGGCGGGCACGTCTGCGTCGCGGTCGCCGACCCGGGCCGGACACTCACCACGCTCTCGGTCGAGCTGCCGTTCCGCGTACGGTCGGTGGTGGACGCCGATGACACGGTGAGCCTCGTCCCGGGCCGCAGGCCCGTACTCACCGTCGCCGTCGGCGGCTCACGCGGCCACACCCACCGAGCCGAACTCATCCAGTAACCCGCCCCTTCGTAACCCCTCCGAGGAGCAGCACCACCATGTCCGTCGCACCGCATCTGCAACTGCCGCCGCCCGACCGGCTCCTGTCCTCCCGTACCGGCTGGACCCGGGCCCACTGGGAGGCGACGGCCGACCGGATGCTGGACGCGCTGGTGCCGTACGCGACACCCGGCTTCGCGCAGTACCGGCTGCCCGGCCGCAACAGCTGGTCGGGCGTCGTCTCGGACGGTCTCGAAGGATTCGCCCGGTCGTTCCTGCTCGCCGCCTGCCGGATAGCGGGCGCGGGCGGGGCGGTCGATCCCGCACTGATCGAGCGGTACACGGCGGGCCTGGCCGCGGGCACGGACCCCGGGAGCGGGGAGTCCTGGCCACGGCTGACGGACTGTTCGCAGCAGATGGTGGAGGCGGCGTCGGTCGCGGTCGCGCTGCACGAGACCCGGCCGTGGATCTGGGACCGGCTGGACGCCCGGGTCCAGGAGCGGGTCGTCGACTGGTTCTCCGGCTTCGTCGGCGGGCGTACCTGGGACAACAACTGGCGGCTCTTCCAGGTGGTGTCCGAGCAGTTCCTCGCCTCGGTCGGCGCCCCGTACAGCCGATCCGACATCGAGAGCAATCTGGACAGGATCGAGGACTGGTACGTCGGTGACGGCTGGTACACCGACGGGGACGGCCGGAACTTCGACTACTACATCGGCTGGGCCATGCATCTGTACCCGCTGTTGTGGTCGCGGATCGCGGGCCCCGACGACGGGGGCAGGTCCGAGGTCTACCGGCAGCGGCTCAGCCGGTTCCTGGAGGACTACCCGCACTTCTTCGGCTCCGACGGTGCCCCGGTCCACCAGGGACGTTCGCTGACGTACCGGTTCGCCGCTCTCGCACCGGTGTGGATGGGGGCGCTGGCCGACTGCTCCCCGCTCGCGCCGGGTCTCACGCGCCGGCTCGCCTCGGGCACGATGCGGCACTTCGCGGAGCGCGGTGTGCCGGACGAGCGGGGGCTGCTGACACTCGGCTGGTACGACACGTTCCTGCCGAGCACCCAGCCGTACTCCGGTCCCGCATCGCCGTACTGGGCGAGCAAGGGCTTCCTCGGGCTTCTGCTCCCGGCGGACCATCCGGTGTGGACGGCGCGCGAACTCCCGCTGCCCATCGAGGAGTCCGACCAGTACACCGCGCTGCCCGCGACCGGCTGGCTGCTGCACGGCACCCGCGACGACGGCATCGTGCGGCTGATCAATCACGGCAGCGATCACAATCCGCCGTACGACGACGCGGCCGACCCGTCCGAGGGTGCGGACGATCCGCACTACGCGAAGTTCGCGTACTCGACGGCGACGGCACCCGAAGCCGCCCCGCACGCCGTGGCACGCTCCATCGACGGCCATCTGGCGCTCGTGGCCCCGGACGGCACCCCTTCGCTGCGCCGCCGGATCCATCCGTTGCGTTGCAAGGACCGCGTCGCCGCCTCCTGGTACGCGGCCCGGCTGCCCGGTGACGGTCATCCGTACCGGATCGAGACGACGAGTGTGCTGCACGGCCCGTGGGAGATCCGGGTGCACCGGGTCGAGGCGCCCGAGGGTGCGGTGGTGCGGGAGGGCGGTCACGCGGTCGCTCATGTGGAGAGCCCGTTCGCCGTGTCGGGCCCCGGCTGGGCACTCGCCCGTACGGCCGACGGCCTGAGCAGCGCCCTGATCGCGCTGTACGGCTGGGACGGTGAGACCGAAGGGGCGGCTGTGGCGCGTGACGTCCAGTCCAATGCGTACGGACCGCGTTCCGCGATCCCGTACCTGCGCAGCCGGCCGCACCCGGGCGGGCGGAGCATCCATGTCTCGCTGGTCGCCCTCTCCCGGGACACCGTGCATCCCGAGGCGCTGCGCGACTCGGTGCGGGTGCAGGCAGGTGCGGACTCGGTGGTGCTGACGTTCCTGGACGGTACGACGGTCGAGGTCTGACCGCGGTCAGATGCCGATGCTGTTCCCCTCCCGCTGGTCGATGTGCCCGACGAGTTCCTGCGCCAGGGACTTGATCGTGTCGAGTCCTGCCCTGCCCCACGGACGGGGCACGGTGTCGACCGCGCAGACGGCACCCAGGGCGATGCCTCTGCGGTCGATGAGGGGCGCGCCGAGGTAGGAGCGGATGCCTATTTCGTCGACCACCGGGTTCCCGGCGAATCGTGGGTAGTCGCAGACGTCCTCCAGGACGAGCGCCTTGCGCCGTACGACCACATGCGGGCAGTAGCCGCGGTCGAGGGCCACATACCGGCCGCCGCGGCCGCTGCCCGCGGCCGTGGCGCCAAGGTCGAAGCCCTTGTGCGTGCCGGCCGGGGTGTGCAGTCCGGCGTAGAACTGCCGGTTCCCGTCGATGAAGTTGACCATCGAGAAGGGAACTTCGGTCACTTCGGCCACCCGGTCGGCGAAGGCGTCGAAGTTGTCGAACGAGGCATCGGCACGTTCCCCGAGGCCCAGGGTCCGCAGCCGCTGGGCACGGACGAAGGCGTCGCGGTCGACAGGCGTGAGCAGCAGCCGGCCACCGGCATGCCGGGTCACGGGTGGGCTCCGAATCCGGACAACGGGGCCGGGGCGGAGGTGGCGTTGATCAGGTGCTGGACCAGCGTGACCAGTGCCCCGGTGCCGGAGCTGGCGATCCGGGCGTCGCAGAGCACGACCGGCACGTCCGGTCCCAGGTCGAGTGCGGCCCGTACCTCCTCGGGCGCGTAGCGGTAGGCGCCGTCGAACTCGTTCACCGCGACGATGAATCCGATGCCGCGCCGCTCGAAGAAGTCGACGGCGGCGAAGCACTCCGCGAGCCTGCGGGTGTCCGCGATCACGACCGCTCCGAGCGCCCCCTGGGAGAGCTCGTCCCACATGAACCAGAAGCGTTCCTGGCCCGGGGTGCCGAACAGATACAGCACATGCTGCTCGTCGAGCGTGATGCGGCCGAAGTCCATCGCCACGGTGGTGGAGGTCTTGGACTCGATGCCGTCGAGGCTGTCGGTGGCGGCGCTGACCTGGGTCAGCAGCTCTTCCGTGCTCAGCGGTGCGATTTCGCTGACTGCGCCGACAAAGGTCGTCTTGCCGACGCCGAACCCGCCTGCCACCAGCACTTTGAGCGCGACGGGAAAGCCTTCGGAACCACCGGACTCATACGCGCCACCGGGATCATAGGCTCCACCGGAGTCGCCGTAGCCTTCCGGATGGCCATGGCTTCCATAGCTTCCGAAGCCTTCGGAGCTTGCGCTGTTCTCGTACGCGGCGGAGCTGCCGAAGCCGTCAGAGCTGTCGTCGTAAGCCATCGAGCACTGCCTCCAGCAGAGATCGGTCGGTGGGCATGTCATGGAAGGCCGGCGGGTGCGCGGTGACTGCCCCGCAGTCGACCAGGTCGGAGACAAGCACCTTGGTGACAACTGCGGGCAGCCGTAGATGGGCGGCGATCTCGGCCACCGAGGTGGGGCCGCCGCACAGCCCCAGCGCGACGGAGTGCTCGGGACCGAGATGGATCTGCGGCTCGGTCCCGGTGGCCATCACCAGGGAGAGCAGATCGAGCACGGTCGTCGGACGGGTACGGCCGTTGCTCACGGTGTACGGGCGGATGAGCCGGCCTGCCGCGTCGTCGAGCAACGGCCCGTCCTGCGGAACCGACACCCTCACAGCCCCGTGGCGCTCGGTGTCCCGGCCGCTTGTCTCGCCGGAGTCATCAGATAGGGCCGGACGCTCTTGACCAGCATGGTCATCTCGTAGCCGAGCACCGCCGCGTCCGCCTCGCGGCCGGCGAGTACGGCGAGGCAGGTGCCCGACCCGGCGGTGGAGACGAACAGCAGCGTCGAGTCGAGCTCGACCACCACCTGGCGTACGTCGCCGCTGTCGCCGAAGCGCGCGCCGGCGCTGCGGCCGAGCGAGTACAGGCCGGCGGCCAGCGCCGCCATGTGGTCGGCGCTGTCGGCGTCCATGCCGTGGAGGGATTTCACCAGCCCATCGGCGGAGAGAAGGACTGCGCTGCGTGTGTACGGCACGCGCTGGACCAGTCCGCTCAGCAGCCAGTCGAGGTCCGAGACCTGACCGGACGGCATATCGGTCGCCATGGTGCATCTACTCCTTGGAGGTATTCGCTTCGAGGGTGTCGGTGGCTGGGGCCACGTCCGGATCCAGGGACGGATCCGAAGACGCATCCGGGGCCGGGTGCGGAGCGACGGTCGCGGTGAGTCCGCGGACCGGCAGCGGTCCGGGCGGGGCCTGGGGCTGCCAGGTCTGCGGGGCCGCCGCTTCGAGGCTTGTGTCCGCGCCCCGGTCGGTGTCCGCCTCGGATTCGGCACGGGCCTCCGCGAGTTCGATGCCCCGCCGGAACGCCGCCACGAGTCCCGGGTCGTGCAGAGCTTGTTCGCTCTCGGTGCGCGGGGCCGGTGCCTCCCTGAGCTGCGGAACCAGGTGCTCCTGGTTGGCGCGCCTGGGGAGTTGGGGCCGGCCCATGGTGCCGCGTACGACTCCGGGCTCGGAGTGGAGAGACGCGGGGGCATCGTCCGTGCGCCGGATTCCGGGGCGGGCCTCGGCCGGGGTGGGGCGGTCGAGGCGCTCGGCGCGCAGCGGGAGCGGTGGGGCTTCGCCCTCGCGTCGCACCTGCTGGGGTGATTGATGCAGGCGGAGCGGTTGAGTGGGTACGTACGGCTGCCGGTTGGCGCTCGCCTGCGGGGCCGGTGCCGCGGCCGGCCCCGGACCGGGGTTCAGGCTCGGGTTCGGCTTGTGGTGGCTTCCGGTGTCGTCCTCGGCCGGCGGACGGTGTACGGGCCCCGGGGGCGGCACCGGAGCTGCGCCGCCCTCGGCCGGAGCGTCCCCGTCCACGCCCAGCAGGGTCTGCGGGAGGACGAGTACGGCCTGCGTGCCTCCGTAGATGTTGCTCTGCAGCCGGACCGCGATGCCATGCCGTCGGGCGAGTGACGCGACGACGAACAGGCCGATCCGGCCGTCCTGCAGGAGATGGGCCACATTGACCTGGTCGGGGTCGGCGAGCAGGGCGTTCATCCGCTTCTGCTCGTTGCCCGGCATTCCGAGGCCCCGGTCCTCGACCTCCAGGGCCAGTCCGGCGGTGACCTGCTGGGCGCGGAGCAGCACTTGGGTGTGCGGGGCGGAGAACACGGTGGCGTTCTCCACCAGTTCGGCCAGCAGATGGATCACATCGGCCACGGCGTGTCCGCGCAGGGTGCCGTCGATCGGCGGTACCAGTTTGACCCGTGGGTACTGCTCGACCTCGGCGATCGCCGAGCGCAGGACCTCGGTCATGCTGACCGGGTTGCTCCACTGGCGCCGGGAGACGGCGCCACCGAGGACGGCGAGGTTCTCGGCGTGCCTGCGGATGCGGGTGGCGAGATGGTCGACGTGGAAGAGGCCCTTGAGCAGATCGGGGTCCTCGACCTTGTGCTCCAGCTCGTCGAGCAGCTGGATCTCGCGGTGTACGAGCGACTGCAGCCGGCGGGCGAGATTGACGAAGACCTCGACCTTCTGGTCCTCGCCGGTGTGGTCGGAGAGCCGGGACGCCTGCACGACCGCGGCCACGGCGACTTCCTGCTGGCGGCCGAGTTGCTGTGCGAGCAGCTCGAAGGCGTCGCTGCCGGGCGCGGCGGGCTGCGCGGGTCTGCGTGCGGGCACGGGTTCGCCGTTGCGGAGCTGTTCCACCACCCGCTGGAGTTCGGCCTGGCCCTGTGCGCTGGCGCGGCGGAGCGCCAGACAGCGGCCGAAGACGGTGGTGGCGACGCGGTTGGCGGCGAGGTACGCGGCCAGCACGGCGGCGACGGCCAGCACGGCGGCCACGCCCAGCGCGATCCACAGTTCGGCGGACGGCCGGGCTCCGGTGGAGCGGACGGTGAAGATGACCGCTGCGGCTCCGCTCAGCACCGCGGCGACGGTCGGCAGCACCGCGGTGCGCAGGAGTTGGGGGCGTATACGCGCCTCGTGGGACAGCTGGGCGGCGCGCGGCCTGGCCGTGGCCGAGTGGGAACGGGCACCCGGCCGGCCGTGCCGTCCGCCCTCTCGGCGTTCCGGTCGCGCTTCGGGTGCGCGAAGTTGAGACATCAGTGTCCTCGGTACGTGGGGCACCAGGAATCGGCGTTCATGCGGTGGCACCTACGGTGGTCGGTCAGGCTCGTTTCATCGGTCGGGCAGGCTCGAAAGACATGAGCCCACCGTTGATCACCGGGCACACACGGTAGTCGTCAATCACGCAGGTGCGACGGGCAGTTGTCGAACTTGCCCGCCATCCGTCCCGCTCTGGTATGACATCTCGCACGGGAGACCGATTACGCCGCATTGACACCTGGTCGGCGGACACCCGAACGGCCTACGGGAGCGAACCCCTGAACACACGGAACGGCTCGGCCCGTCCGGTCGTGCCGGACGGGCCGAGCCGTCTGATGTTCCGCGCGTGTGACCGGTTCGCCACGACGTGGTGTTCCACGCGTGTGGTCCGTACGCCATGACCGGGACACGCCCGGAATCGCGCTATGCCGTCGGCGCCACCTCGGCGTGGTCGGTCTCCGGCTCCGCGTCCTCGGCGGCCGGGCCCGCGCCGCCCACCTCGACCGAGAGGTCCGTGATCCGCGCCGCGCCCGTGGGCCGGCGCTCCACCGGCTGCGGAGCCACCGCACGCCACCACGGCTCGGCGGGGACGGTCTGCGCCGTGGGCTCGAAGGGCTCACCGGGGCGCGGCAGGGCGATTCTGGCGCCCGCGTCCTCCGCCGCGGCAAGGGTGCCCTCGCCCGGCTCGGCCCACGGGTGCGGGGCGAGATTGAAAGTGGCCCAGTGGATCGGGAGCATCGCGCCGAGCGGCTTGCCGCCCTGGAGATCCAGATGGGCCCGCATGCCCTCGGCCGGTGTCATGTGAATGTCGGGCCAGTACTCGGAGTACGCGCCGATCTGGATCATCGTCGCGTCGAACGGGCCGTGCTCGGCGCCGATGTCCTTGAAGCCCGGGAAGTAGCCGGTGTCACCGCTGTGGTAGATCCGGTGCTCGGGCCCCGCGACGGCCCAGGACGCCCAGAGCGTGTGCTGCTGGTTGCGCAGCCCGCGGCCGCAGAAGTGACGGGCCGGGGTGGCGGTCAGGCTGACCCCGGCGATCCTCGTGGTCTCGTTCCAGTCCAGTTCGCGCATCCGGTCGGCGGACACGCCCCATCGCTCCAGATGCGCGCCGACGCCGAGCGGGACGGCGAACACCGTGTCCGTGCCCGCGAGGGCCCGGATCGTCGGCAGATCGAGGTGGTCGTAGTGGTCGTGGGAGATCACCACCGCGTCGACGGGTCCGAGCGCGGCGAGCGGCAGCGGCACGGGGTGCAGCCGCTTGGGCCCGGCGAAGGCGAAGGGCGAACAGCGCTCGCCCCACACCGGGTCGAAGAGCACCCGCCGGCCGTCGATCTCGGCGAGCACACTGGAATGGCCCATCCAGGTGAGCCGCAGCCCGGTGGCGGGCGGCTCGGCGAGGTCGGCGTAGGTGGTGGCGTGGACGGGCACAGTGCCGACCGGCGCCCTGCGCGCCCGCTCCTCCTTGCGGAAGTAGACCTTCGCGAACTCCAGGGTGGATCCGGACGGCCTGGTCCGTGCCCCCACCGGGTTCTGAAAGACGCCGTCGGCGAAGTTGGGCGAGCGGCGGATGCGCTCCATGCGGGCACCGCCCGGATCGGCGCCGAACGCGACGGGGCGCAGCGAACGCAGCCGGGTGCGGAGCGGAGGCAAGGGGTCAGCGCCGGTCACAGCATCTCCTGAGGGAGTCGGTGTCGTCTCATTATGGGCGGGGGGTACGGCAGTGCGAGAGCGGAACGGCCGACGGGCTGATCGCCGGACCGGGCTCCGTCAGCCACGCGGCTGCCCGTACGCGTGCTCGATGTGCAGCCGCAGCACGACGCGGCGGTCCCGGACCATCGCAGTGCGGTAGTCGTCCCAGTCGGGGTGTTCGCCCTGGACGTCGCGGTAGAGCGTGATCAGCTCCTCCACCGTCGCGTCGTGCGGGTCGGCTGCGACCGGGGTCAGCTCGGCCGTGCCGTCCACGACCGTCCACGCCCAGCGGTCCGCGCTGGTGACGTGGTAGCTCGCCCGCGGGTCGCGGCGGAGGTTCTTCGTCTTCGCCCGGTCCTCGGTGATCGAGACGCGGACGATGCGCTCGTCGGGGTAGTAGAAGTGATTGACATTGGACAGCTGGGGCCTGCCGTCCCGCTTGAGCGTCACAAGTACGCCGCCGCTCTCCTCGCCGAGCAGCCCGAGCAGCGCGTCCTGCTGTGCATCGAATCCCGTCATGCCGAATCCAACGTCCATGCCCGCCACAGGATTCCGCATTCGCCCGTGCTCCCGTGTCACATCCGGGCCACCCCCGTCCGTCACACCCGTGAACGCAGCCCGCCGACGGCGTCCCACGGCGCCGCCGGACGGCATCCGAGCCGTACCGAAGGAGACCGGCCATGACCGCCCGCATCTCGCTCGACCCGCCCCGTACCCTCCTCTTCCGCGCCGTGTCGTGGTACTCGGAGCGTACGTACGGCAAGGTCATCGATCCCGTACGGGCCACCGCCCACCACACCAAGGTGCTGTGGGCCGGACTCCGCTTCGAGTTGGCGGTGGGCCGCTGGAAGAAGCTGGACCCGCAGCTCAAGGCGCTGGCCGTCATGACGTCCGCGGCCACCGTCGGCTGCAGCTGGTGCATGGACTTCGGCTACTGGGAGAACCACCGCCACGGCATGGACCCCGACAAGCTGCGTGACGTACCGGTGTGGCGCGAGAGCGGGGCGTACACCCCGCTGGAGCGTGACGTCATGGCGTACGCGGAGGCGATGAGCCTCACCCCGCCCGAGGTCGGGGACGAGCTGGTGGAGCGGCTGCGGACCACGCTCGGCGAGGCGGTGCTCGTCGAGCTCACGACCATGGTTGCGGTGGAGAACATGCGCTCCCGCACCAATTCCGCCCTCGGCCTGACCAGCCAGGGCTTCAAGGACCGGTGCGAGGTGGAGCGCCCCGCAGGCCGCTGACCGACGCGGCCCAGCCACTGAACGACGATTCAGCAGTGGCCGCATTGACAGGGGCGCTCCCGCCTCCCGATACTGACTGACGATTCAGTAAATCGACGAGTTGACATCGGCCTGTCAGCGGAGGGAGCCGGCGTGCCCGAGCAACCGGGAAATGCGTCGTCGACCGGCGGCGAGGCCGTGGTCCGCGCCCTGGCGGCACACGGGGTCACCAGGGCGTTCGGGATTCCGGGAACGCACAACCTGGAGATCTACCGGCATCTGGCCCCGTACGGGATCGCGCATGTCACGCCCCGGCACGAACAGGGCGCGGGGTACGCGGCGGATGCGTACGCACGGGTCACCGACCGGCCCGGGGTGGCGATCACCACCACCGGGCCGGCCCTGCTCAACATCACGGCAGCGGTCGGTCAGGCGTATTCGGACAGCGTGCCGCTGCTGGTCGTGTCGCCCGGGATGCCGTTGCACCACCCCCGCCGGCCGACCGGTCTGCTGCACGAGATGCGCAGCCAGACCGAGGCACTGCGCGCGGTCGCGGCATTCAGCCACCGGGTGTCGACGGTCGAGGAGATCGGCTCGGCGGTGGCGCGTGCGTTCACCCTGTTCCGTACCCGGCGGCCGCGTCCGGTCCATGTCGAGGTGCCGCTGGATCTGCTGGAGACGGTGCAGCCGGCGGGACCGGTGCGGCTCACGCCACCGCTGTCCGCCCCGGGCCCGGCCGGACCCGTGCTCCGGGACGCGGCCCGGGTCCTGCGGTCGGCCCGGCATCCCGCGCTGGTCCTCGGCGGAGGGGCGCGGGCCGCGTCCGCCGAGTGCCGGGCGCTCGCCGAGGCGCTGGCAGCCCCGGTCGTCACCACCGCCAACGGCAAAGGGATCGTCGACGAGACGCATCCGCTGTCGCTCGGGGTGTCGCTGCACAGCCCGTCCGTACAGAAGTGGCTGGCCGGCTGCGATGCGCTGCTCGCGGTCGGCACCGAGCTGGCCGAGTCCGATCTGTGGTCCGCGCCGCCGACGCTGAGCGGCACACTGATCCGGGTCGACATCGACCCCGCCCAGATGTACGCGGGACTGCCCGCCGATCTGGCGCTGGTCGGCGCGGCGCGCCCCACACTGGAGGCGCTGCGGGAGGCGCTGGAGGAAGCAACCGGGGACTCGGGCGCGCGGGACAGTGCCGCCGCGGTACGGGCGCTGCGCGCCGCGCGGGATGCCGAGACCGCGGAGCGTGACGCCCGCTGGGTGCCGTATCTGCGGGCCGCACGGACCGTGCTCGATGCCGACGCGATCTGGACCTCGGACAGTGCGCAGTGCTGCTACTACGGCGCCCTTCCCCATCTGCCCGTCGGGCCGCGTGGGCGCTATCTGCACCCGACCGGCTTCGGCACGCTCGGCTACGCGCTGCCCGCGGCGATCGGCGCGAAGACCGCGTACCCCCACCGGCAGGTCGTGGCGCTCAGCGGGGACGGCGGGCTGCAGTTCTCCGTGCAGGAGCTCGCCACCGCCGTCCAGCTGCGGCTGCCGCTGCCCGTCGTGGTGTTCGACAACGGGGGCTACGGGGAGATCCGCGACGAAATGACGGCGCGCGGCGACACCCCCACGGGCGTCGATCTGCCGTCCGTCGACCTGCCCGCGCTGGCGCGGGCGTACGGCGGCCACGGTGCCCGTGCCGAAAACCCCGAGGCACTGGCCCGCGCCCTGTCCCTGGCCCTGACCACCCCCGGGCCCACCGTGATCACTGTGACCGAGGAGACCCCCCGATGACGACACCTCCGGTGTCCCGCCCCACCGCCCCGTCCGCCCCGTCCGCCCCGTCCGCCCCGCTGATCTCGCTCACCTGGACCGACCACATCACCGGCCGCCAGGGGCATCTGGTCGTGGACCGGCTGGTGCGCGGTGTGTCCAGCGGCGGGCTGCGGATGCGGGCGGGCTGCACCCTCGACGAGGTGGCGGGGCTGGCCCGCGGCATGACGATGAAGGAGGCCCTCCACTTCGACGCCGATGACGCGGGGGCCCGCTACATACCGCTCGGCGGCGCCAAGGGCGGCATCGACTGCGACCCGCGCGACCCGGAGGCGTACGGCGTTCTGGTGCGCTATCTGCGGGCCGTGCGCCCGTACATCGAGAACGTCTGGACGACGGGTGAGGACCTGGGGCTCACCCAGGACATCGTGGACCGGGCGGCGGCCGAGGCCGGGCTCGTCTCCTCGATCCAGGCCGTCTATCCGCTGCTCGACGACGAGACGGCGGCCCGGCAGCGCCTCGCCGACGCGTTC
Organism: Streptomyces sp. NPDC048473; assembly: GCF_043200155.1. NCBI lineage: Bacteria > Bacillati > Actinomycetota > Actinomycetes > Kitasatosporales > Streptomycetaceae > Streptomyces > Streptomyces sp. NPDC048473. The sequence continues at coordinate 30,988 of NZ_JBICXE010000053.1, forward strand.
GCCGTCGAGGTGGACGGCATCGGGCTCGACGAGCTGGTCGGCGGCTGCGGGGTCGCCGAGTCGGCGCTCGCGGCGCTGGACCGGGCGGGCGTCCCGTACCGGGGCGCAAGGGTCTCCGTGCAGGGGCTCGGCACCATGGGCGGGGCGACGGCGCGGTTCCTGGCGCGGGCCGGGCTGACGGTGGTCGCCGTGGCCGACATCAAGGGCACGATCGCCAATCCGGCCGGCCTGGATGTCGAGGCACTGCTGGCCGCCAGGGACGGGTACGGGACGGTGGACCGCGGCGCGCTCCGGGACGGGGACCGCGAACTGCCCGCGGACGCCTGGCTGGAGCAGGAAGCCGAGATACTGGCACCGGCAGCCGTTTCGTACGCGATCGATGCCACCAACCAGGCCCGGATACAGGCCCGTTGGGTCGTCGAGGCGGCGAACATGCCGGTGATCCCGGAGGCGGAGGCGCTGCTCGCGGCTCGCGGAATCACGGTGTTGCCGGATGTGGTCGTCAACTCCGGTACGAACGCCTGGTGGTGGTGGACGCTGTTCGGTGACATCGGGGCGGACGCCGACGAGGCGTTCGAGCACACCCGCCGCTCGATGCGGGCCCTGATCGACCTGATGCTGGCCCGCGCCGAGGCCGACGACTGCACCCCGCGGGCCGCCGCCCATGCCATCGTCGCCGACCGGCTGCCGGTGATGGCGCAGCGGTTCGGCTGGTACCGCTGAACCCAACTGCACGCCCGGTCAAGGACGTTACGGCCGACTGCCGGCGTGTACGGCGTATAGCTGCCATGGCAGCTTCCCGCCACCCCTGAGCCACCTCCCACCCGCCATGCTCCTGACACTCTCACCTCACCACCCCCTGAAAACACACGAGTTCACGAGGTGAGAATGAGACGGACCAGATGGGCGGCGGTCTGCGCCACCGCGCTTGCCGCCGCCCTTGCCGGTGGAACACTGCCCGCTGCCGCCGACAACACCCCCGCCTTCGCCGACCCGTCCGCATCCCCGGCAACGGCCGGCGGGAGCAGCACCGTCACCCTGCTGACCGGCGATGTGGTGACGTACTCCGGTCGTGGGGACGGCGTACAGATCAGCTCGATCGTGCCGGGAACCGGCCGTGAGGGCATGGGCTTCACCCGCTTCCGGGCCGGGGGCCACGAGTACGCGGTACCCATCGATGCCATCGGCCAGATCTCCCGGGGCCGTGTGGACCAGCGGCTGTTCGATGTGACCGAGCTGGTCGCCTCGGGTTACACGGATGCCGATACGGACTCGCTGCGCATCCTCGTCGGCAGTGCCGCATCATCGACCGGGAGCCCCGAAGCCCCGAAGGGCGCACGGGTCACCGCGGCCTTCCCGACCACACAGACCACCGCGCTCAATGTGCCGAAGAAGTCGGCCGACTCCGTCTGGAAGCAGCTCGGGACGGAGTCGCGGGCCCGCAACGAGGGCATCGGCAAGGTCTGGCTCGACGGCAGGGTGCGGGCCACGCTCGACAGGTCCGTACCGCAGATCGGCGCCGACCGGGCGCATCGTGCCGGAATCACCGGGAAGGGCACCAGAGTTGCCGTTCTCGACACCGGCTACGACCGGGACCACCCCGATCTGAAGAGCGCCGTCGTCGCCTCGCAGGACTTCACCGGGGACGGCGACGTCCAGGACATGCAGGGCCACGGCACCCATGTGTCCTCGATCATCGCCGGTTCCGGGGCCGCTTCCGGGGGCCGGTACGCGGGTGTCGCACCGGGCGCGGAGCTCGTCGAGGGCAAGGTGCTCAGCAACGACGGTTACGGCTACGACTCCTGGATTCTGGCGGGCATGCAGTGGGCCGTCGACCAGGACGCCAAGGTCGTCAACATGAGCCTCGGATCGACCGTGGCGTCCGACGGCACCGACCCGCTGTCCGCCGCCGTCGACAAGCTCTCCGCCGAGCACGGCACACTCTTCGTCATCGCCGCGGGCAACAGCGGCAATCGGACGATCAGCGCCCCCGGTGCCGCCGACGCCGCTCTGACGGTCGGCTCGGTCACCAAGTCCGGTGAGATGTCGTCGTTCTCCTCACGCGGACCGCGTCAGGGCAGGCCCGCCGTCAAACCGGAGATCTCCGCCCCCGGCAGCGACATCGTTGCCGCGCGTGCCGCCGGAACCCTGGACGACGCCACCGTCACCGAGCGGTACGCCTCGCTCTCCGGTACGTCGATGGCGAGCCCGCATGTGGCGGGCGCCGCGGCCCTGCTGGCCCAGCGGCACCCCGACTGGTCCGGCGCCCGGCTGAAGGCGGCACTGATCGGCAGCGCCGCGCCGGTGGACGGTGCGACGGTCTCCGACACCGGTTCCGGCCTCACCGACGTACCGGCCGCACTGGCCACCTCGGTGGTCGCCGAACCCGCCACCCTGGCCGCCGGCACCACGTACCCGAACGCCTCCGCCGAGCCCCGGAGCCGCGAGCTGACCTGGACGAACACCACCGACAAGCCCGTGAGGCTGAGGCTCTCCGCGGGGCAGAGCGCCGCGGTGCGCCTCGACGCGCAGACGCTGACCGTCCCGGCGCGTTCCTCCGCCGTCTCGAAGGTCACGCTCGAACCATCACGGGTCGAGGCAGGCACGACGTACGGCGGTGCCGTGACCGCGACCTGGCCGGGAGGCGGACGGGCGACCGTGCCGGTCTCGATCCAGGCCGATCCGGAGACGTACACCCTCACCCTGACCGGACCCGCGCCGCGTGAGGGCAGCGAGTCCACCTCGACGGGTGTGGTTCTGCAGAACGAGAGGACCGGCACGTCCCAGCTGATCGGGCTGACGGGCACCACGCCGAAGAAGGTGACGCTGCCGCGCGGCAGTTACCGGGCTCTCGGACACACCTGGGAGTACGACACGGTGGGCAACACCGTCGTCGGCACCACGGCGATCCACTTCGCCCGACGGGTGACGGTGGATCAGAACACCTCGGTCGCACTGGACACCAAGGACGCGAAGCCGGTACGGATCGGAGTGGACGACGGGTCCGCACGGGTGACCCTCCAGTCGGCAACCGGAATCGTCTCGCGGGCAGGCACCGGCTCCGGCGCCGTGGACAGCGGTCTGGTCGCACCGAGTTCCGCCGGTCAGTACCGCGTCGAGGCCGTACCCACCACCGGCGGTGCGCTGGACGGGCTGACCTTCTTCGGCGGGCTGAGCTGGCAGCAGCGCGAGGTCGACGCGCACGAGCCCGGCTCCTCGGCGAACGCGCTGAAGCTGCTGCTGTCGCAGTACAGCATCTACAGCTGGCTGGGCACCGCGACCGGTGAGGTCGTCGACATCGGCACCGGGGCGGACACCGACCCGGCGGCGATGGACCTCAAGGGCAAGATCGTGCTGTGGACACCGGCGACCAGCCAGACCTCGTTCAACAACGCGCTCTACCAGAAACTGACCGACGCGGGCACGGCCGCCATCATGTACGTCGGCTACGGGCTCTCCGTCTACCGGCCGACACCCGTACTCCGGCTGGACGAGGCCAGTGTGCCCGCGCTGCGTGACCGGCTGGCCGCAGGCCCGCTGACCCTGACGCTCGACGGCGTCAACACCGGGGCGGACGCCTATTATCTGCACCACTCGGTCGATGGCCGGGTTCCGGCCGGGGCCGACTGGTTCGACCGGCGGTCCGACCTTGCCGAGGTGCGGACGACGCAGCGCACCCACGGCTACCCGTCCGACCCCAAGGGCATGTATGCCTGGACGACCTGGCACGGGCTGACGCTCTTTCAGCAGGTCACCCGCTACCGTCCGCCGTCGGAGCAGACGCTCTACTTCTCCCCGGACGTGGCGTGGACGACGGCGACCTTCCACTATCAGTACGACGTCGGCGACCGCGTCTATCCGCTGGGGACGCTGAGCGGTCCGCCCACCGTGTACAGCAAGGACGGTGACTACCGGGACGACTGGATGTCCGCCCCCTTCAACCCGGCGCTCGGCAAGCAGGCCGGTGCCGCCCAGGTCACCAGGGAGGGCGACAAGCTGAAGGTGGCGCTCCCGGTGTTCTCCGACGCGGCCGGTCACCGGGCCGAGACGGCGCCCGGCGCGGACAGCGGGAGCACGGTCCTGGCGGACGACAGCGGGAAAGTGCTGGCCCGCAATGCCGCACCGGGACGCGCCACGTTCGACCTGCCGCGCAAGGAGAGCTGGTACCGGCTGACCGTCGATGCCACGCGTACGTCGCCGGATCCGGTGACCTGGATGCTCGGGACCAGGGTCACCAGCGAGTGGCGACTGCGCTCCGGGCACGAGAAGTCGGCCGCCGCTGCCCGGCTGCTGGACCTCGACTACCGGCTGCCGCTCACCGGCGAGAACGCGGCCGACCCCGCGAAACCGCTCGACTACACGGTCGGTCTCTCCGCGCAGGGCAGCCGGAAGGCGCTTCCCATCGCCTCGCTGAAGGTCTGGTACGCGACGGACGGCACCGACTGGAAGCAGGCCGCGGCAGCTAGCGGGGCGGACGGCCGCTGGAAGGTCACCGTCCCGGCCCTCGGGACCGCCAAGGTCGATCTGAGATCCACCGTCACGGACACCTCAGGTGCTTCGCTGACGGAGACCCTGATCGACGCGTACAACTCCGGCTGCACCGACATCTGGTGCTGACGGACAGATTCTGGGGGCGGGGCCGTACGCGGCTCCGCCCCCGGCCTGCCCGGGCCCCGCGCATTCGTTAGGGTGACGCCGTGGCAAGAGTGCGGTTGAGCGTGGCGGAACGGCGCGAGGAGCTCCTGCGCGCTGCCGTCGAACAGATCGAGGTGCGGGGGGTCGCAGCGGTACGGATCGCCGACGTGGCCGCCGTGCTCGGTGTGAGCAATGCGCTCGTGCTCTACCACTTCTCGACCAAGGAGAAGCTGGTCGCGGCCGCCTTCGCGCATGCCGCCGAGGCCGACCTCGCCCATCTGCGCAAGCTGCTGAGCCGCCGCACCAGTGCGGTACGGCGGCTGCGCTCCGCCGTCCGCTGGTACGCGCCGACGGGCCAGGCCAAGGGCTGGCGGCTGTGGATCGAGGGCTGGGCGGCCTCGCTGCGCGACCCGGCGCTGCGCAATGTGGCCGGCGATCTCGACCAGCAGTGGAAGGCGGAGCTGGCCGAGGTCATCGAAGAGGGCGCCGCCGCCGGTGAGTTCCACTGCGACGACCCGATGTCCGTGGCGTGGCGGCTGACCGCCCTGCTGGACGGCCTGGCCGTGCAGATGACGTCGTACGCGGGTCCGCTCTCCCGGGCCACGATGCTGGCCTGGACCGACGAGGCCCTCGCCCGCGAACTCGGCATCGACCATGCGGCACTGACGGCCTGACAGCGTCCTCGGCCGGCCGCGCGACCGTGCCCAGCCGGCGCGTATGGCGCGGCCGGACGCAGCCGGACGCAGCCGTTGGACGTTCCCTGCGCACCGCACGATCTCGAAGCGCTGGAGTTCACCACGTCCGGCGGCCGGTCGCCGACCCTGCCGGCGCTCTTCGCCGCCGCCCAGACGGACGCCTTCCTCGTCATGCACCGCGGCACCGTGGTCCACGAGCGCTACCTGCACGGCTACGAATCCCACGTGCCGCACTTCAACGCTTGGGCGGCCAAGTCGTACATCGGCCTCCTGGCAGCCGTCCTCGCGGACCAGGGGCTGTTCGACCGCGACGCGCCGGTGTCCCGATACGTCCCCGAATTCACGGGAACCGCGTTCGGAGAGGCACGGGTCGACGGTCTGCTGCACATGGGCACCCTGATGAGCTACGCCGGCCGGCCTTTCGACAAGGCGATCGAGGCCCGGAGGTACTTCGTCATCCTCGCCCCGCAGTTGCGCCCTTACGGCCACAACGGCCCCACCAGCATCCGCGAACACCTCGCCACCGCCCGGGCCACCGGCAAGCCCGGCACGGAATTCCGCTACGAGAACGGCAATGTCGAGGCGCTCGCGGAGGTCCTCCGCCGCGTCACCGGCATCAGTACGTCCACGCTGCTCAGCGAGGTGATCTGGTCCCGGCTGGGGGCGGAGGAGGACGCCTGCCACATCCTCGACTCCGAAGGAACCGAGGCCGCGTGCGGCGGCTTCAGCGCGACCTTGCGTGACGTGGCCCGGCTCGGCGAGATGATCCGCTGCGGCGGCGCCATCGGTGACCGGCAGATCCTGCCCGAAGCATCGCCACGACGATCGCCACCGGCACCCCGGACGGCTACCCCCGCCGCGTCCGCTTCCCGGCGGCACCCCCGGACTCACCAGCCACGCTCTCGTACCACGACCTCTGGTGGATCCTGAACGACCCCTACAAGTCCTTCACGGCCGGCGGCATCCACGGACAGCGCCTGTTCATGTCCCCCGAACTGAACCTGGTCGTCGCGCACTTCGCCTCCCAGGTCATGTCGACCTCCGTCCCCCCGGCGCCACTGGTCCCGGCCTTCATCAAGATCCGAACCCACCTCAACGCCAGGACCTGAAAGGCGCTCGGCCCGCTGGGCCGCCGACGGTCAGGTCTGGCGCAGGGGTGCGTACGCATCCCCCTGAAGTCCGAAGGTCCAGGCCACACCGTCCTTCGCGGTCCTCGTGGTCGGCGGCACCCGCAGCCAGTAGGTGCGGCTGGTTCCGTCCGGCTCCGGGGTGGAGTTGACCACCTCGACCATCACCACGTCCTCGTCGCCGTCCATCGCTATCCGCCAGAGGATGCCCGTCTCGTCCCGATGGACCGGCTCGGCGGCCGACTCGGTGAGGTAGCGGTCGTATCCGTAGAACTCCAGCATCACGCGGCGCAGTTCCGCGTTCTCCTCCTCACGTATCCGTTCGGGGGTCAGGGAGTTCAGTTCCGCGAGGAATTCGGCGGGCACGGGCATGCCCCGCCACGCGTGGAGCGCGAAGCCGTCGCGGTAGGCGAGCGCCGGGCCGTCCCCGCGGTCGAGCCGGCCCGCCTCGTCCCGGTGGAGTGCTTCGGGGCGCTCGCTGATCACCACGACACGCTCGTAGGGCCACCACCAGCCCGCGTGCCTGGCCACCTCGGCCAGACCGTCCAGCCGGTCGCCCCGGCCGTCGAACGCTGCGAGCCAGGCCGCATCGTGCTGGCCCAGGACCGCGTCGAGCAACAGCAGCCGGACATCGGACTCGTCCTCGGGGCGTTCCGTGAGGTCCGCGACGACGCCGCTCCTGATCCGCTCGGCGAGCGCCGCCGTGGTCTCCCAGAGCTGCGCCCCCGTGGCGGACCACAGGGCGGACCAGCCCGCCGGGCCCAGCTCGTCGTACATCCGGCGCCGCTCCTGCGCCCACGGCCGGGTCCGAATCTCGTCGCGCACCGAACGTCCGGCATCGACGAGCTTCTCGACGGCCTCCACGGCGGCCCTGGGCGAGTCGACCCAGACGATCCGCTCCGGCTCGGCAAGTCCTGCGCTGCGGTAGGCGAGCCGCAGCCCGTCCTCGGCCGCGGCCCGGTCCGCCGCGCCGGTCGCCGCTGCCACGGCCCGCCATGAGTCCACGTACTGCATCGGTCTTCCCCGTCCCCTGATTCGGTGTCGTTCGGTGTTCTGTGATTGCGTGCTTCGGATCTCTGATCCGCTTCGCGGATCCGCTGCTGCCCGGATGGGCCGGCCGTGTCAGTCCGCGACGATGCGGACCGCCCCCGGCGCGTACTCCCGCTGGCGCACCACGCGGTACCAGCCCTTCGACAGCGGTATCGCCGCGTGCTCCTCGTGCACCACCCGCCCGCCTTCGGGGAGATGGAGCAGCATCGGCCCGAAGGCACCCGCCTCGCGCATCAGCCGGCCCGGCCCCTGGACCGCATGGGCGTGGCCGGTGACCTCGCCCAGCGCGAGGATCATCCGCCCCCGGCCGTCCCTCGGTTCACCCGGCGCGTCCACAAGATGCGCGGGCACCGCCGACTCCTCCAACGACACGATCAGTACATCACCCTGCCGGTACACAGACGTCTCCCCTCGATGGCCGCACCCGCTGTGCCGGCCACGAGGAAAACGCTACGGGGAGGGTCTGACATTGATACTCGTAGCGGGTTCCGGTGGTCGTGGCTCAGGGTCTGACTGACGTCCTGCTGGGCTGTCCTGCGACTGTTCTGTCCGGCT
>NZ_JBICXE010000054.1:0-38003 GCF_043200155.1 Streptomyces sp. NPDC048473
AGGGCCATACCTTCATCTCTTGCACAGCACCGCTTTCAGAACTTCGCCTACATAAAGCTCCTCTCAGCGTTCGTGGCACACCGCTTGTTCGAATTTCCTGTCACCTCGGACACGCCCCGTCCGACCAGCCGTGGTCGGGGCTGCCGCGGCTCGAGCCCACAGGAGGAGCACGATGAAAGCTCCTGCTTGGGCAACAGCCCCGGACACACAGGGTGGGCGCCTGCAACTGGTTCGGGGAGCGATCGAGCCGTCGTTCCTGCAGCTGATGCAGTGGGACTGGACGGTCCAGCGGCTCATCTTCCCGAAGGACCATCTTCAGCTCGGCGGGGTTGCCTGCCGGGTCGAGGGCTGCCGCAAGACGTCCTTCAAGTTCGCGATGGCCCACGGGCTGTGCGACACCTGCGACTTCCACTGGCAGGACTCGGGACTGCCGGTCGAGGAGTTCCTCGCGAAGGCGACGAGGACTTGGCGGTATGTCGGCAAGGACTCGTGCCGGGTCGGGGACTGCCCGCGGCCGTGCAAGAGCTCCGGAGAACCATTCTGCTACGCACACCTGCACCAGCAGCGGGTCAGCGGCTTCTCGGTGGAGGAGTTCGTACAGTCGCCTGGAGTGAAGGGGCTTCCGTCGTTCGGGATCTGTGTCGTGGTGGCCTGTGACCGGGAGAAGGACTACGACCGCACCCCGTACTGCATGGCCCACCGCAATCGTCGCCTCGTCGAGCTCCGCGAAGGGAGCAGGACGGACGAGGAGATGTGGCGCAGGACAACGGCGCCCGTCACGATCACGGATGAGATCAGCTTGAAGGGTCTGCCAGAGCTCCTGATTGCTGAGGTCATCTTCGGGCTGCAGGAACGCACACGGTCCGGGGCCAAGACCAAGGACCATTCACTCCGACCGCTCTGCGCCACCGCTCGCCGTCAGGGTGCACCGTCCCTGACGGAGATCGACCTTGCGGGCCCGACCCGGCTGCAGCACCAGTTGGTCGCCACGTTCACCGCCAGCATCTGCCGGCTGAGCGCCACCCCCGAAACCGAACGGCGCAAGGACTTCTGGGACTTGAAGGCCTTCGGGATGAACGGCGGATCGATCCGATTCACCGAGCTCAGCCAGCCCTGGCTGCGGGAGGCAACCAAGGCATGGGCTGTTCAGGAACTTCCGCTGCACCGGGGCAAGCGAGCACACACCACCGTCCAGTGCGGCATCCGGTCGCTGGCGAGGTTCTCCGAGAGCCTGCGGCTGCAACGTGCAGACCAGGGAGACGACATGCTGCGACTCGGCCGCGCCGACGTCGTCGCTTTCCTGCACCGGATGGCCTACCTGCACGAGCAAGGCCTTGTGTCGGCCGATGGCCGCCACAAGGCGGTCACCCGGTGCCGTCAGGCGCTGCACCGCATGCGCTCGCTCGGCCTCACCGGCCCTGGCCAGCCCCTGGCCGGGCTGCCTGGTGACTTCGTCCTGCGCAGCGAAGACGTCCCCGACGAGGCGGAGGACTCCGAGGCAGGGAAGGATCTTCCTGCGGAGGTGATGCGGCAGCTTTGCGAACAGCTCGACACTCTCGATGCCATCGCTCCGCCGCACATCCGGATCGCGGTGGAGCTCATCATCGACACCGGGCGGCGCCCGCAGGAAGTGAGCTCCCTCCCTTTGGAATGTCTGGACGCTGACGCGGATGGCCACCCGGTCCTCGTCTACGACAACCACAAGTCCCACCGGCTGCCCATCTCTCCCAGCACAGCAGAACTGATCGTCAGGCAGCAGGAAGCGGTCCGCGCGCGCTTCCCGAAGACCCCGCCCACCGAACTGGCCCTGCTCCCCACGCAGATGCGCAATCCGCACGGCACCAAGTCCATCAGCGAGAACCTCGTCGGCACCTGGCACCGCACCTGGGCCACCGGCCTACCGGAATTCCACATCTCGGTCCTCGTGGACGCCGACGGCCGACGCGAGAACAAGCGGGTCGTCTTCAGCAAAGAGAAGGTCTTCCTCTATGCCTACCGGCACAGCTACGCGCAGCGTCATGCCGACGCCGGGGTGGCCCCCGAGGTGCTGCAAGAGCTCATGGACCACCTTCAACTCAGTACGGCCCAGGGGTACTACCGGGTCGGCGAGAAGAGACGCCGGGAAGCCGTTGACCGTGTCACCACGATGCAGTTCGACCGGCACGGGAGCCGGGTATGACGCCAGGCCAAAGCACTCCTCGACAGCGAGCACGCCCGTCGGTCGGTCGGCGAAGTCGCCGTGCCTTACGGCCTGTGCACTGAGCCCTCCAACGTCGCGGCCGGCGGCCATGACTGTCCCGTCCGCTTCCGCTGCGTGGGCTGTCAGCACTTCCGCACCGACGTGTCCTACCTCCCCGACTTGGAGGCCTACCTCGCCGATCTCCTGCGCAGCCGAGAACGCCTCACCGCGTTCGCCGCTGACTCCTGGGCAAAGTCCGAGGCGATGCCCTCGGATGAGGAGATCACCCGGGTTCGGCGGCTGGTCAAGCGTGTCCGGGACGACCTCGATGACCTGACCGACGAAGACAGAACCCAGATCAAGGACGCCGTCACTGTCGTTCGGCGGACCCGCCAGATCGTGTCCCTCGGGTTGCCCCGAGTCCGCCAGGACCTGCCCGATCTCCGGCCGGAAAGGCCCGCACATGACCGCCCTGAGTGACGGCAAAAGCGCCGACTCGGCCCGCCGCCGCGAGCGCGTCCTGAGAGCCATCGACACCGCAGTGAAGTCCGGCGGGGACATCACCGTCTCCGGTCTCGCCCGCGCGGCCCGGGTCGACCGGACGTTCCTCTACCGCCACCCCGACCTGCTTGAACGAGTCCACGTCGCTGCCAGCACACCCGTCGAGAGCGGGCGGATGGCGGCGGTCAGCCGGGCCTCGCTGCAGGCTGATCTCGCGAACGCGCTGGAGGCCAACAAGCGTTTCGTCGCACGGGTCCGGCAGCTGGAAAAACGCCTGTCGACCCAGCTCGGTGAAGGTGTCCGGGCCGAGTCCGGGCTCGGGACCCCGGTTGACATCGACCAACTCCAACGGCGGATCGCCCTGCTCGAACAGGACCTTGCCGACAAGCGCGGCGAGCTCGACGAACGAACGGAGGAGCTGGAGGCCGCCCGAGCTGCCAACCGGGAACTCACGCGGTCCCTGAACCACCGGCTCTGACCTGCTGAGGTCACGGCACTGTTTTCCCGGGGGCCTGCCGGCCCCCGGGAAAACCCCGGCCCCAGAGTTGGATCTCGTCGGCACCGCCGATGAACTCCATGAACCTCTGCCAGCCGAGGCGAGACAGCGGGAAAGAATCAGATTGGACAACTGCCGCTCGCGCATGGTCCTGCTGTAGCGGCTCTTGGCACCGCACTTCCCAGCCTCCGTCGAAGCCCTTGCCGAGAAACCCGCCGCCCGCCGACTGCACCGCCGTCGGCGAGCAGTCCGGGCACCGGCCCCTCCATCACTTCGACTCCGCGGGCCCCGAGACAGCTCCGTCGCCGCTGGGAGCGACATGTCAACGAGCAACGCCCCCGCCACCGGGCAGGGGAGTTGCACGAGATGGCCTGTTTCAGGATGCCTTTTGGTCGGCGGGCTTCTCGATCTCGGTGGTCACCCGTGCCCCTCGGAAGAGCACCGGGAGCCACAGGAGACATGCCAGCAGGGGGACCGCGGCGTAGGTGGCCATGCCCACACTGGAGCCCAACCCGTCCATGAGCGCGCCGAGGACGAGATAGCCGATGCCGATGAGCGCCGACTCCACGAATGCGATCATCGACAGCAGGCTCGCCCGGTGGCGCGACGGCACTGCCTCGTTGAACACGTTGTCCACGATCACGGCGGTGATCTCGGGAATTCCGACCAGGACCAGGAACGCGGCGATGGTGACCCAGACAAGGCCGAGGCCGCTCAGGCCGAGCGCCACGGCGAGCGTCAGGAGAGACACCGGGACGATGACCCGATACCCGATGCGCCGGTCCGCGCGGTCCGACAGCAAGGGAGTGAGTCCGCCGACGAAGAATCCCGCCGATATGACCACGCTGACCAATGCGGTGCCCGCTCCCTGATCGGAGAGGGTCTTCTGCGTAAAAATGATGTACGGCGTCAAAGCCGCATGCATCAATCCGGACACCACGACAAGCGTCACGAGCGCCGGCGTGGCGACCCGAAGCATCGCCCGCCAAGCTGTGGCGTCGCCGTGCTCCTCCTCGGCTCCGTCCTGCTCGTCCACCGCGTCCGCGCCGCGGATCTCGGGCACCCGTGACATCAGCACCACCACGGCCAGGACGAGGCACGCCGCCGAACCGACGTAGACGACTCCCCAGGAAATCTGCTGCAGTTGGCCGCCGAGGACGATGGCAGCTCCCGAGGTGACCGTCCCGAGCATGGTGAACCGGGACTTGATCTTGACGTAGCTGGCCGTTGCACCACGACGCACGAGCAGGTCGTACAGCAGGGCGGTGTCCGAACCGGACACACATGCCATGCCCACGCCCTGCCCGATGAACAGCGCCAGGAACACCCAGTAGTTGGAGAACGCCACCTGACCGAGCAGACATCCAGCTATCAGCACCTGGCCGATCACGATGCTGGCACGCCTGCCGATTCGGTCGGCGATGACTCCCGTCGGCAACTCCGCAAGTCCGCTGACCAGGTAGAGCAGTGTCTGCAGTAGGGCCACTTGCCCGGCGGAGAAACCTCGCTGATAAAGGAAGAGGACGAATACGCCGCGCTGGAACAGCGTGTTGGCGAGCACGGCGTATACGTAGAACGGGCGCGTGACGCTTCGTGCTGCATCGTCGACTGCAGCCGACCCGCCAAGGGCCTCCGTGGTGCCGGTCATGCTGCGGGCTCCCCCTGGTGACTCCGGTGATCATTAGTGTTTGGACCTCCGCCGACCAGCTCATCGGGCACACCCGTCGCCGCGAACACCGTTCACCGGAGGACCCCCCTCGTCGGACCGCACTCCGAACAAGGGAGGCCGCATATCCGCAGAAGCCCCCGCAGGCCAAGCCCCATCATGGTCGCGACCTCGGCCGGCGGACACCGGTTCACGCGTGCCTTCCGGTCCACCCAGGACTCGAACGCCTCGCCCACCCGCGGAGCCGTGACCAGCGCTAATCGCCGTGGCGACAGGCGCGCACCCCCCGAAGGCGACCCCATCACTTAGGGGTTCACGCTAGCAAGTGCACTACCAGGTTGGGGTTCACACATTCATTCTGAGCTTCGGCTCTCAGCCGTCGGCGGCCCAAAGTGGATCATTCCAGGGCTGCATTACTCCATGCAGCCGAACACCACTTTTGGTCATCCGTCCTGGCAACCCATCGCGCCGGACCCGTGCTGCACGAGCGAGGTCCTGAGGCGGTCACCCGATCCAGCGATGGCACCACACCTGTCGTGCACGCTACGGTCATTCGCATAGCTGCTGAGCTGCACCGTTCCTCACCGAACCACGCTGTGTCCCAGTTCTCCCCCAGAGAACATGGAACTCCGGCCGGGCACAGTGCTGGATGGCGAGGCGGTGATCTGGCGGGACGGCCAACTGGACTTCGCAGCCGCGCAGTCCCGGGCCGCGTCGTCCGTGAGCCGAGCCCGGGCCCTGGCGGTCCGGCACCCAGCCTCATACGCCTGCTGGGACGTGATCCAGCACCCGAACCCGGCAATCGGGGACCTCCGCAGCCGCCCGTACACGGAGCGCCGCGCCCACCTCCTGGAACTGCTCGCCAATGTGGGGCCGCCGATCCAGCCTGTGCCTGCCACCGATGCCCCGGACTGGCTTTATCGAGCAGTACTGCCTACAAAGCCAGGAAGTGGACTCTCCAAGTCCCCTGCGATGAGGCACCATTGACCGGCTTTAGCGTTATGTGTACGCCTTGGCCGTTGCGCTGCACGATCTCGCTCGGCGAAGCTGCTTTCACGTCGGCCACCTGAACCGCGGCCGATCACCGCATCACCTGCCTGCTCCCCGAACCCGGAAGCGCGTGACCCGCCCCATGGACACAAACCCCCGCGCCACATTGAGAATCCTCGACGGCCGCCACGAGCTCGCGCTCCTCGGCCTGACCCGGGACGAGGTGTCGTTCACCCTCACATACACGATCACCCCTCCCCTGCCAGAGGATCCCGGCGAAGGAATGCCGTTCCTCCCTGTGCTGGAGGCACGGGACGACCTGGGAAACGAGTACACCGACTGGGGCGGGGTGTTCGGCACCCCTCCCGACGGCTCGGTCACCGAGGGAGAGCTCACGGGCCAGCCGGCCATCCCGAACGCGGCGAGTTCGCTCGCCGTTACCTTCACCTATCTGAGGGGCGGCGAGGAAATGTCGTACGAGCTGACGCTCCCCCTCTCCCGCTGAGAACACCTCGCGGGAGGAGCGCTCACCGACCGGCCGCCATCCGGGGTGCCGCCGTCGGAAGCGTGAGCGTCACCGCGAACGCGGGCCCGGAGGCGGCGGGTTCGAGGGTGCCGCCCATGGTTTCCGTGAGGTCGCGGGACAGTCGCAGGGTCGGGCGGGGGGCGCTGACCTCGCGCGCGATGGCGCCCAGGCGGGCGCGGGCTTCCACGATCGAGTAGGTCGTCTCCGCCATGCACACCGCCTTACGGAAGTGTGCACATCCCGGTTTGCCGTTGCCATCACCCCATCTCTGTGGACTCGGGCGCTATCTGGCCAGGGCTCCCGGACGAACCCACAGGTCAGAGTGATCCGTCGATTCGTAGTTGGCCAGTCCGTCGACAGTCTGTTGGCCACAGAGCTATGCGATCGCTGTGCTGCCCGAGCTTCAACAGGGTCAGTGGCCGGCTTCCGGATGCCAGAGGGCGCCGGCGTAGCGGACGAGGGCGGTGGTGAACTCAGAGTGCCGCCGCTCAGTCATGGGTCCGAGGACGCAGAGCGGGATACGGCGGTCCGGCCGACGGTAGATGCCGCTGCGCGCAGCGCGCAGGCGAGGTTCCCCACCATGTCGGGGAATCGGCGCTGCCACTCCGCATCCAGCTCGTGGACGTCCTGGGCGAGGGGGATGTTGCGGCAGCACAGGCAGCAGCTCAGGCGAAAAGGGGCGGACGTGGTGGGGGGGTCTCCTCACGGGGCGGCGCGAGGAGAAGGCCAGACTGACAGTCGCCCCGTGACTTGGAACGTTGCTATGCCGTGGCTCGATGCCCAGCGTCAGCGCAGTCGGGTGGGCCGGGAGTGCGACGGGGGTGCGACATCGGGCTGTAACGCGGTGTGTTGCAGCCCTGACCTGCGTAAAAGGGTCACTCCTGGGTTAGTGGCCGGGCGGGGGCGGGCGCGATCTGCTGCATGAGACTGAGCATGTCCGGGGCGACCCACTCCTCGGCGATCTGGTCCCCCTCGATTCGGTAGACCTCGATGCTCCGGTAGGCGACCTGCCGGCCCGTTGCCTCGAACTGCTGGAACGCGCCCTGGTGAGTGCCGTGGAAGTGGACCAGCACCGTCACCTTGTCGCCCGCGCCGAGCACGTCTGGACATCGATCTTCAGGTCGGGGAAGGCCTCCAGCATGGCCTGCGCGCCCTGCCGCCAGACCTCCCGACCGTGCAGCGGGTCGGGCAGGCCGGGGACGTTGGCGATGAAGTCCTCCGTCAGCGGCTCTACGCACGCGTCGAGGTCACCGCTCTCCAGCGACTGGTATGCCGCGCGCAGCAGGGCCATGTTCTTCTCGGCGGTGGTGGTCATCTCGGTGTCCTTTCCGGGATGACGCCGCGAGCTCGGTGATCGCTCCGGGCCGGATGCCACTCAGTAGAAACCCTGACGCCGCGGCAAGGTCAAGAAGCCCGCGGGGGCTCTCCCCCGGCCCTTCCGTCACGGCCTGCCGGGCGCACCGCCCGCCGCTCAAGCCGCCTTGACCTTGCCGCGACGTCAGAGTTTCTACTGCACTCATGCGAATCGGCGAGATCGCCGCCCTCATCGGGGTCACCCCTCGGGCCGTGCGGCACTACCACCATCTCGGGCTGCTGCCCGAACCCGTACGACGGAGCAACGGCTACCGCGAGTACGGCATCCGGGACGCCGTCCTGCTCGCCCGAATCCGGCGCCTGACCGAGCTCGGCCTCGGCCTCGACGAGGTGCGCGACGTCCTCGCGGACGACGAGGGCCGCGAGCTGGTGGAAGTCCTGCAGGAGCTGGACGAAGACCTCGGACGGCAGGAAGCGGTCATCCGGGAGAGACGCCAGCGGCTCGCCGCGCTGCTGGCCCAGGCGCGGGGTGGGCGGCCGGCCGCCGAAGGGCCACTGTCGCCGCAGCTCTCCGGGCTGCTGGCGGGCCTCGGCGAGATGCCGGACTCTCCAATGGCCGTGAAGGACCGGGAGGTCCTGGCCCTCCTTGAAGCGTGGCCCCCGAGGCGGAGCGGTTCCGGCTGGTGGAGACGCTGCAGGGGATGGCGGAGCACGCGGGCGAGGTGTACGGCCTACTGGCCGCCCTTGCTGGTAAGGAGCCGGACGACCCCCGGGTGACCGGTGCCGCCGCCGCGCTGGCGGCCCTGCTGCCCGACGACGTGGTCGTGCATTTCTCCGACAAGGCCGGCGGCGGTCTGACAGACGTCATCTTCGCAGACCTGGCACCGGCCCAATCGGCTGCAGTGCGCCGTGCAATGGAACTCGTGAAGCAACGACAGGAAGAACAATCATGACGACGTCAAAGATCCGGGCGTCCCTGCCCCAGCCCGAAACCTCCGCGCGGGGGCCGGCCCTGCGGAAGCTGCGCGCCATCGCGGTGCCCGCCCAGCTCGTGCTGGCCGTCTGCCTGATCAGCGGGGTTCCGGTGCCCGACACCGTTCTGCTCGGTGGCAAGCTGCTCCTGCCGGTACTCCTCGGCGCCGAGGCGTACGTCTGGCTGCGGCTACGGCGGCTCGGACTGTCCCGGCGCCAGGCGCTCGCGCAGCTCGTACCCGCGCGCGTGGCGCGGTACGTGGCGCACGAGGCGCGGATCATGGCGAGCCTGGTCCGGTGGGCCGCACGCCGTCCGCACGGTGTCGGCGAGGCCGACGCAGTCTTCCCCCACGCCCGCGACCAGGCCGCCATGATGTACGGCTTCACATTCGCGTGCGTGGCCGAGACGGTCGCCCTGTCGTACGTGCTCGCCAACTGGCCCGTCATCCACGCCGTCTTTCTGGCCGTCGACGTCTACACCGTCCTGTTCGTCCTCGGCATGCACGCGGCCGCCTTCACCCGGCCGCACGTCCTGGCCGAGGGTGTCCTGCGCGTGCGGCAGGCAGCCCATGTCGACATCCGTGTTCCCGTCGCCCAGATCGCTTCCATCCGGCGCGAGACACTGTTCAGCCACGAGAAGAAGGACGACGAGCTGAACCTGGCCATCGGCTCCCAGACCTCCCTCACTCTCGAACTGGCCGAACCGGTCAATCGGCACCGCCCGCCTCGTACGGGTGATCAGGCTGCACGCCGACGATCCGAAGTACCTCTACGACGCCGTCACACGGGCACGAACGTCCTCTCCGCGAGAGCGGAGGTGAGCCGTGCCGACGTCCCCCAATCCGCGCCAAGAACAGGCAAAGCTCAACAACTTGTCGAGGAGCGGCCGGGGCGGCCATGTTGGTGAAGCGGCGGGTCGGGGCGAGGGTGATGGTCATCCGCCGCACGGCGACTTGGCGGAAGCTGTGCCCGACAGGCTCGAGGCCGCTCTGCTCGTTGAGGCTGAAGATCGTCACCGCCGAATGGGACAAGACCTTCGGTGACCCCCGCCTCTGCGCGGCCATCGCCGACCGGATTACTTTCCGCTGCACTCTCATCCAGACCGGCACCGAGTCCTGACGCTTCCGCATCACCGAAGCAGAACGACGCAACTGACCGAGCTGTTCGCCCGGTCAGTCCCGGCTGGAAAGAGGGGTCCGCTGTTCCACGCGATCGGCCGGCCCGCACCGCGCGGGCCTCGGCCAACGCCTCCGCATACCCTGCCGCGCATCAACCCGGCCGTCGACTCCTACAACACGGTCTCCGTCCGGCACGGCCTGCCGGTCGGCGCCTTCGGCCTGGACCACGTCACCGGCAACGCCGACATCCGCTGCGCCGACGGCAGTAAGGAGTTCACGTCGCTCGGTGAACCCGACACCGTCGAGAGCTGTTCCAGGCGCCATCGCCCCGGCCTCGCTCGGCTGTTACAAGACAGCGACAGAGTCCCGATGAACGTCTGTCTCCGCTGTGCCGTCGTTTCTAGTGACTACGCCAATCGACACGTAGCTGTCCTTTGGCGCGAAAGACTGTTCTCACCATAGAAAGGGACAGATCTGTGATGGTCTCAAAGCAGCACTCTCTGCGCATTGCCGTCGTCGGTGTCCTCGGCGTGGCCTCCCTCGCCCTTATGGGCACCGCGATGGCAGCAACCCCGGCCGCGCACACCGCAACCCCTGTCGTAGTCGCACAGAAGGCCGCGCCTGCCAAGGCCGGCATCACGGCCAAGCCGTCGGTGTCCTCCGTCCGCGCCTGGCAGCTGTTTCGGGTCACGGGTCAGACCACCGGTTTCAAAGCGGGCAGCAAGGTGACCCTTCAGCAGAAGCAGCACGGCAAGTGGGTCAGCCTGCCCGCGTCCACGAGCATCTCGCGGGACGGCTCCTACTCGCTCGGCGTCAAGCTTGGACTGAAGGGCAAGAACGACCTGCGCATCGTCAGCGGCACCACGGCCTCGCCGGTCTTCAACGTGACGGTCCGCTGAGACGCGCTGCGTCGACACGCCGATCGTGTCGATGACCTGGTGACCCAGATCGAGAGCGGCGTTGATGTCGCCGAGGGCGAGGTGGGCCCAGGCCTGCCGGACCTGGTGGATCACGGTGCCGCGCGCCTCGCGTTCGCTGTTGTGGGGTCTTCGTGGGTCAAGGCCGCGCGTTGGTTTTCCAGGGCACGCGGGGAACGTGACGAAGCCCTTCCCCCGGCGGAGGGAAGGGCTTCGTGAGCGAGCGCTGGGCAGGCCTTGCACCTGCATTTCCCCGCAGGAAGCGGGGTGTCTTTCCTTGGACCACCAACGCAGTGTCAGTCGCCGTGAGTTGCGGCGAACTTTCAAGATCAACTATAGCGCATGCGGCCGTCGGTCGGCCCCAGCCGTCACAGAGGCGTTCGAGTGGCAGACCCGTGCGATGCGCGCGCTCGGTGCCAAGGTGTTCCCCGATGCGGAGACGGTGCTGGACGATGCGTTGTCCCCGATCGAGGCGATCAGCGCCCAGCGCCGTCGTCGGACTGCGGCCACCGAGGCCGCTGCCCTACGACGTGCACGAGCCGAGCAGGCCGGGACGGCTTCACAGCGTGCCGCAGCTGGGGCCTACCGCGTGACGCAGAACGAGCGGTTCATTGCTCGTCGTCGAGGCCCCGGACGTCGACAGGCTGTGTTCCGTTGAAGGTCACGAGGATTCCGTAGGGGTCCGCCGGTCGGAGCCCGCTCTCGGCGAAGCGGATTGCCCAGGTCTGGTCGGCCCACACCGCTGCTTCGGGAACTACCAGTGGCAACCCTGGAAGGTCCAGCCGGCTCAGTTGCTCGGTTGTGAGTTCAAAGTGTCGTTCCCGAAGTCGGGTGCGGCAGTACTCCAGGGCTCGGTCGACGAAGACGTCGAAACGGCTCACAACGTCGTGAGCGAGTTGGAGGGTGGACTCTTCCGGCGGGCGGCCAGCTCGATCACCAGACTCATCCTCGCCGGGTCCGCGCCTGCCGGCTCCGGGAAGTGGCCGGTCCAGCAGGCCGGCGACGGAGGACGCTCCGTCCGTATCAACGCAAGCCCGGCGATATACAGAGTTGCGGGCAGCTCCGCGTCAACGCCAGGCTCTTCAATGCCCGAGCCGCGCCTGACCGGCCCGGCGCACCCGTATCTTCCGGGCTGAGCGGGGGCTCGCCGGTCAGGGTGACTGGATCAGGGCGGCGAGTGGTGTTTGTGCCACGTGTGCTGGGGGGCGTGACAGGTACAGCGTGGTGTGGAAGTAACCGTCTGCCTCCTTGCCCCGCGGATCTTCGCCGGCTGCGGTCACTGCGTCTACGGCGTACTTCTGTTCCTGGGCGCTGGTGAAGCGGCGTTGCGGGAAGGTGCGGTCTGCGGTCTCCTCGGTGATGAGCCCGCACGTTTTCAGGAAGTCGGCGATTCGCTGGTAGGAGCCGGTACGCAGCACGAACGCGGCGACCCAGACCGGGCCGGGGATGCTGTCCAGCAGTGGCTGGAAGGTGCGCGGTGACAGGAAGCTGGCTCCGCCGGTGATGGTGATCAGACAGGTGTGGCGCACAGCGTGGCACAGGGCGGGGCTGGCCGGTGCGGTTTCCAGGTTTTCGGCGAACGCCTGGTCCAGCAGGCCGATGGCGTGTGCGTAGGACACGGCGCGGGGGGCGGCGTCGAGCCCGATGACACGGACCGGGTCCGCGCGGCGGTGCGCCGCGTAGAACTCCCGGTCCCACTTGATCAGCTCGGCGGTGGTCAGGGCGGCGGCCTGCGCGGATGCGTAGTGGGCGCAGAGGTCGTCGAAGGTGAGGTGGTGGTTGAGCAGGGCGGCGTTGATGCCGTACGAGCAGCAGATGTCCAGCACCGTCGCCGTACCCGCGGTGCCCTCTGAGGACGTGCAGCGCTTGGGCGCGGTCGCGAGTCCTCGGGGCAGTGAGCGACCTGCCAGACTCGGCTGACATGCCCGACCGGTGCTGATCGATGGATTTGATAACGACCCGCTCGTAACAGGGGAGGAACTGCTGGCGCCGCCGGGGTTCTGGGCCGCCTACCTGCTGTGGATCTGCCAGACCGAGGAAGACGATCCGGATCCGGAGTGGTTCGGCGTCGGCGAGGCAGACACGGACGCGGCGTACGACGCCCTGAACGACGAGGAACGGTGGCCGGTCTTCCGGATCCCGTTCGCAGACGGCCACACCGCGACAGTCCTTGGCTGCAACTTTCCCGGCGACCCGGGAACGGAGTACTTCATCACCCACCCCGAGTGGGGACGGCACGGCCACCTGGCGACCATCAACGGGCACCAGGCCGGCCCGGGACTTTCCTGGCGAGAACTCACGCACATCGCACGCACGCCCAACCGGGACGCCCCCGGCGTCCACGCCGAGCACGCCCGCCTGCTGCTCCTGCTGCCCACGCTCGGCGACGAGAACCTGCCCGACGAAGCCTGCCGACATACTTGGCGACGCCCTCACACGGGCAGGCGTTCCGGCAGGTGAAGCCCCGAAGCCGGCTCAAGCACTCCTCGTCGACCACCCTCTGTGGGAGCCGGCCGAATGGACGCTTCCCGCACCACCTCCGCTCTCCGGCAGCAAGGAGCACTTCCCCGGAATCCTGTACTGCGACGGGCCCATGAGCCCACGGTCCGGCATGCGCCTGGCCCAGGGCACCGCCCGAGAGCACAGTGACCGGCTGGCCCGCGCACTCGGCACCTGGCCCACCGTATGAGCCGCATACGCACAGCACATGGCCAGGCGCAAGTACCCGGGCGCTCTCGGGAATCGGCACACGTGGCTTTGTTCACGAGTGGTGGGTTCTGGCACACATTCCGTGAGCGATCTCGAGTCCGGCCTCACCGGACCCCGGTGAAGCGTGGTCCGCGCAGCTCACACGACACGCGCGGCTACCGCTGGCGAGAGCCAGCAAGATCTTTCACGGAATGTGTGCCAGAACCGAGTGGTGACGCCAGTTGTTCACGGGTTTGGGAGGCACCCAGATCCAGGTCGGGTGATGCTCATGAGTTTTGACATCGGGACGAGTCATCCCCGCCGACCCGGACCTGGTCGCCGTCCTCACCCGCATCATCCGCCGGATCAAGGACCCTGATGGGTAGGGCCCGTTGCTGAGCCGCTACGACGGCTACGAACGCACCTTCGGCCCGCCGCTGCCTCACCTGTTCCAGCGCGTCTCCCAGGCCAGTGAGCGTTCGAGTTGGCCAACTGAGCGTCGTTGTGCGGGCGGGTCGGGCGCGACGCCCGGTCACGTGTCCGGTAGGAGGAGCCAGACTTCGGAGAAGGCGAGGCCGTGCTCGTGGGTCACCACCCCGCACGGGCAGCCCAGCGAGATCAGGCGCCAGTCGCAGGTCACCGTCCACGGGCCGGCCTTGCCTCCGCACGCCGGGCAACTGACGGTCTCGGCCGTCCACACCCCGAAAGCGGGTCTGCCGTAACGACGGAAGCGGCCCGCGTACCGGATCTGCCAGGGCTCGACCGGGGGCGTGAGCGGGACGATCCCGGGCGGGCTCGCCGAGGCCAGCACGGCGAACAGTGCGATCAGATCGGGCAGCAGGGCCTCGCCCACCTCTGTCGGTGGCATGGCCAGGCCGTCTGCCGTCCCCGCCTGAGTTCCATATCTCGGGGCCGCCGCTGCGCGCGGTGGGTTTGGGGTGGCGTGCCAAGGCAGGAAGGTGCGGGCGACGGCGGCCAGGAGGGCGGCTGCGGGCGGGCTGACGGCGCCTGCGTCGAGGTGGTGGAGGGTGGTGCGCAGAATGCGTTGGAGTCGCCGGTCCCGGTCCGTGGCCAGCATCCGTGTGGCCGCTGCCCGCCGCCGGGCCGGAAGCGGGGCTGCGAGGCGGGCCAGGACGCGCGCTGCTGCTTCGGAGTCCGCCGCGGCAGGGCGCCACTGTCCGGCGGCCAGGAGCTGCCGTGCCCGCCCTGCCTCACGTGTCAGGGCGCGCGCCTGCAACGGCCGCGGGCCGGAGGCCGCCCCGTGAGTCTGGTGCCCGCTGGTCATGGCCCCTCTCCCCTTCCCCCGTTCGTTGCTGCGACGTATCCCCCGCCCTCTGCGAGAGCTGGTGGAATCCCATCACACAAGCGGATCGGGTCTCTTGGAGACGCCGGGATTCGCGTCAGACTGCGTGGGCCTCTGTGATGCGCAGACCGGCCAACTAAGCCGCTCAGTCACACCGATCCCCCCGCGATCCCGGCCCCGAGGGGCCGTCCGAGCGCGAGGGCCTGTCCGGCGGATCGGATACTGCCGGACAGGCCCTGGGCCGGAAGGACTCAGCGCTTGAGCGTGAAGGTGAAGTCGCCCGAGAGCTTGCCGCTCAGGCGGACTGTCGACACGAGGTTCCCCTCGGCGAGCGGTCTCTCGACCTCGGCTCGCGAAAAGCCGAAACCTTCGGCGATCAGTCGCACCGGCCGCACAGGTATCCGCGCCGCAAAGCGGACCGAGACCTGGCCAACACCGGCACAGGCGCCCACCGGCCGCGGTGCGCCCGGTGCGGCGGCGGACCGTACGGCGACTGCCAGGCCGGCCGCTCGGTTCGGCCCGAGCCGCCCACGTCGCGGCGCCGTACGACCGGGTCCTGGAGCAGTTCGGCTGCCAGGCCGGGGTCGTTGTCGTGCAGCAGGTTCAGGAGCTCGGGTTGTGCGGAACGCACGTTCATCCGCTCCAGGACAGTGAGCTTGGTGGTGTCCCCGCACTCGGTGCACAGTGCGAGGAGCCAGGCGTCGAGGAGCTTGTGGTTCGCGTTGACGCGGAATTTGCCGTTCGCCCGGAAGCGCCCGGAGGCGCACCTGTGGCAACGGCGGAGGACTATCGGCAGGCAGGTGGGCACGACCACCCAGTTCTTGGACACAGAGATACACCGGTTCCAGTGAGAAGACCGCAGCGAAAAGGAGCGCGGCGCACATGTGCGACGCGCGACGGATCAGCGCTCGGGGGGTCTCACTTGGTGTACAACGGCACGTCCTTGACAGGGCGACTGTGGGCGGGAGCACGGTAACGGCACACGGAAGTGCGGCTCCACTGATTATCGGGCGGGTGGCGATGCCTCGCGGCGAGCGCCCGCACCACCCTCGACCCACCGGACATGCCCTGGTCCACGCCGCCGAAGCCCTGCTCGAAGCCCTTGAGGACGGGATCTGGTTCGGCTGCCGCGCCGCACAAGGCGCACAGCCGGGTGCCGGGGTGCTGCGCTGCGTCCAGGACCCGCTCCAGGGTGAGCACCGGTGCCCCGGCCGGGGTTTCCTCGCAGTCGCCAGCGTGGACCACGCCTTGGCGGCCCTGGTCTCCCATCTCTGACCCACGGTGCAAAGTTGCGACCTGGGTCGCCTGACGGCGGTCATGCGCTCGTCATCGCTGCGGTCTGTTCGTCGTGTTCGCGCAGCATTCGCATGACGGTTGCAGGTGAGGGGTGCTGACCCTTCTTCGCACCCGTGGTGATGATGAGCCGCTTGGCGATGTCGCGCAGACTCATCTCCTGGTCGCGCAGGTGGGAGGGCCGTGGACAGCATGTCCTCGTGGGTGACGCCGGCGCCGCCGATGGTCTTGCCGCGCTTGCGGGCGGACTCGTGGCCTTCCAGGGTGCGGTCGCGGATGTACTCCCGCTCCATGCCGGACATGGCCGCCAGAACCGTGAACACGATGCCGGAGGGATCGTGTGAGCCCTTCGGTTCCCCGGTGAGGAACTCCAGGCCGACGTCGCCCGCCTTCAGCTCTTCGGCGAGCATGGCCAGTTCGATGCCGCGGCCGAGCCGTTTGTGTTCGTGGACGACGAGAGTGACGGCGACGCCGGAGGAGCGGATCTCCCCGGCCTGCTTCACGGCGGCTTCCAGCTCGGGCCGCTTCGTGGCGCGGGTGGAGATCTTCTCCGAGAAGACCCGGGTGACCCCGGCTTCGGCGAGGGAGTCCAGCTGCGCATCCAGGGACTGCCGCGCGGTCGAGGCGCGGGCGTACCCGAGACGGACGTGGCCGGCCGGCTCGGTGCCGGCGCTCGCGGGGCGGGGCAGCTCGGTCCACGCCGAGCCCGGCTTGCGTACTGCGGGGGTCGGCACGTTGAACGCCTTGACGAGTTGGGACATGAGACGGAAGTGGGCGGTGTGGTACTTGATGGCCACTTTGCCCTTCCCGGTCCGGCACGGTGATGCCGCCGGGGCGGCACATTTCAGTTGAGTGGAGCCCACGGGTTTTCCCATATGTGGCGGGGATCACGTTGGGGGGAAAACCTGCGGCCCGGCTCGGGCGTCTAGCCGGTGTGAGATCAGTCAGGAAGGCACCGCGCGCGCTGGACGAGGAGCATCTCGTCCGGCTGGTGGCCAGGGGTGACCGCGCGGCGTTCGAGGAGCTGTACCGGCGCACCGCGCCGTGGATGGCGTTGCGGCTGCGCCGTCGCTGCGCCGACGAGCAGATCGTCGCCGAGGTCATGCAGGAGACGTATCTGGCGGTGTGGCGCGCGGCGGGCGCGTTCGCGGGGTCCTCGGCGGGCGGGACGGCCGCCGGATGGCTGTGGACGATCGCGGCACGCCGCCTCGTGGACGCCTTCCGGCGCAGGGCCCACCACGCCGAGCCGCCGGCGGCCGCCGCTCTCCCCGACGCGGCGCCCGCCGCCGAGGAGGAGGCGCTCGCGACGACCGTCGGCGGTGACGTCGGCGACGCGCTGCGGCGCCTCGCGCCGGAACTCAGACAGGTACTGCAGGCCATGGTGCTCGACGGGCTGTCCGTCCGGGAGACCTCGGTCCTGCTCGGGCTGCCCGAGGGCACGGTCAAGACCCGTGCCCGCCGGGCCCGGATCGCGATGCGGAAGGCGCTGGCATGAGCGTGGAACACGCGTCGATGCAAATCATCGACGGTTACGCACGCGGCGAAACAGACATCGCCGCCGACGAGGTGTGGGCCCTGGAGGCCCATCTGGAGGCGTGCGGGGTGTGCCGTGACCGGCTGTCGGCCGCCGTCACTGCCGAGGCGCCCGCCGTGGCGGCGCTGGTCGGCACCGTGTGGTCCGACCTCGAACCCCAGCTGGCCGCCACCGCCACGATGCCGCGCCAACGGCGCTGGTCGGCGTGGCTGTCGAGGTGGATGACGCCCACGATGGTGCCGTGGCTGGCCATGGTCGTGAGCGTGACACTGCTCGCGCTCCTGCTCGACGTGGTCGACACCGGCTTCGGCGAGGTGTCGCTGGTGCTGCTGCTCGCCCCGATCCTGCCCGTCCTCGGCGTCGCGGCGTCGTGGTCGCGCGGCCTGGACCCGGCGTACGAGCTGACGGCCTCCGCGCCGAGGGCGGGACTGTACCTGGTGCTGCGGCGCACCGCGTCCGTGCTCGCCGTGGTCGTCCCCGCGCTGCTGGTGGCCGGATGGGTGACCGGTGTGACGGCCGCGCAGTGGCTGCTGCCCTGTCTGGCCTTCACCTCGACGACCCTGGCGCTCGGCGGCGTCGTCGGCGTGACCCGCGCCGCTGTCGCGCTGGCGGCCGTATGGGCCACCGCGGTCGTGGCGCCGACCCTGGTTACCAGCCGTACGACCTTCGCCCTGCAGACGGGCAGCCTGCCCGTGTGGGGACTGGTCCTCGCGCTCGGTACCGCTGTCGTGATCGCACGCAGGGGCGCGTACTCCGTGTTGGGAGCCCATCGATGACCATCGGAAAGGAACACCACATCATGTCCGCGGTAAGCGCGACCGACATCGCACCAACGGCCTACGCCTGGCAGATCCAGGCCACCGGGCTGAAGGTCAGGGTCGGCAGGAACCGGATGGCCGTCAACGGGCTCGACCTGTCGCTGGGCACCGGCGTACACGGACTCCTCGGCCCCAACGGGGCGGGCAAAACCACCCTCATCCGGACACTGGCCACCGTACTGCGCCCCACCGAGGGCACCCTGGAGCTGCTCGGCGAGTCCACGGGCGGCATGGGCGAGCACCGGGCGGTGCGCCGCCGGATCGGCTACCTGCCGCAGGAGTTCGGCTACTACAAGCGCTTCACGGTGCGCGAGTTCGTCGAGTACATGGCGTGGCTGAAGGAGGTGCCCAAGGCGGACATCCCCGCCGCCGTGCAGCGCGCCGTGGAACGAGTCGGTCTGGCGGACCGCGCCGACGAGAAGATGAAGGCCCTGTCGGGCGGCATGGTGCGCAGGGTCGGCATCGCCCAGGCCATCGTCAACGACCCGACGATCCTGCTGCTGGACGAACCGACGGTCGGCCTGGACCCGGCACAGCGGCTGCGCTTCCGCGAGCTGCTGCAGGAGCTGGGCACGGACACCTGCGTGCTCGTCTCGACCCACCTGGTGGAGGACGTCGCCGCCGCCTGCACCGACGTGGTGCTCTTCGCCGAGGGGCGGCTGGTCTTCCAGGGACCTCCGGACGAGCTGGCCTCGGTGGGCGGCCCCGAGCACGTGGGGAACAGCCCGCTGGAGCGCGGCTACTCGGCGCTGCTGCTCGACCCCGAGCAGGGAAGGGGCGCCTGGTGAACATCCGCGTCCTGCGCATCGAGCTGAAGCGCTCCGTTGCCCCGTGGGCCGGCGCCGTGGTCCTGACAACGGCGCTGGCATTCCTGTACCTGATTCCCGGACCGTGGTGGACGGGCACCACGGCGTGGACGGCCCAGTGGACGTCCATGGCCCTGTGGACCCGGTCGCTGCTGTTCTACCTGTGGCCGCTCGCCGTGGGGCTCGGGGCGCTGCAGGGTCTGCGCGACCACCGCTCGAAGATGTCCGAGCTGCTGACGAGCACGCCGCGGCCCGCCCGGCACCGCGCGGCCACGCTGGCGGGCACGACGGCGATCACGCTGGCCTCGGCCTTTGCGCTCCTCGTCCTCGTGGGCGCGGTCCAGGCGGTCGCCAACACCGAGTACACGCACCTCGGGTGGCTGCCGATCTCGCTGGTAGGGGCACTCTCTCTCGTCGCGGGGGCCGTACTGGGCATGGGGGCCGGGCGGGCCCTGCCGTCCGTGCTCACCCCGCCCGCGCTGGCCATGGGCGCCTTCGTGTTCACGGCCCTCATGCAGATGTCGTTCGGCCGGACGGAGACGACCACGGCGACGGGGCTCCAGAGCACGGAGCCGAACCGGGTCTCCCTGCTGTCACCGGCGGTGCAGGAGGTGCGCGATGTATTCGTCACGCTCTCCGCCCCCGTGCACATCGGGCAGACGATCTGGCTGCTCGCCATCGCCGCGACCGGCTTCGCGCTGCTGGTCGCCGCGACCCCGCGCGCCCGGCTGATCGCCCTGACGCCCGTCCTGGCGGGCGCGGTGATCGCCCTGCTCGTCCTTCCCTCCGACCCGCGCCGGATGTATGTCGTCGACGAGGCCGCCGCGGAGCTGGTGTGCGACGGCCCGGTGTGCGTGACGAAGACGCAGCAGGCGCGACTCGCCGACCTCGCAGGCCCCGGTAAGGAGGCGCTGCGCCTGCTGCGTGGCGCCCTGGGCGACCAGGCGCCGGTCTCGGTCCGGGAGAACACCGCCGTACTGCCGGAAGGCTCCACGCCGCAGTGGTCCCGCAAGACCGTGCTCTTCGACTTCGACGACGACATCATCGCCGCCGCGAAGGGCGAGGAGCTGACCCGGGCCCTGATCGCCAAAGGCATGGTGCCAGGGTGCTCCCCCGTCGGCTGGAGCAGCTTTGGGGGAGATGAATTCGCGCAGACCGTCGCGGTGGGCTGGGTCCTCGGGGACCTCAGGCTGCTTCCCGGCACCTTGCCAGCAAGTTTGCGCCGCGAGGTCGATGCCGAGACCCGCCCGGTGTGGAAGGAACTCAAGGCGCTGCCGCGGGCCGAGCAGCTCTCGCGGATCAACGCGATGCGCGCCGCCGCGCTCTCCTGCAAGGGCAAAGCGTTCGACGCGCTGAACGGCGGTGCGTCCCGGTGAGATGGCTGATGCTGTACGCGCGCTCGCGTCAGGTACCCGCGTCGCTCGCCGCGGTGGTGATCAGCGCGGTGGCGGTGTGGGCACTCGCCCGGAACGGCAGCGGGGGGCCCGGTGATCCGCGGCTGCCCGTGCTCGTCCTCGCTACGGGGGCGATGGCAGCCTCGATCGGGCTCAGCGGGCAGGACCTCGCGCTGGACCGGACGGCCGCGACCCGCTGGGTGCCCCGCAGAGCGGCACACGTGCTGCTCTGCGGCGCGGTCGTCGGCACGGTGCTGCTGACAGTGCAGGCGATGGGCGAGGACATGGCCACCACCGCGTTCGTCGTCCGGGACAGCGCGGGCCTGATGGGACTGGTCGCCCTGGGCGCGGCGCTCTCGGGCGGCCAGTACGCCTGGACGCTGCCGTTCGCCTGGCTCTCGTTCTCGTTCCTTGCCCCGCCCCCGACGAGTGCGCCGATGCAGGTGGCGAGCTGGATGCTGCTGCCGCCCGGCACGGCAGCGGGCACCTGGACGGCCCTGGTCCTCGCGGTTGCCGGCACCGCGGCCTACGCCGTCGCGGGACCGAGACGGTGACGACCGCAGCGCGGTCGCGTGCGACATGCGCACGCATCGGATGTGAGGATGCCCTCCTTGCCCCGGACCTTCTTCAGCTCGGCCGTCAGCTGCTTCTCCACCCGCCGCTCGGCACGGGCGTTGACCTTGTGGACCAGGGCAACCAGCAGTTCCACCAGTGCATCGGTGATCTCCGCCTGCCGGGACACACACAGCGCGGCCAGCAGTGTGGCCCGTACGTCCTCGCTCGCGTCGCGGAAGTCCGAGGGGTACATCTTGATCGCCCGCGCCCGCCATGCGGCCACCAACTTCTCCGAGCAGTCCGTGAACAGCCCCTCGGGCAGCCCGAGTTTCCGTACGTCGGTCAGCTTGGTGATCTCGGTCAACAGCGATTTCGGCCCCACCGCACCCGGGTCCCGCTTCAGCGAGGCAGGCAGCGCCGTGCCGTCCTCGTCGCATTCGGCCACCAGGGCTCCCACCGTACGAACCCGTGCGGGGGCGACGGTCTCCTCCTGGCAGTCGGTACCGCTCACGGCGAGGAGGGCTCGCCCCGCTCGGGTGACGTGCTGCTGGGCGATGCCCGGCGACAGCATCGGCTTCGAGGTGAGGTGCCGCCGGGCCCGTACAGGGTGACATGACGGACTGACATCGCCACAGGTCAGTCCGGAGTCACGCGCAGAACGTACGGGCGGCCCGCGCTGATGGCCTCGGCCTGCTCGCGCAGATCGGCGGGCGCGAACCCGAGCAGAGCGCGGTCGGCCGCAGCGCGCAGCAGCGGCAGGATCTCCACCGGTGGCCGGCCGCGGTGGGACACGGCGAGCTCGGCAAACGACTCCTGGTACGGGGCGCCGTACGAGCTGGTGCTGTCCGTCAGCAGCCGGTCCAGGTACTGGCTGTCCACTCTGATCTCACCCACGGCTGCTCCCGTGCAACAGGGGCCCGGCAGGTCCAAGCCCTCGTTCACGACGTTACGAGCCGGGTCTGACACTGCCCGGCCGTCCGGGTCGGTGCTCAGGGGGACCGGCAGAGCATGGCGACGGCCTTCGGGAGCTCGTTGATGTCGGCGAGCACGGCCGCGCCGGTTATCGACTCACCCTGCTCGGGGTCGCCGTCGACTACGGCCCTGGGGATCAATGGAACCGTGGTTGGCGCCGAGATTGGTCATGGTCGGCTCGCAGTGATCCGTCAGCACAAGCGAACTGAGCGCTTGCGGTGCCGGCTTGCGCCTCCACTATTCCGTCTTGCTAAGTACCAGTAGTCAGCGTTACGGTGTACTGGTACTCAACGGCGCTGACTAGCGCAGAGAGGAGGTATTCCATGGCCAAACTGCTGACAGAGATGCTCAAGGGCACGCTGGAGGGCATCATTCTCGCGTCTTTGTCCGGCCGGCCCGCTTACGGCTACGAGATCACGGCACGCCTGCGGGAGCAGGGTTTCTCCGACATCGCCGAAGGGACCGTCTACGCGCTGCTCATCCGGATGGAGAAGCGCGGGCTCGTCGACGTGGAGAAGGTCCCCTCCGAGAAGGGGCCGCCACGTAAGGTGCACTCCCTCAACGCTCAGGGACAGAAGTACCTCGAAGAGTTCTGGAGGACGTGGAGCTTCCTCACGGAACGACTGGAACAGCTCCGCGAAGGGGGCAAGTAACCATGTCCGATGTCGAGAAGAGTGGCTTCATCTCGAAGGTGATCGGACCCAAGAAGCGCTGGAGGGCCTACAAGGCGCGCGTCAAGGAGCTTCCCGAGAACTACCGCACGACGGTCGAGGCGATCGAGCGGCACCTGATGCACTTCGTGCCGACCGACGGCGACAGCAATGCGGCGATGTTCGAAGACCTCGCCGACCTGTTCGAGCAGGCCGCGGCGAGCGGAACGGCGATCCGCGAGATCGTCGGGGAGGACCCGGTGGAGTTCGTCGACGCGTTCGCCCAGAACTACTCGGAGGGTGGCTACGTCCCCGCCCGTGCGCGGAAGCAGCTGACCGACGACATCGCGCGCGCCGAGGGTGAGGTCCCGGAGGGGATCGAGGGCACCGCCTAGATCCGCACCCGCGCCGGGCGCGGCATCGTCGACATCCGCCGCGCCCGGTCTGGCCCCAGAGGGGCCTCGGAAGGGCCGCCCTCACTTCACCACCCCCAGTCGCTTCTGTCTCAAACGGGAGAGCTCCATGCCTTCATCTGTCATGTTCACATCCAAGAGTGGCGGTCACGCGTCGTCGGCCGCTGTCTCCGCCGTCGGTCTGCGCAAGTCCTACGGCGACAAGACCGTCCTCGACGGCATCGATCTGCAGATCCCGGCCGGGTCGGTCTTCGCGCTGCTCGGGCCGAACGGCGCCGGCAAGACCACTGCCGTGAAGATCCTGTCCACGCTCATCACCGCTGACGGCGGCCAGGCCCAGGTTGCGGGCCACGACGTCGCCGCCGACTCGCAGGCGGTGCGTGCCGCGATCGGTGTCACCGGGCAGTTCTCCGCCGTCGACGGACTGATCACCGGCGAGGAGAACATGCTCCTCATGGCGGACCTGCACCACTTGTCCAAGCGCGAGGGGCGGCGGGTCACCGCCGAGCTGCTGGAGCGGTTCGACCTGGTCGATGCCGCGAGGAAGCCCGCCTCCACCTACTCCGGCGGCATGAAGCGCCGCCTCGACCTCGCCATGACGCTGGTCGGCGATCCGCGGATCATCTTCCTCGACGAGCCGACCACCGGCCTCGACCCGCGCTCCCGGCACAACATGTGGCAGATCATCCGCGGGCTGGTCTCCGACGTGGTGACCGTCTTCCTCACCACCCAGTACCTGGACGAGGCCGACGAGCTCGCCGACCGCATCGCCGTCCTCAACGACGGGAAGATCGCCGCCGAGGGGAGCGCCGAGGAGCTGAAGCGGATCGTCCCCGGCGGGCATGTGCGGCTCCGCTTCTCCGACCCGTCCGCGTACCAGTCCGCCGCCTCCGCTCTGCGCGAGGTCACCCGGGACGACGAGGCGCTGGCGCTGCAGATCCCCAGCGACGGCAGCCAGCGCGAACTGCGCTCCATCCTCGACCGGCTGGACTCCGCCGGCATCGAGGCCGACGAGCTGACCGTGCACACCCCCGACCTCGACGACGTCTTCTTCGCCCTCACCCCCACCACCGTGCCCACCCAGCCCAACCAGCCCAAGGAGACAGTCCGATGAGCGCCCTGACCCTCGCCGTACGCGACTCGTCCACGATGCTGCGCCGCAACCTCCTGCACGCGCGGCGCTACCCGTCCGGAACCCTGAACCTGCTGCTCGCGCCGATCATGCTGCTGCTGCTCTTCGTCTACATCTTCGGCGACGTGATGAGCGCGGGCATCGGCGGCGGCGGCGCCGACCGCTCCGAATACATCGCCTACATCGTCCCGGGCATCCTGCTGATGACCATCGGCAGCACCGTGATCGGGGCCGCGGTGTACATCTCCATGGACATGAGCGAGGGTCTCATCGCCCGCTTCCGCACCATGGCGATCCACCGCAGCTCCGTGATCATCGGGCACGTCGTCGGCAGCGTGCTGCAGTGCATCGCCAGCGTGGTCCTCGTCGGTGCCGTCGCCGTGGCCATCGGCTTCCGGTCCAACGACGCAACCGCCCTGGAATGGCTGGCGGCGTTCGGGCTGCTCGTACTGTTCGCCCTGGCGTTCACCTGGATCGCGGTCGGCATCGGTATGGCCAGCCCGAACGCCGAGGCGGCCGCCAACAGTGCACAGCCGCTGATCCTCCTTCCGCTCATCTCCAGCGCCTTCATCCCGGCCGACACGATGCCGGGCTGGTTCCAGCCGATCGCCGAGTACCAGCCCTTCACACCGGCCATCGAGACCCTGCGTGGCCTGCTGTTCGGCACCGAGATCGGCAACAACGGGTGGATCGCGATCGCCTGGTGCGTCGCCCTGACCGTGCTCGGCTACCGCTGGTCGACGGCGCAGTTCAACCGCGACCCGAAATGAGCGCGCGGGCTGCCTTCCGCAGCCCGTCCCGCTCGGCGTACTCCGACACCGCGTCGGCGTACGCCGCCCTGCCGGCGTCCTCGACCCGCCAGGCCGGGGCCGCGGCATCGTCGGCTGGAACTCCCGTAGCAGGCCGAGCCGTTCGGCCAAAGCGACCAACTGCACTGCGGAAGGGCCGCCGCCGGCAAGGCCCGCCACGGCGCCCGTGCAAGGCGGCGTCCCCGTCCCCGAGATCGCCAAGAAGCTCACCATCAGGACCGGCAAGAACGCGGGCACCAGCCGGTCGGTCGCGCCCGCCCGGCGAAGCTCCTCGCGATCGTCAGTGTCGCGGGCGATCGCGAGGCTCGGTCACGCGACCAGGCGCAGCCAGGCCGCCGCGAGTGCGGCGTGACCGGCCGGCGTCGGGTGCACGCCGTCCGCGGCCCAGTACTCCTGCCCGGTCTTCGCGGCGAGCTCGGCGAACATGCCGTCGGCATCAAGCAGATGTGCGCCGTACTTGCGGGCGAGCTTGCGCACGGCCTGGATCTTCGGGTCCAGGTCGGTGCGCCATTGCTTTCGCTCTTCCTCTCCGATGAGTGCGACTCCGGCACCGGCCTCGACGACGCCGTGGATCGGCAGGAGGAACGGCTCTATGAGGATCAGCTCCGTGCCCGCCTCGGCGAGGGGAGCGAGCAGGCGGTCATAACCTGCTTCGAACTCCTCCACGGGGATCACGTACCCCTTCGGGTCCAGCGTGTGCCAGCCCATGTCGTTGACCCCGACGAGGATCGACACCACGTCCGGGCGCGCGTCGAGCACGTCTGCCTGCCAGCGGGCTTCGAGGTCCATCACCTTGTTGCCGCCAATCCCGGTGTTCAGCCAGGTCACGGGGCGGTCCGGGTGCCGGAGTCCCCACTCGCCCGCGACGCGCAGCGGGTAGCCGAACCCGAGGCCGTCTTCGCTCGCCAGCCGTTGGCAGTCGGTGATCGAATCGCCGGTGAACATCACGGTGCTTCCCGGTCGGACAGTGATCGTCATGTGCGCTCCTTGAGCTCGGGTGAAGAGAGGAAAGCGGAAACCCACAGCCGGATGGGCACCCGGCAGGACCTCTCGAAAGGTGCCGGACCCCACCGGCATCGGACCGACAGCCCCCGATATGCCACCGACACCACGGCTCCGCCGCCCGATCACCCCTGGTCGAAGCGCCGATCAGCCAGGACTGCCAGGCATCTGCCTCCCCGAGCCAGTGCGCCCGCGGGCGGTTGTGCGCGTCACCGCCGGAGACAGTGACACCCCCGTGCCCGCATTCCTCGAAATCGTCGCCGCCGACGGAGACACCCGGACTACCGCCGGACCATCGACTGGGCCTGAGAGGAAGAACTGTGATCCGGTAGCCGTAAAGCTTCGGAACCATACAGGGGCCTACCCCGCCCACCACTTCAGCAGCCGGCCGCCGAAATCCGATCCGAGGAACAGACATCGGTTCCCGATCGGGGCCCTCTCGTAGGACACTCGGAGCACAGAGCGAAGGAGAGATCTGTGACGGCTCAGCCCGAGCACCCCGCGGTCCCCAGGATCACCGGTATCCCGCGCACCATCAATGCGATTGGTGACGCGTTGACCGGTTCCGAGCGCGCCCGTTTCTACACCGAAGTCCTGGCCGCCGAGGAAAGTGCAGTACCGGCAGTGATGCACCAGTGGTGGAAAGTAGCCATGCTCCACCGCGCCCCCGCTGCCGCCCAGAGCCGGGCCAATGCCGCGGCCGGCCACTCTCTCGTCTCCGTCGACGATCTGCTCGTGGACGGAGTTCAGTGAGCTGGACCGTCTGGACCGAGGAGATCCCGGCGCAGACCGTGCTCGACATGCCCGTCGATCTCCGCAGGAAAACCGTGAACTTTCTGCGGGCCCTGGCGATCGAGGTCGGTGGCGCGATCGATCTGAGCAGGCGGCCGCCCGGCGACGCGATGGACGACTTCGGGGTCCGGTACTCCCTCGAAGTCCCGGGCGAGCCGGTCATCATCGAGTACATGGTCATGCGGGACGCCAAGGAGATCCGTGTCCCGGTCATGGTCTGGTTCCACTGACAAAGCGTGCGGGACAGGGCCCTGTGTCCTGTGACGGGACGCAGTACGGCCGCCGGGCCGCCAGCGTCGTCAGCGCCGGGGCGCCGGTGGACAGGTGAGCACCGGGAAGGCCATGGACCCCTCCGCGGCGGTGAAGACGACACAGACAGGATCCCCGCCCCAGAACGGTGAGACATCGATCAGCGGGTCGCCCTCCATGAAACGGAGCCATGCTCGGACCGTGCTGAGGCTGGCCGAATGGGCCGTCAGCTCCCAGGCAGCCGTGGGATGGCCACGAGTTCCGGCCGAAGTGATTGCATCAGCCGGATCGCCGACGGTGCTCACCGCCATGGCTGCGCCGTCGTAGAGCATCCGGATCCCATGGGCGCGTCGACGCGCAGCCTGGGAGCGCTGTCCAACAGCCGGTACAGGCCCCGGTGTCCTAGCTCAGGCACCAGCCGCAAGTAGCGGGGTGATCACCTACTCACCGTCGGGGCGGTCTGCTCGTCGTGTTCGCGGAGCATCCGCATGACGGTGGCGGGCGAGGGGTGCTGGCCCTTTTTCGCGCCCGTGGTGATGACAAGCCGCTTGGCGATGTCGCGCAGGCTCATCTCCTGGTCGCGCAGGTGTAGGGCCATGGACAGCATGTCGTCGTCGGTCACCCCGGCGCCGCCGATGATCTTGCCGCGCTTGCGGGCGGACTCGTGGCCTTCGAGGGTGCGGTCACGGATGTACTCGCGTTCCATGCCGGACATCGCGGCGAGCACGGTGAACACTATGCCGGACGGGTCGTGCGAGCCCTTCAGCTTCCCGGTGAGACCCAGGCCGGCATCGCTCGCCTTCAGTTCCTCGGCGAGCATGGCGAGTTCAATGCCGCGGCCGAGCCGCTTGTGCTCGTGCACGACGAGGGTGACGGCGACGCCGGATGAGCGGATCTCCCCGGCGAGCTTCACCGCGGCGTCCAGCTCCGGGCGCTTGGTGGCGCGGGTGGAGATCTTCTCCGAGAAGACGCGGGTGACTCCGGCCTCGGTGAGGGAGTCGAGCTGTGCGTCGAGGGACTGCCGCGCGGTCGACGCTCGCGCGTACCCGAGGCGGACGTGTCCGACTGGTTCGGCGCCAGCGCTGACGGGCCGGGGCATTTCGATCCAGGCGGAGCCCGGCTTGCGTACGGCGGGGGTCGGCACGCTGAGGGCCTTGGCGAGTTGGGGCACGAGGCGGAAGCGGGCGGTGTGGTACTGGATGGCCACCTTGCCCTTGCCGGCGCGGCACGGGAAGCCCGCGGGGGCGGCACAGGTGGACATGGGGCAGTCGTGCGATTCAACGCGCTTGAAGTCGTCGCTCACGAGCCGAGACTGTTTCATGAGGCTGTTTCAGGCGCCCAGTTGTTTGCAACAACTCATGAAACATGATCTGCGCAGGTGGACCTCCGGGAGTCCACGAGCCGGCATGCGGCCCGACCTCATTGTCCGGGACTTCCGACCTGACGCAGCGGCCCTCGACGCTCGCTGGTGCGGCGACATCACATACATCCCGACCGGCGAGGGCTGGCTGTATCTGGCCACGGTCATCGACATCGCCTCGCGCCGGGTGGTGGGCTGGGCGACGGCCGATCACCTGCGGACCGAGCTGGTCGCCGATGCTCTGAAGGCCGCCTGCCGGCAGCGTCGCCCCACCCGTCCGGTGATCTTCCACTCCGATCACGGGCGTCAGTACACCAGTCAGCAATTCGCCTCCCTGGCTGACCAGTTCGGCATCCGGCTGCCGGTCGGCCGCACCGGCCAGTGCTGGGACTGTGAGGATGGGGTCACCGTCGCCGGGGCGGCCTGACTGGTGTTACGACCGACCCCTCGGGTGTCCTTGCTGTTGATCTGTCGGTCACTCCGGCGGCGGGCTTGATGCGGGCCGTCGACCGCGCGGGCAGTGACCGAATAGAAGCCTGTTGCCCCCAGGCACTCGTCACAGTCCTGTCCTCCCGCCCGGCCGACGGTCTCGCGCTGACCGCCGCTCCCGGGAGGGGAACCGACAGCCATGACCAGCATCCTGCAGGCCGAACCGGTCGGGAAAGTCGTCGTCGGAGTCGACACGCACAAGTACGTGCACACCGCCGTCGCAGTGGACGTCGTCGGCGGGGTCCAGGGCACTACCAGTGTGCCCGCCGACCGTGGCGGCTACGAACAACTCGACACCTGGGCCCGCCAGTTCGGCCAGGTCCTCGCCTTCGGCGTGGAGGGCACCGGCTCCTACGGCGCCGAAACTCGCCTCCCACCTGCGCAGACACGGCCACAAGCTGGTCGAGGTCAACCGACCCGACCGGCGGGTGCGCCGTCAGCGCGGCAAGTCCGACCCGATCGACGCGGAGAACGCCGCCCGCGCGGTCCTGGCCGGCACCGCCACCGCGGCTCCCAAGAGTGGCGAGGGCACGGTCGAGATGATCCGCCACCTCAAGATTGCCCGCGACGGCGCGGTCAAGGCTCGCACCCAGGCCATGGTCACCCTCAAGGCCCTGATCGTCACGGTCCCCGACGAGCTGCGGCAGCAACTCCAGGGCCTGCCGAAGATGACCCTCATCGAACGATGCGCCGGCCTGCGGCCGGGCCCCGTGACCAGCCCGGCAGCCTCCGCGAAGCACTCCATACGCGCCATGGCCCGCCGCTGGAAAGATCTCCACGACGAGGTCAAGGAACACGACGTTCTGCTGGGGCAGCTCACCAAGGGCCACGCGCCCGACCTGGTCGACGCCTTCGGCATCGGCGCGGACACCGCTGCCGAAGTACTGGTCACCGTCGGCGACAACCCCGAGCGCATCCGCTCCCAGGCCGCGTTCGCCAAGCTCGCGGGCGTCTGCCCCGTCCCGGCCTCGTCCGGCAAGACAGCCAGCAGCATCGACCCGCCGTCAGGGGCCAGCAGGCGGCGCCGCTGGGCCGGCTTCAGCGAACTCCACTTCACCCAGCGGCCGTTGACCCGGCCGCCCTGGCCGTTCACCTCGGTCACAAACAGCGGCTCGCCCCACCGCTTCGGCGGCCGCCAAGCAGAGCCTTCGCAGGCCGGCATCCGCTCCAAGGCAAGGTAGGAGTGGACGCGGGCCAGCGCGGTGTAACTCACCAATGTCACCCGGAACTTGCTGCCCTTCGTGATCTCCTCCGGGAGAGGAAACGGGATCGGCATGAGCCGGGGAGCGGCCGGTAGCGGCGGGATTTCGCAGGCCAGCAAGTAGGTGAACTCCTGAAGGCGGGTCCCGGAGGACAGCACCAGGTCGGCCACCGAGGAGTTGCGGGCCAGGTGCCTCCCGCGAAACCGCTGCAGGCCGTCGTCTTCGCTGCCGTCCGGCCTCAGCCCGGCCAGGGCGTTCACGAACATGGAGGCGAAGTCGTCCTCCAGGTACTTGATGGTCACGTGCGCATGCGGAACCCGCCGCCTCGCCTGGTTCACCATGATCTCGCGGACGGTTTCCGCGTAGACCACCGCCGCCTGCTGGTAGGTGAAGGGCACCGACGTCGCGTACGACTCGTCGACCGCCCACCGGTAATACTTGCCGAGCACGCTCATGTGCTGGTTCCAGGTCACGGCCCCGAGCCGCTGCTTGAGATCCCCACTGGAACGGTCCACCGCGTACGTGCTGAGCAGAGCCTTCAGCCGGTCCCGGGTATCGAAGATCTCCACCCCGTGCAGCCGGGCCGACACGAACCAGTCCCGCAGGATCCGCGCGTACGTACCCCAAGACGAGGGCGCCTGACCCTTCTCCGTCGGCCGCAGACGGAGCCACTCGTTGCCCACCGTGGTCGCCCGCAGCCCGCGCTCGTCCTCGAAGAGCAAGTCGTCATCGACGAGGAAGGCCATCCCCTCCGGGATCACCGGCTTCGCCGGCAGCCCCCAGGACTCCCAGCCCTCACTCGAGTAGAACGCAACCTCCATGCCCCCGACCGTACGGACGGGACACAGCACAGAACACCCAACAAATGCGTTCGAGCCCTCGCCCAACTCCGCTTACGAGACACGACAGTTAAGCGTGAACAACCGCTCCGGGTGATCGTCGCCGACGCCCGCCGCCACAACGTGCCCGTGCTGCCCGTCGACGTGAACAAATCCGCGCCCACGCACCAGGTCGAAAAGACCGGCACAGGCTTCGGTGTCCGGTTGTCGCTGTCCTCGGTCAAGGGCATCAGCGAGGACCAGGTCGCCCGGATCGCTGCCGGCCAGCCCTACAACTCCCTGCAGGACTTCTGGCAGCGGGCCCACCCGGCACTGCCGATCGCCGAACGCCTGATCCAGGTCGGCGCGCTCGACCAGCTCAAGGGCGACCAGACGCAACGCGACCTGCTGCTCCAGGCCGCCGAACTCCACCGCCACACCCGTACCCGCCCCGGTGCCGGACAGCTCCCGATCGACGACACCCTCATCACCGCCGAACCGTCCGGACTGCGGGAGATGACCAGCCGCGAGGCCCTCGACGCCGAACTCAACGTGCTGAAGATCGACGTCTCCCAGCACCTCATGGAGCACCACCACCGGTTACTCCGGGAGATCGGCGCCACCGACGCCAAGCACCTCAAGGCAATGCACCCCGGACAGCAGGTCCTGGTCGCCGGTGTCCGCGCTTCCACCCAGACCCCGCCCATCCCGTCCGGCAAGCGCGTCATCTTCGTCACCCTCGAAGACGGCTTCGGACTGATCGACTGCGCCTTCTTCGAGAACTCCCACGAGGACTGCGCGCACTCCATCTTCCACAACGGGCTGCTGCTCGTCCGCGGAACCGTCGAAGCCCGCGGCCCTCGCCGCACCGTCGTCGGACAGATGGCCTGGAACCTCGAAGAGCTCGCCGCAGCCCGCCGCGACCACGGCCCCCAGGCCGTCCTCGACCTCCTCGGCCACCACGAACCCGCCCCCACCCCCGCCCAGCCGGCCCACGCACCGGCCCGCACGCCCACGAACGGAACCGCCGGCGCAAAACTCCACCCGTACGCCGACCTCCAGCCAGCCGGCACCCGATCCGCCGACCTCACCCGGCTCGGTCCTGTTGACCGAACTAACGGCGTTCCAGGCGTCTCTGGTCGAGGGGGGAACCCCAAGTGAACCCGCGCCCAGACCGCCGCGGCCCCCGGCAACGTCCTGCGCACCGCCGCCCACCTGGCCGCCGACCACGGCCCCTTCAACCTGGTCCTGGCCGGAGGCCTCTTCGACTACCTCGAAGAACGCTTCGCCCGAGCCCTGATCCGCACCACTCTGTCCCGCCTGTGCCGCCCCGGAGGCACGTTCTACTTCTCCAACATCGCGACCCCGAACCCCTACGCCGCCCTGATGACCCACATCGGCCGCTGGAACCTCGTCGAACGCACCCCCGCCGACATCGAGGCCGACGTCCGTGCCGCCGCGCCGCCGGGAACCGTCGCCGGACTGGACATCACCGCCGATGCCACTGGCCTGACGCTGTTCGCGACGGTGCGGCGCGCTGACGAGCCGGGGTGATCCCCGCAGTCGGCTTCGTGTTCGTCGCCGACGCAGCCTCGATCGTCAGTCGAGGCCTTCGATGATGCGGAAGTCGCGCTCGACGCCGTCAGCAAGTGCGGCCAGCGCCTCCTGGTAGGCCGCACTCGCATGTGCGGCGACCGCCTGTTCGAAGCTGTCGAACTCGATCAGGACGGTGCGCTCGGCGATTCCGGCGTCGTGTGCGACGACCCGGCTGCCGCGGGCGAGCAGCCGCCCGCCCGCGGCCTCGACGGC
This sequence comes from Streptomyces sp. NPDC048473, assembly GCF_043200155.1. Taxonomy (NCBI): domain Bacteria; kingdom Bacillati; phylum Actinomycetota; class Actinomycetes; order Kitasatosporales; family Streptomycetaceae; genus Streptomyces; species Streptomyces sp. NPDC048473. Next base: position 32,768 of record NZ_JBICXE010000054.1, read on the forward strand.
TGGACCAGCCAGCTTGTTGTAGGCAGCCAGCTTCTCGGGGTCCGCAATGGTGCGGTAGGCGCTGACCCAATAGCCCTTGACCACGGTACCTCCTGTGTTCGGAATTGATGCTCAGAAGCATGCTCAGATCCATGGCCGGCGCGCTGTGGGTCAGCGAGCCGACGGAGACGGCGTCGAAGTCGGACGGCTTCGATCCTCAGCTTCCGGTTCGACTCGACCGGCCCAGGCCCGGCACACCGACTGGGGCTGTGATCGGATTGGTCTCGGGTGAGCGTCGGCGGGCGAGGGCGAGGCTGGCCATCGTCGTGATCGCCATCGCGGCGACGCCGACCAGCGCCGCGGTCGTGTAGGCGTCGTCGTTCGGGAAGAGGCGGCCCGTGGCGGTGCCGGCGGCCAGGACCAGACCGCCGATGGCGCTGCCCAGGGAGTACCCGACGCTGCGGACGACGTAGTTGAAGCTCATGGCGCTCGACGTCTCGCTCTTGGGGGTGACGGCCAGGATGACGCCGGGCATGGCGGCCGAGAAGCTGCCGACGCCGAAGCCCAGCACGCCCATGGCCGCGAGCAGTTCGGCCAGGTTGGACCGTGCGGTGGCGAACAGGACGAACCCGCCGCCGACGATGGCGGCGCTGCCGGCCAGGAGCAGGGGGCCGTCGATCCGTTCGCGGACCCGCGGCGTGAGCTTGCCGGCGACGAACCCCAGCACGGAGAACGGGATGAGGACCAGCCCCGCCACGAAGGTGGTCAGTCCGAAGCCGTAGCCGGCGCTGTGCGGCGTCTGCGCGTAGCGGGTGATGAGCGTGAGCAGGAGGTACATGCCGCTCCCGCCGACGAACATGGCGATGTTCGCCCCGGCGACCGCCGGGTGCCGTACCGCCCGGACGTCGACCAGGGGCGTCTTGGTTCGCAGTTCGGAAACGGTCCAGACGCAGAGCAGGAGTACGGCGGCGACGGCAAGGGTCACCGCCACGGCGAGGTGTCGGCTCCACAGGCTCCTCTCGCCGGCCAGGAACAGGACGAGGAGCAGTCCACCCGCCAGGACGAGCGCACCGGCCACGTTCACGTGAGCGGAGCGGCCTTCGGGAGCTGCGGGCATGGAGCGCCACGCGGTCACGAAGGCGATGGCGGTGACGAGCAGGCCGAGGCCGTAGGCGGCCCGCAGTCCGCCGAACTCGGCGAGCAGCGCGGCCAGCGGGTAGCCGACGCCGGCTCCGATGATGGAGACCACTGAGATCAGGGCGATCGTGGCCGCGCTGCGCTCCTCGGGAAGATGGTCGCGGGCCACGCCCATCATCAGCGCCGTGAGACCGAGTCCGACGCCTTGGGCCGCTCTGCCCACGAGCAGCCAGGCGAACGGCAGCGGCAGCACGGTGAGCGCGCTGCCGACGACGACGATCGCCAGCGTGGCGAGAATCGTGGCCCGCCGGTGCGGACCGGCTCCGAGCCGGCCGAGGACGGGTGTGGCGACGGCGCCGCTGAGCAGGGCGATGGTCAGCGTCCACTGCGCGCTGTCGAGGGAGACGTGGAACGTGGTCGCCACGCTGGTGATGAGCGGCGTCCCGAGGCTGGCGACCGCCGCCACGACCAGGGCGATGAACATCAGGGCGGGGACCAGCAGACGTGCCTCGGAACGTATCAGGGCAGTGCTCATGGGCTGGTCATGAGCCTGGGCCGCGGTCACCGGTCCGACTCCTCTCGGGCGTGGCTTTCGAGCTCCGCCAGATGCAGCAGCGCCGGAAGGGCTGCTGCCAAGGCCTCGACCTCGTCACCGGTGAGTTCGTCGATCAACCGCGCGTACGCGTCGACGCCCGCCTGGCGTCGCGTCCGGACGTACGACGCGCCGGCCTCGGTCAGGCACACCAGCGTGACCCGCTTGTCGGACGGATCGCCCTTCCGCTCGACCAGCCCGGATTCCTCCATCACCCGGACCAGGACGGTCATCGCGGGCTGGGTGACGCCCTCGGCCACCGCCAGATCGGTGATCCGTCGCGGGCCGGTCTTGTCCAGGGTGGCCAAGGTGGCGGCGGACGTCAGGCTCATGTCGCGGGGAAGGCGTCTCACGGCCCTGGTGGCCAGACCGTAGAGGGCTGACCCGATGGCATCGGAAGCGCCGTGCGCGGCGTCTCGGCGACTCATGCCTGAAGCATAGCAGCTTTATATGAATCCTTTATGCATCTACCGATCAGGGTTCGGCGATACTTGACTTACAACGCGTTCGCGTAAAGATGAACGGCGTCGGTTTTGATCGCCCTGTTGATCCCTTCGGAGGCGGCGTTGGTGACGCCGGTCGTGATCGCGGCGAGGATCTGCGGCCACCACGTGCTGACGTGCGGCAGCGAGTCGCGCACCGCGGCTTTGAACACGGTGCACATGTCGATCGCGACCACCTGGACCCCGGCCCGCCACTGGCGAGTCTGGGCGCCGATCCACGCCGACACACTCGCCGCGGTGCGGCCCTCGACCTGCCCCAGCAGCCCGGCACCGCCGACCAGGTCAACCAGCCCGACATGCCACCGGTCGGCGACGACTTCCCAGATCTCACCGCCGTCGGGCGCCTCGACCAGGCGGAACTTCGCTTTCCCGCGCCGGGTCTCGTCGATCCCCAGGTGCGTCACCGGCGGCGTGTCCTTCGGCAGCGCAGCCTCGGCCGCGGCCGTGAACGCGGTGTTCGCCACCGGCCACGACACCTCGAAGTCGCGCGCGGCCTGCACCACCGTCCGTCCGCGGTCGGCGACCGCTTCCCCGACCGAGGTACGCAGCCGCGACGTCAACCGCGACCGCGGTGGGATCGACGGCAGCGCCTCGGTGAACGTCTTGCGCCGGCACTGCTCGTTGACGCACCGCCATCGGCGCTTGGTCCAGGTCAGACCGGTTCGCCGCCCGGCCACGGGCAGGTCCCGCGGACGAGTGCGTACCCAGGAGTGCGGCCGCCCGGACCGCACCCCACAGTCGGGACAGCATCGGGCCTGCTCATCGCAGGTGACCAGGGCCGGCATCGGAATGTCGTCGGCGCCGACCTCGACGCCGACCACCTCCACCCCGACCAAGCCGAACAGCCGCGTCGTATCGTTGGACAAGCCCGTGGCCCTTCACGTGATCCTTCAAGCGTCGCAACTCGAAGAATCACAGAGCGTCACGGGCGTTCTGCACCCGTCAAGACCCTGACAGCGGACCGTGCCCACCGGGCACGGTTAAGTTCGAAGACCCGTGATCAGCTCCAGTTCATTTGCGATCAAGGTAGTTGGCGCCTCGCAGATCCGTGCTCTGATCCCAGGTCAGGGGCGGTTCCGACTGCTGGAGGACTGGGTGGACGATCAGGCTGGGCTCCGCGACATTTCGAAGCTGGCTGTGTTGCGAGTTGGGCGAGTTGAGGAGCGCGACGACCCCCTGCTTCCTTTTCGGCTACTCGACACGGTCGGCGGAGAGGTCGAGGAGGTAAGTGAATTTCTCCGCGAAATGCTGGCCGATGACGCCAGCCCGCTAACTCTCCGCTCGTACGCCTATGAGCTGCTGGGATGGTTCAGGTTCCTTCTCTGCACCACGTCAAGGGTGGATCAGCGTCCGACGTTGGGGGCGCAGGCCCGGGATTGGTGAACCGCTCCCAATCACGTGGATGGGGGGAGCTGTCCGCGCACCCATTCGGGATCGGGGTTGACGTGTGGTCGGCCCGCCACCATGACGGTCGGCACGGTCTCGTCGCCATCGTTGGCTGCCCTCACCGCCGTCGCCCCAGCCGGGTCGCGCCAGATGTCGACCCAATGCAGCTGGCGGGCGCTGCGGCCCAACCGGATCCGCAGGCGCAGGCAGTACTTGCAGCCCGCCCGCCAGTAGACGATCGGCCGGCCGTCGACCGCGCTGCGGCGTTGTGCCTCGACCGCACCAATCGACCGTGGGAACGCCAGCGGCGAGTTCAGCCCTGCGAGCAGGACAAACGGCAGCAGTAGTGCAACGGCGGTTCCGGGGGACCCCTTGACGGCCTGCGCGGTCGCAACGAGTGAGCCGCAGACCACAAGCAACATCGGCAAGATCCATGCACGCTTCATGATGACGCAGGCTATCGGTGGCGTAGGTTCGTCGGATCGACGGTCCCGACGTGCGGCCCCCGGGCGGTCAGTATCAGCGGCTGGTCTCGGCGGTGGCCGCGCCTGTCACGTCAGCCAGTGTCGGCGTGGCAACGCATCTGAGCGTCACGGGTGCGGACACGACCAGCAGCCGGTGGGCCTGGTGCCCGGTTGTCAGTGGGTCACGACCCTGTGGGCCGGAGACCCGGCATGCCGAGGTTGACCGGTGCGATGCGAGCCAGCCGTTGGCTCTCTTCGCGTTTCTGACGGAGGAAGGTGAGGGTGAGGTCGATGCCCTCGATCTCTCCGAGCCAGCCCTCCTGCTCGGCACGGGCCCGGCGAGCCAGGAGATCGTTCTCGATCTCGTCGAGGCGAGGCAGCATTTTGGGGTTGATGTTGAGCATGGGACATCGCAAACAAGCGTGTTCATGCTGACAAGGGGTGCCGTAGGGCCGAGCGCACCCGCCCAGCTCAACCTTTCGGTGGTCGAAGTGTTCTTCAAACCCGCGCCACTCGGTGTCAGTGACCGGGCGGTACTCATCTGCGGGGCGAGCCTGGCGGCGCCGGTCGAGAAAGCCCTGATAGTGGCGGACGACGTCTTCGTTGAACACGGCGACGTAGCCACGAGTTGTTTCCAGATTCAAGTGGCCAAGTAGGGCAGCGCCGATGTGGATCGGAAGACCGTGGTTCACCAGGTCGGTGGCGAGGAGTCGTCGGAAGTCATGCGGGGTGAAGTCGGCGGCGTGGAAGGCGGGATGGTGTTCTGCGAGTTCGCCGCAACGGCGTTTGAGCATGTTGACGACGGTAGTGTCGGAGATGACCTCGTGGTTTGTGCCGATCCGCCGTTGGAACAGGAACGGCATGGGCACGCTGCTGCATCGCTCGTGAAAGTCGTAGCGCGGCAGCAGTGGGATCGTACGGCCGTCCCGCGTGTGGCGCCGGACGATATTGATCAGAAACTCAAAGGGTTCTCGCTGAGGGTGTAGCGGACGTGGGGGCCGTGGAAGTAGCCGCGGACGATGTGGGGCTGGCGTTGGCGTCTACGGAAGAAGCGGCGGGTCTCGGCCGCGAGTTCGGCCTGGTTCCGGGCCCGGTGGCCTTTGGGCAGGCTGTGCTTGAGGTCGGCGTTGACGAGCTCGTCCGGGTTGAGCTCGGGCGAGTACGGGGGCAGGAAG
>NZ_JBICXE010000055.1:0-37557 GCF_043200155.1 Streptomyces sp. NPDC048473
CGTTGCCCCTGGTCAATCAGGCTTTCCCCGGCTCAAGACCAGCCGTCACGGACGTTACCCACCGCTTGACGAAACCCATAGGGGCACCCCCCCGCAGTGCGAATACCGTCTACTCCCTCTCGTCGCCGTCGTGCAAGCCCCGGCGGCATGCGTTGGTTCACGCATGCACCCCGTGACACGCTGGTGCGGAGCCCGCCCGCGCTTCTCGCCGAGCCTGACGTGGCGGACTGACGCTTACTGCCTTTTGCGGACTTAGTCTGGTTATACGCCGCAATTCCCGGAGCGTGTCATGCTTGTCATCCTGGGGCTCATCATCCTGATCGCCGCGGTTGTCGTCGCCGTAGCCGGCGTTGTCACCAATGGTGGCAGCGCACACCAGCTCACCGACGGCTTCTCGGTATTCGGATACCACGTGACCGGCTCCACCGGCACGTTGTTCCTCTACGGCATCGCCGTCGGGGCTCTGGCTGTGTTCGGGCTGAGCCTGGTCGTGGCCGCTGTGCGCCGCCCATCCCACCATTCCAGAACCTCGCGCCGGGGCCTCAGGCAGCCCGGCCGCGAGCCGGCGGCGGAGCGCGACGACGCGGTCGCTCCCCGGGAGACCGGCCGCGGGGAGACGGCACATGCGCGGGGGAGCGACCGACCACACGACGACCGCCCTGTCGCCCCGGACAGCGGCCATCGGAGCAGGTGGCCGCATCTGTTCGGGCACCGATCCGCCCCCCAGTAGACCCCGGTCACACGCACAGATCGCCGACCGGCAGATCGCTCCCGATCCCTACCGGGCGGGCCCGTCCCAACACCGATGACTGACGAAGGCAGCCACTCATGAGTATCGGCAGGAAGATTGCGCACAAGGCCGAAGCGGTAAAAGGCGGAGCCAAGAAGACCGTCGGTCGCGTGACCGGCAGCTGGCGCCTACGTTCCGAAGGGCGCGGTGACCAGGTCAAAGGGAACGCCAAACAGGCAGGGGCGAAGATCAAGGACGCATTCAAACACTGACCACTCGACTCCTCGCCCCGGCCCCGGTTGTGTCCGGGAGCAGTCGGTACGCCCTCGGGGGGAGGGGGCGGTTACGCCGGGACCAGCTCGGCACGGACGCGTTCCACTTAGGCAACGGCCATGGGTGAGTCGCGGGACGCGATGAGGATCAGCTCAGGGGCGGACTTGCTGCTCGCCATACGGGCGGCGCTGCCTCGCTCAGCGGGAAAGGCGCCGTACCGTCGCATGCGTCCGGCGCCTGGGCCGCTGCTTCGGGTCGTGCTTGGAGGCGTGCTTCGGTTTTCGACCGGAGGGACATCCGGGGCTCCTCGGCCGTGTCGTGTGATGTCGCGGCCGGGGGCTCGGGCTGCTTGGTGTGATGTGCAACCGCCGTGGCGGGCGGATCTGTTCTGCTTGAAGTGGGGCTCGGCGAGCGGGGTCAGGTGCTCAGGCCGGTGAGGGATTCGGTTCCGTCGATGAAGACGCGGGCCAGGTCGGACAGGCGGCGAGTGCGGTCTCGGAGTCAGCGGGACTGCGGTAGCCGAGGCTGCTGTGTAGTCGGTGCAAGTTGTACCAGCCCTCGATGAAATCAAAGATCGCGGTGCGGGCGGCGGCCCGGCTGGTCCAGGCGGCGGTGCCGAGCAACTCTCGCTTGATGGTGGCGAAGAACGACTCGGCAAGCGCGTTGTCCCAGCACTGGCCGGTGCGGCCGACCGACAGCCGGATGCCGAACTGGTCTGCCAGGGAGGCGAATTGCTGACTGGTGTACTGGGCCGCTTGAGGATGTCGACGTCCTCGCGCAGGCGGCGGTTCTCCCGCTGCAACGCGGCCGGCTCCTCGCGTTCGCTGCTGGTCAGGCCGTCACGCTCGCCCGCGTCGATCTCGGCCTGCTTCACCCGGTCACGCACCGCGGTCTCGGTCAGATCGAAGTCCTTGGCGATCTGACCGACCGAGCGGTCACCGCGTCGGCACAGCTCAACGATCTCGGCCTTGAACTCCGGCGTGAACGAGCGGCGAGGGCGAGGCTTCCTCTTCCCCATGCTCTCCATGATGGACATCCTCCCGGGGCTGATCCCCTGATCTCGAATGTCCGTCAAAGCGGATCAAGCCCAGGTCAACCGTTACCAGGACTGGCGGCCAGCGACGCCAGGCGGTCCTCGATCGCGGCGAGCCGGGTTTCCAGCCCTTTGACGTCCGCGTGGGTGGCGTTCTGGTGGGACGGTTTCAGCACGATGACCAGTTGGCCGTCGGGCTCCAGGCGTCCTAGAGCGACATCGCTGATGTCTTCACCGTTCTGCAGTCGTACGGCGTGCTCGATCTCTGTGGGCCGCAGCGCCAGGTGCCTGAGGGCACTCGTACGCACTTTGCCGTCCTGAATGATGGTGGTCGGCTTCCCCTCCACCAGGCGCACGGCACGCTCGTTACGGGCCAGCCACCGGTTGAGCAGAGCGTTGATCGTGACCAGAGTGATGGCGCCGATCGCACCGCCGAGCAGGCTGTTGTCGTTGCCGATGACTGCGTTCTGGACGACATTGGACAACAGGAAGATCACGACGAAGTCGAAGGTATTCAAGTTCGCCAGTCCCCGCTTACCGCTCAGCCGGAACAAGATCACGATGAGCGTGTAGACCGCGACGGTGCGCAGCACCTTGTCCGCAATGGGGATCTGAACAGACATCAGGTCGTGCCACATGGCGCTCCTCAGGGGCTCGGGTCAACCAGAACCCGCCCATTCTGATCACAGCAGGCCGCGGCACCGACGCGCTCACCCGGGCGTGGCAGCGCCCCGTCGGGGCTGCGGTGAGGGCCTGACAGGGGCGGTGCGTTTCAGCGGTTGTGGGATCCGTAGCAGGTCCCGGGAGTGCCGCGGCAGGCGGCGTCACCCGTGTGGGTGTCAGGTCGTCGGTGATGGTGCCGTGCCTGGTGCGGATGGCTCCGGGCGCGAGATCGGGACCCGCCGGCAGTGACCGGGCGCCGGCCGTCCTGCGTGATCATCGAGGCACGCTGCCGCGGGCGCCAGTCATCGAAGGTCTGCTGGGCAGCAGGAGAGAAGCTCGGAGCCGAAACTCCCCGGATTCTCCCCACGGCTCATCCCAGGTTCTGGTGGAGAAGCGGGCTTCGGCCCGCAGCGTGCTCGTGAAGACCGGATGTCGGGCCCGATAACCTGGGAAAATACTCACCGAAGTCACCGCGACCCGCTACGTCACACCCATACGGGAGGGCGGATCCCTGCCTGGAATTGTCGAGGCCGACGATTTCGGCACCTGCGTCATGCAGGCGCCGAGCCCAGGTCTCTGAGCGGCTTTCGGTGAGTTCTAGGCGCCTGACCTGCGAGAATGCTTCTGGCGGTGTCTTTCAGGAGCTTTCTCGTTTACGCCGCCAAACTCCCCAGGGTCTCAAACGATGAGGATTCTCCCCAGCCGCCCCCAGGACGCGGTGCCGGGCGTGACTTGCTGCGAAAGTCCTATCGCGTAGTGAGCCCGACGAGCTCTCTATAGGCAAGAGTGCTGTCAAGAAGGCGGGCTATGGGAATGAGCCGTGGACAGCACACACGCTTCGGCACTTTTTTGCCGGTGGCGCCATTGCGAGTGGGGTTTCACTCTTGGACGTTTCGCGCTGGTTGGGCCGCTCGACGATCCAGATCACCGCTGACATCTATGGCCATCTCACCCCGGACGCCGGTGGCAGACTGAGGTCCGTGATGGATCAGCTGCTGACCGGCGCTAGCGTAGTTGGTGATGGTGGCGGGGCCGGTACTGGTTCGGTGCTGGTTCTGGGAGCGGAGTGAGGGGAAACGTGCAGGTCGGAGCGTCACATTGAGGATTCTGCACACATCGGACTGGCACCTGGGGCGGTCGTTCCACCGGGTCTCCCTGCTCGAAGCCCAGGCCGCGTACCTGGACCACCTGGTGGCGACGGTGCGCGAGCACGAGGTGGACGCGGTCCTCGTCGCGGGTGATGTGTACGACAGGGCCGTTCCGCCGCTGTCCGCGGTCGAGCTCTTCGACGATGCACTGCACCGGCTCGCCGCCGCCGGTGTGCCCACCGTGATGATCTCCGGGAACCATGACTCCGCACGCAGGCTCGGCGTCGGTGCGGGCCTGATCGAGCGGGCCGGAATCCATCTGCGTACCGACCCCGCCCACTGCGCCACCCCCGTCGTCCTGCGCGACGCCCACGGCGACGTGGCGTTCTACGGGCTGCCCTACCTGGAACCGGCCTTGGTGAAGGACGTCTTCAAGGCGGAGCGCGCAGGGCACGAGGCGGTGCTGACCGCAGCCATGGACCGGGTACGCGCCGACCTCGCGGGGCGCTCGGACACCACCCGGTCCGTGGTGCTCGCCCACGCCTTCGTCGCGGGCGGCGAGCCCAGCGACAGCGAGCGCGACATCACCGTCGGCGGGGTGGCCGCCGTACCTGCCGGAGTCTTCGACGGCGTCGACTATGTGGCACTCGGGCATCTGCACGGCTGCCAGACCGTCACCGACCGGGTCCGCTACTCGGGCTCGCCGCTCGCGTACTCCTTCTCCGAGGCCGTCCACCGCAAGACGATGTGGCTGATCGACCTCGACGCCTCGGGCACGATCGCCGCCGAGCGCATCGACTGCCCGGTGCCCCGTCCGCTCGCCAGACTCCGCGGCCGCCTCGACACCCTCATCGACGACCCCGCGCTGGAGCAGCACCGGGAATCCTGGGTGGAGGCCACGCTCACCGACCCCGTGCGTCCGGTCGAGCCGATGGCCCGCCTCGCAGAGCGGTTCCCGCACACACTCAGTCTCGTATTCGAACCCGACCGGGCCCCCGATGACCCGCTCGCCTCGTACGCACAGCGCCTCAAGGGGCGCGACGACCAGCAGATCGCGGAGGACTTCGTGGCACATGTGCGGGGCGGGTCCGCAGCGGACGAGCAGGAGCGAGCGGTGCTGCGCGGCGCCTTCGACCACGTACGGGTGGACGACAGCGTGCACGAGGTGAACCGTTGAGACTCCACAGACTCAGCCTCACCGCCTTCGGCCCGTTCGGCGCCACCCAGGACATCGACTTCGACGCACTGTCCTCGGCCGGGCTCTTTCTGCTGCACGGGCCGACCGGCGCCGGCAAGACCTCGGTCCTCGACGCCGTCTGCTACGGCCTGTACGGCGCGGTGCCCGGCGCCCGCCAGAGTCCCGGCACCTCGCTGCGCAGCGACCACGCCCCGGCAGACCTCCCCACCGAGGTCAAGCTGGAACTGACCGTCGGCGGCCGGCGCCTCGAAGTCACCCGGCGCCCCGCACAGCCGCGCCCCAAGAAGAAGGGCAACGGCTTCACGACGGAGAAGGCCCAGAGCTGGCTGCGGGAGTGCGACCCCGAGGACGGCTGGCGGCCGCTGAGCCGCTCGCACCAGGAGATCGGCGAAGAGATCACCCAGCTCGTCGGGATGAGCCGGGACCAGTTCTGCCAGGTGGTGCTCCTGCCGCAGGGCGACTTCGCACGCTTCCTGCGCGCCGATGCCGAGGCGCGCGGCAAATTGCTGGGCAGGCTCTTCGACACCCGCCGGTTCGCCGCAGTCGAGGAGCGCCTGGCCGAACTGCGCCGTACGGCCGAAACACAGGTCAGGGCCGGGGACGAACGCATCCTCGCGGTCGCCCAGCGGATCGCCCAGGCCGCCGGACCGGCCGCGCGTGAATCGCCGCTGCCCGACATCCAGCCCGGCGAGCCGGGGCTCGCCGACGGCGTGCTGGAGTGGGCCGCGACGGCCCGCAGCAGCGCCCGGGAACGGCTCGGCATCGCCGAGTCCGTACTGGCCATGGCCGAAGGCCGGCAGTCGGCCGCACGTCTCGCCCTCGACAGCGAGCGTGAACTCGCCGGGCTCCAGCAGCGTAACGAGGAGACGCAGCGCCGCGCCGCCGCAGTCGAAGCCGGCCGCCCCGACCACGACCGACACCACGAACGGCTCGCTCGGGCTCGCAAGGCGGACCTCGTCGCCCCCGCGCTGGAGTTGCGCGACGATGCCGAGCGCGCGTACCGCACGGCCCGCGAGGCCCGTGACCGCGCCCGTGCACTGCTGCCCGACACCCTGGCCGACGCCGGTGCCGAGCAACTGGCGGAACTGGAGCGAAGGCTCCGGCAGGACCTCGGCGGGCTCGACGCCGCGAAGCGCGCCGAGCGGCGCAGCGCGGAGATCGACGCCGAGCGTGCCGGACTGGAGCGCCAGGCCCGGGCCGACGACGAGCTGATCCACGAGGCGAAGGGCTGGCTGGCCGGCTGGGAATCGACGCGCCACGAACTGCGGGCACGCATCGAGGAGGCTCAGGAGGCCGCCACTCGCGCCGAACAGCTCGCCGGCCGGCTGGAGCCTGCCCGCGCACGGCTGGAAGCGGCCCGCCGCCGCGACACGCTGGCCATCCAGGCGTCGGCCGCCGCCGAGCGGCTGGCCGTGGCCCGTGAGCGGGCCTCGGGTGCCCATGAGTCGTGGCTCGAGCTTCGCGAACGACGGCTGCGTGACATCGCCGCGGAGCTGGCTGCGGAGCTGGTGGACGGCGAGGACTGCAAGGTGTGCGGTTCGGCCGATCACCCCGAGCCCGCCCGCGCGGCCGACGGGCATGTCGACCGGGCCACCGAGGAGAGGGCTCTCGATGCGTACCGGCGGGCCGAGGAGGCACGCACAGATGCGGACCGGGAGCTCGGGGTCGTACGCGAGAAGCACATGGCGGCCCGTGTCGCCGCACAGTCGGCCGTGCCGCAGCCGAGGGACGGTGCTGATGCCGCTGAGACGGCCGGGGTTGTTGCTGCCGAGTCGGCCGCGTCCGGGTCGGTGGCCGGGGCCGGGGCGGTTGCCATCGGTGTGCCCCGCGTCGAGCAGTCTCTTCCCGGCGCCGCCGCCGAGCCTGTCGCCGACCCCACCGTTGCCGAACTCGGCGCACTCGTAGACCGGCTGACGCGCATGCATGCCGAGGCGCACCGGACCGCCGCCGGTATGCACGCGGCGCGCGAGGCCCTCGCAGTAGCCGAGCGGGAACAGGCCGAACGCCTTGAGAGCCGGCAGCTGGCCGAGCGCCGGGCCGCGGCCCGTACTTCCCTGCGGGAAGGGCTGGACCGTGAACAGGCCGCGCTGAATGCCGAGTTGGCGACCGCCCGAGGCGAGTTCGGCAGCGTTGCCGAGCACGCCGAGCTGCTTGAGCGCCGGGTCGGTCTGCTCGCCGCAGCCGCCGAGGCGGTACGCGAGGAGGAGACGGCCGCACAGCGCCGCAAGGAGGCCGACGGCCGGCTCGCGGACGCCGCGTTCCGGGCCGGGTTCGACACCCCGCAGGCCGCTGCCGCAACCCTCCTCACCGATGCCCAGCAGCGCGAACTCCAGCGCCTCGTCGACGCCTGGCAGTCCGAGTCTGCCGCCGTCGCCGACCGTCTCGCCGAGACCGCGACCCGAGCAGCCGCCGACGGCCCGCGGGCCGCGGTGGACGTCGCGCAGGCCGCGTACGACACGGCCGAACGGCAGCTGCGGGACGCCTCCGCGGCACTGGCCGCCGCACGCGAGCGCTGCGCCGAGCTGGGCCGGCTGTCGCGCAGCGCCGCGGACGAGGTGCGCAGGCTCGGTCCGCTGCGCGAGGAGTACGACCGGGTGGCACGGCTGGCCGGGCTCACCGCAGGTACCTCCGCGGACAACGAACGCAAGATGCGGCTGGAGTCGTACGTGCTCGCCGCACGGCTGGAACAGGTCGCTGCAGCCGCCACCGCACGGCTGCAGCGCATGTCGTCCGGCCGCTACACGCTGGTCCACTCCGATGCCCGTACCGGAGGCCGCAGGTCGGGTCTCGGCCTGCATGTCGTCGACGCGTGGACCGGCCGCGAACGCGATACGGCGACGCTCTCGGGCGGCGAGACGTTCTTCGCCTCGCTCGCCCTCGCGCTCGGCCTCGCCGATGTCGTCACCGACGAGGCGGGCGGCGTACGGCTGGACACCCTCTTCATCGACGAGGGCTTCGGCAGCCTGGACGACCAGACCCTCGACGAGGTGCTCGACGTACTGGACTCGCTGCGTGAGCGGGACCGCAGCGTCGGCATCGTCAGCCATGTCGCCGATCTGCGCCGCCGTATCCCGGCACAGCTCGAAGTGGTGAAGGAGCGGCACGGATCGGCGGTACGGCACCGCACCGCGGACGGGGTCAGCGGCTGATGGCGCGCCGGGGGAGCGGCGAGGAGTAGACAACGCTCGTGGTCACGGAGCCGAGGGCGCCGATCTTCCCCGAGACCTCCTCCAGGTGACTCATCGAGCGAGCGGTGACCTTCAGCACGAAACAGTCGTCGCCGGTGACATGGTGGGCCTCAATGATCTCGGGAGTCGTGTCGAGCAGATCGTGGAACGGCTTGTAATTGCCGTTCGGATAGCGCAGCCGTACGAGAGCCAGAATCGGCATTCCCAGCCGCTCCGGGTCGACCACCGCGGCGTAACCGCTGATCACCCCGGCCTCCTCCAGCCTGCGCACCCGCTCGGTCACGGCGCTCGGGGACATCGCCACCGCCCGCGCCAACTCGGCGAACGTCGCGCGCCCTTCACGTTGCAGGAAATCGAGGATGCGCCAGTCGGTGGCGTCCGGGGAATAGTCGGTCATTCTCAGGAGACAACAGGGAAATCCCCGGCAGATCAAGAGTTGTGCCGGGGATCTCATCTTCCCGGGAAGGATCACCGGTCGTAGATTTTTGGGCATGACATCGCAGCTCACCGCCACCGCGGCCAACCCCGTCCTCCGCGTCCCGCCGGCCTCTCCGGGCGTGGCGGCCGTCTACTTCGGCGCCTCGCTGGCCTTCCACGCCGACGTCTCCGATGTCGCGGCCGCGCTCGCGGCCGACGGCGACCCCGGCTTCGTACTCCTCGACTCGCGCTCCACCGAATCCTGGGACCAGGGCCATGTCCCCGGCGCGGTCCATCTGCCGACCGCCCTCATCCCCGAGCAGGCCCGGAGTCTTCTCGACCCGGCCGTCCCTGTGGTCACGTACTGCTGGGGCCCCGGCTGCAACGGCGGAACGCGTGCCGCGTTTGCGCTCGCCGAACTCGGCTACCAGGTCAAGGAGATGCTCGGCGGCTTCGAGTACTGGATGCGCGAGGGCTTCGAGTTCGCGACCTGGGAGGGGCGCGAGCGGCGCGACGCCGACCCGTTCACCGCACCGGTCGCCTCCGACGACTGCGGCTGCTGACCGGCCGGGCCGGACGAACGCCCCCTCCCACCGGGCCGTTTCGCAAGCAGTGCGGAAGGCAGGAGGGGAGGGGGCGAGAGGCGGGTCAGAGCTTGGACAGCTCGTCCACGAGATCGTCGAGTCCGAGCGGCCCCTGCGACAGCGCGGCCATGTGCCAGGCCTTGGCATCGAACGCGTCACCGTGCGCCTTGCGGGCGTTCTCCCGGCCGAGCAGCCAGGCGCGTTCGCCCAGCTTGTAGCCGATGGCCTGCCCCGGCATCGAGAGATAGCGGGTGAGTTCGCTCTCCACGAAGTCGGCCGGACGGCCGCTGTGGTTGCCGAAGAACTCCTGGGCCAGCTCAGGGGTCCACCGCTCGCCGGGGTGGAACGGGGAGTCCGCCGGGATCTCCATCTCCGCGTGCATGCCGATGTCCACGATCACCCGGCAGGCCCGCATCATCTGCGCGTCCAGATAGCCGAGGCGGCGCTCGGCGTCCGGCAGGAAGCCCAGCTCGTCCATGAGCCGCTCCGCGTACAGAGCCCAGCCCTCGGCATTGGCGCTGACACCGCCGAGCGACGCCTGGTAGCGGGAGAGGCTGTCGGCGACATGCACCCACTGGGCGATCTGCAGGTGGTGGCCCGGCACACCCTCGTGGTACCAGGTGGAGACCAGGTCGTACACCGGGAAGCGGGTCTCGCCCATGGTGGGCAGCCAGGTGCGGCCGGGGCGCGAGAAGTCCTCGGACGGGCCCGTGTAGTACGGGGCCGCGGCGCCGCCGGGCGGGGCGATGCGGGACTCCACCTTCCGTACCCGTTCGGCGAGTTCGAAGTGTGTACCGTCGAGGGCCTCGATCGCCTCGTCCATCAGACTCTGCAGCCAGGCCTGGACCTCATCGACCCCCTCGATGTGCTTGCCGTGCACATCGAGATGGGCCAGCGCCTCCCAGGGACCTGCGCCGGGCAGGACCTTCTCGGCCTCGGTCTTCATTTCGGCGAGCAGCCGGTGGTACTCGGACCAGCCGTACGCGTACGCCTCGTCGAGATCCAGGTCGGTGCCGTTGAAGTAGCGCGACCAGCGCGCGTACCGCTCACGGCCCACCGTGTCCGGCGCGCCCTCGACCGCGGGGGCGTACACAGCGCGCATCCAGTCGCGCAGCGCCACGACCGACTCCGTGGCCCGGCGGGCGGCGTCGTCCAGATCGGCACGCAAAGACGCCGGGCCGGCGGCAGCGAAGTCCTCGAAGAAGCCGGCCCCGCCGTCGCCGGCCCACTCGTCGAGCTGGCCGATGAAGGTGGCGGTGGCGCGCGGGCCGCCGTACAGCTTGCGCTCCAGGCCGAGCGCGAGCGACTCGCGGTAGCCCTCCAGCGCGGCGGGAACCGCTCGCAGCCTGTCGGCGACCGCCGCCCAGTCCTCGTCGGTCTCGGTCGGCGTCACCGTGAACACCTCACGGATGCTGTGCGCCGGGGAGTGGAGGTTGGAGACCGCGCGCAGCCCCTCATCGGCTTCATGGACGGCGAGTTCCGCCGTGAGGCGCTCGCGCAGGAGGCGGCCGCAGCGGCGCTCGGCATCGCTGTCCGCGCCGGGCAGCTGTTCGGCGGCATCGAGCTTCGCCAGGGTGGTGCGGGCGAGCTCGGCACGAGCTTCCTGTCCCGCGGGGGAGAAGTCGGGAAGGCGGCGTGAGCTCTCCGCGACACCCAGAAAGGTACCGGCGATCGGGTCGAGTTGGATGAATGCGTCGACGTAGGCGTCGGCGACCTGACGGGGCAGCGCGCTGCTGGGAGTGTCTGACATGCCGACATCCTCGTACGGCGGGGGCCTCCGCGTCATCATCATTCGGCCTCAGTGGCTGGTCCCCGCCGATCCTGCGGACGGTGGCAGCAGCGGTCCGCACTCCCACTGCTGGAATATCAGCCGGGTCTCGACCCTGGCCACTTCGTGGCGTGAGGTGAATTCGTCCAGCACGAGGCGTTGCAGATCCGCGGTGCCGGTGACCGCGACATGGACCAGATAGTCGTCGGGGCCGGTCAGATGGAAGAGCGCGCGGGACTCGGGCAGCGTCCTGATGCGTTCGACGAACGGGCCGATGAGCTCTCTGCGGTGCGGACGGACCTGTACGGAGAGCAGCGCCTCCAGGCCGCGGCCGAGCTTCGCCGGGTCCAGACGCAGCTGGTGGCCGAGAATGACACCGGAGCGGCGCAGCCTGGTCACCCGGTCCAGACAGGTCGACGGCGCGACCCCGACCTCGGCGGCCAGCTCGCGGTAGGTGGTCCGGGCATCGTTCTGCAGCAGTCGCAGAATATGCAGGTCCACCGGGTCGAGAACGATTGAATCGGCCATCTGCCGAACGTAGCACGGGGTTTTCGGACGAAGACCCGGAGTTTGTTCAGAGTGGCGTCATGGATACTGAATCCTCGATGGCGCCCTCGACGACAACCCGCTCCAGGGCGCTGGCCACCGAAGCCGTGCACGCGGGCCGCGACGATCTCGCGGCCCTGGGCCTGCACGCCCCGCCGATCGATCTGTCCACCACCTACCCCTCGTACGACTCCAGGGGCGAGGCCGAGCGGATCGACACCTTTGCCGCCACCGGCGCCAGGCTCGAAGGACCGCCCGTCTACGCGCGGCTGGACAACCCGACGACGGCCCGCTTCGAGACGGCCCTCGCCCGGCTCGAGGGGACGGAGAGCGCTGTGTCATTCGCCAGCGGAATGGCGGCGCTCACCGCCGTCCTGCTGGTCCGGGCGAGCATGGGACTACGCCATGTGGTCGCCGTCCGTCCGCTCTACGGCTGCAGCGATCACCTTCTCGGCGCCGGTCTGCTGGGCACCGAAGTGACCTGGACCGACCCGGCGGGCATCGCGGAGGCCATCCGTCCGGAGACCGGTCTGGTGATGGTGGAGACGCCCGCCAACCCGACGCTCGCCGAGGTCGACATCCGTGCGATCGCGCACTCCTGCGGTTCCGTGCCGCTGCTCGTCGACAACACGTTCGCCACGCCGGTGCTCCAGCGACCCGTCGAGCACGGCGCACGGATCGTGCTGCACAGCGCCACCAAGTACCTCGGTGGGCACGGTGATGTGATGGGCGGGGTCGTCGCCTGCGACGAGGAGTTCGCGGCCCGCCTGCGGCAGGTGCGCTTCGCCACCGGTGGGGTGCTGCACCCGATGGCGGGGTATCTGCTGCTCCGCGGCCTCGCTACGCTCCCGGTCCGGGTACGGGCGGCTTCCGCGAGCGCCGCCGAACTGTCCCGCAGGCTGACAGCCGATCCGCGTATCGCCCGGGTCCACTACCCGAAGCTGGGCGGGGCGATGGTCTCGTTCGAGGTGTACGGGGATCCGCACCGGGTGATTTCGGCCGTACGGCTCATCACGCCCGCGGTCAGTCTCGGCAGTGTGGACACCCTGATTCAGCATCCGGCCTCCATCAGCCACCGCATTGTGGATGAGGGAGACCGGCAGGCGTCCGGCGTCGGGGACCGGCTGCTGCGGATGTCGGTCGGGCTGGAGGATGTAGAGGACCTGTGGGCCGATCTGTGCCAGGCGCTGAGCTCACAGGAGGCCGGCCGTCCGGAAGTCCTCCGTCAGGAGGTCCTCCGCCAGGAGATCAGCGGCCGGCCTGCTCGTACGGGGGCAGCGAACGCACCGGAGTCGCGTCCAGCCGTGCGGTGATGACCAGCGTGCCCTCCTCGATCTGGTAGTCCAGCGGCAGGGACAGCGCACGCATGGCCGCGACCATGCCGGTGTTGGACGCCTGGGTGACGGCGTAGACGCTTTCGCAGCCTGCCTCGATGGCGAGCGTCACCAGGCGGCCGAGGAGTTCGGCGCCGATCCCGCGGCGCTGCCATTCGTCCTCGACGAGGAGGGCGACCTCGGTCTCGTCGCCGTCCCAGAGGAGGTGGCCGAGGGCGACCAGCCGGCCCGAGGCCGTCTGCACGGCCAGGGTGCGGCCGAAACGAGGGCTCAGCAGGTGGTCCAGGTAGCGGTCGGCATCACGGACCGGGCCGTGGTACCGCAGCCGCAGCGTCTGCTCGGAGCAGCGGTCGTGCATGGCGCGGGCTGCTTCGAGGTCGCTGCGGTCCGCGCGGCGCACGGTGATCTCGTTGCCTTCGGGAAGGGTGAGTACCTGCTCGCTGCGCGGCACACGGGGGCCGAGCAGGGCGTCGAGCTCGACCAGGGCGCGGGCCCGGGCGAATTCGGTCGGGGTGAACGGAAGGTAGGGCCGTTCGATGGTGATGGCACCTCCGGACGGGTCGCGCAGCCGCATCACCGTGTCCTCCAGCACGCCCTCGACGGGCGCGGTCTCACCGGTCGCGCGGCCGGTGATCGAGACGGCGGGCAGTGAGTGGATGGTGCAGCGGCCGAGCAGCTGACGCAGGGCGAGGGGGAGTTCGGCGGCGTCCAGGGCTGTGCGTGTGGCGAGGCCCAGGATGCGCGTCGGGGCGTCCACCAGGTCGTGCGCGTCGGCCCGCTCGATCCAGGTGGAGCCACCACCCGCGGCGGAGATCGCCCGGCTCAGCTGCTGGGCCTGGAGCGGGGCGGGGGCGCGCAGCAGGAACTCGTCGACCGTGCCCTCTGCCAGCGGGTGCGTCTGCAGGGTGAGGATGTCGACCCGGTGCCGGGCGAGCGCGATGCACAGCGCGGCCAGACTGCCCGGGATGTCCCGAACGGTGGTACGCATCCGCCACAGCACCGTGTCCTCGGGGGATAGGGCCGGGCCTGCGGCGGTGGGCGTGGTCACGAGCGCGGTCGCGGCGGCGTCGGTCTGGTGGGTCGGGGAGACGCTGTCTCTCTCGGAGGTGAGGTCGGTGCCGGTCGGCGGCGGGGCGTGGCTGTGGCGCCGTGCCCACCAGGTGTGGAACGCGGCTGTCACGGCCAAGGCCACGGCCGAGGCGATCAGGAGATACGGTCCGTCCGGCTGGTGTCCGATCAGGTTGGCGATCGCGTCGGCCACCGCGACCGCGGTGAACAGTGCGGCCAGTTCGGTCACGTCCCGCCGCCAGTGGTGGGAGCGGCGGGCAGTCTTGGCGGATGTCACATCAGTCATGCCTTCACTGTGACTGAGCGGTGTTGCCTGATCACGAACGCTCTGTGACTGATGGGTTAAGTGTGGATCTAGTCACCTATCGTATGTTTTGGCGGATTAATGCCTTGATCGATTGCGGTTCGCAGTAGTACGGCAGACGCTCCGGGCCCGGGCCATGAGGCGGCGGTACGGCAGCTCCTGTCCGGGCGCGGGCCCCGGGCACAGAGTCCGGACAGGAGTCATCGGGCCGGACGGGACCTGCCCGGTCCGGGCAGAACCCGTCGGGCCGGACAGGCCGCTGCGGGTTACGCCAGGATGTCCTCGGCCGTCACGTCGGCCCCGAACCCGCCGGTCCCGCACCCGCCGGTCCCGCACCCGTCTGTCCCGAAACCTGCCCCCAGGCCGCCTTCAGGCGCACCGCTTGGCGTACCAGCTGTGAGGATCCGCCGCGCGCGGCCGTTCCGGCGAGCCCGGGTATCGGCTCGGGGCCTGTCGCACCACAGTGCTCCGCGCACTCGGCGGCCACGGAGAGCAAGTCGCTCAGCCCGCGAGGTCCCTTCTTGTGCGCCAGGAGTCCCGGCAGAACGGGGGCCAGCACGGAGAGCACTGCCCGGTATGCCCCGGTGGCCGCTGCGGTACGGGCGGAGTCCGCGAGGCGACTGGGCTTCACCAGGCTGTGGTCGAGAAGGATCGCCAGCTCCTCGCCGAGCAACGCCGCGTCCAGCCGGTGCTGGGCCGCGAGTATCAGCAGGGCGTCCACCGCCGACAGCCGGTCCTGCGGATGCCGGGCTCCCAGCCCGTACGCCACGGTCAGATGGATGGCCTCGGCGGCGGGCCCGCCGAGTTCGACGAGTGCGGTGAGCGGCTGCGCCGCGCCCCTCAGCTCATCGGTCGCACAAGTTGCGATGGACGGCAGCAGCCATGCGGCCAGCGTCTCGCCGTCCTCGGGCAGGGTGGCGAGCCAGAACCCCGAGTGGTCGCCCCAGTGGTAGCAGATGCGATGGCGCGGGGTATGCGGATGGCCCAGCCAGTGGAAGGAGCGAGGGAACTCCCGCTGGATGACCGGGCGTTCCTCGCTGGCCATCAGGACGCGCCGCGTCCAGTCGGTCGGTTGCCGCATCTCCCAACCCTGGGCCAAGGACTTCTGCTTCTCCAGATCGAACCGGAACACGGGCGCGAGCGGCTCGTCGGCCTGTATCCAGGCGGCCAGCCGGTCACCCTCCGGGGTGCCGAGCAGGGCCGCCGCCGCCGTGGCCTCGTGCTGGCCGTCGCGCCGCACGCGCAGCAGGGCCTGGGCGAAATCGGCGTCTCCGGGCCGGATCCCGAGCTTCTGATACGTACGCAGTCGCTCGACCAGCACGGCAGGGTCGAGCGAGCCGGTGTGCCACGTCGGGAAGGCCAGCAGGAACGGTGCGCTGCCGCTCAGCACGGCTTCGGCGGCCTCCCACAGCCGGGCCTTCATCACCCCCATGAGCGCGGCATGGACGCAGGTCCCGGTGCCGGTCCAGGCGGCGCGTCCGTCATGCACGGCCTGTACCGAGACCCGTCCGAGCAGTACGGCCACTACCAGCTCGATACCCGCCTCCGAGCGGAGCCGCCGCTCGACCTCGGGCAACGGTTCTTCGTCGAGCCACCACTGACCCGCCAGCGCATCACGCAGCGCGTCGGCCAGCGCCGACCGGTCGGTGTGGGCATGGCGGACCAGCCCGTCCAGCGCCCGCTAGAAGGCGGTGACATCCCGCGATGCGGATCTCGCCAGGACCACCACCTCTTCGACGAGCTCGGGCAGCGTCGCCGGTGCCGGTTCGAGACGTTGCAGGGCCGGAACGGGTGGCAGCAACTCCTCGTACGGCTCCGCCGCCGACCGGTCGTCCAGCAGGTCGCCGAACACCTCGGCCGCAGCCGTGCGGTGCGCCGGCCCCAACAGCGAGGCGGACAGGGCAAGTTCTTCCCGCGCCGGGTCACCGACGGCGGGCAGGTACCGCGCCACGAGTTTGAGCGCCCGCTCCTGGATGGCGATGTCCTCGTGCCCGAAGGCCTCCGCGACGACGGGCAGCAGTTCGTCGGCCGTCGACGGATCGCGGCGCAGTGCCTTGCCGATCAGCACGAGCTGGGTCCGGACCAGCCTCTTCTCGGTGCGGAACAGCACCGAACCCGACACATCCGCCAGGGTCCGCACGGGCAGTTCGCCGCGCTCGTCCAGCCGGGCGAGCACCTCCTGGGCATGGCCGGCCACGGTGGAGATTCCGTCCGCGGCCATTCCGATCCAGTCGGCGACCCGCTCGGCCTCCTCCTGCTCGGTCAGCGCGAGCCGACGCAACACGGCGAGAACGAAACGGAGATCGCCGGGCTTTCCGCCGCGCAGCAGCCGGCTCACACAACTGTTGACCAGCACCGACCGCTCCAGCAGGCCCTCGTCCACGAGGACGGCCAGCGCCTCGGGCCAGTGGCACGGGTTGTCGGGGTCGTCGATCCAGGTCACCTGCGGCGGGAGTTCCGCCACCTCGAAGAGCCTCGGCACCAGAACGGTCAGATGCGGGTCGGCACGGAGGATGTCGTGCAGCGGCCGTGTCTTCTGCCGCCGCCACGGCGCGGTCGAGACGGTCTCGGCCCAGCCCTGCACGAAGCCGTCAGTGGTGGGCACCGGGCATTGAGCGGTCTTCACCAGCCCGGAGATGAGCTCGTATGCGGTCTCCGCCGTCGTGGCCCGTCCCGCCAGCCGATGCGCGACGTCACCGAGCCAGGCGGGGTCACGGTCCGCCAGGACTTCGAGAACCAGCGGGTAGGGGGACCGCGTCCAGCCCAGCAGGTCCCGGCCGCCGATCCAGG
Organism: Streptomyces sp. NPDC048473; assembly: GCF_043200155.1. Classification (NCBI taxonomy): domain Bacteria; kingdom Bacillati; phylum Actinomycetota; class Actinomycetes; order Kitasatosporales; family Streptomycetaceae; genus Streptomyces; species Streptomyces sp. NPDC048473. The sequence continues at coordinate 16,985 of NZ_JBICXE010000055.1, forward strand.
TGGCGCAGCCCGCGGCGCCCGTGTGACAGCCCGCCCCGGCCACCAGCAGGGCCTTCCGGATCTTGTCCTGTTCGTGCCAGTGCCAGCTCCGCGCCTCCTTGCGGAGCGTCTTCAACTCCGTCAGCGCCGACCTGCGTTCGGCCTTGTCCAGCCGGGCCAGCAGCGCCGGCACGTCTTCCTTGCGCCCTTCCCTTACGGCGGTGAGCAGCTCCTTCATCGCACACCCCCGGCGACCGGCGCACTGCGACGGGCCATCCGGACGGCCAGCGCGTGCTTGCACGGGCCCCGACGCCCGCGGTAGTCCGCCCACCACTGGCACGTACAGCTCAGCATCCCGTCCTTCTCCCTCACCTGGTAACGGCGCTCACCCGAGGCCACGGCCGCCACGTCCCCGTCGAGCGCGACGGCGCCCGAGCCGGCCAGCTGCCGGGCCGCCACCAGCCGCGGATTGTGCCGCTCCGCCCGGTCGGCGTCGTACGGCAGCTCGCGGTGGAAGTAGGCCGCGTCGGCGAGGTCGTAGCCGACCCGGCCCGCCGTCCCCAGCCGGGTGAGCGCGTCCCGTACCCGCTCTACCGTCAGACCCGACTGCTCCGCGAGGTCGGCGGGTTCGATCCGCGGCTCCCAGGCCAGGAGCACGGAGACCAGCTCGGCGTCGGCCGCGGCATCGCCGGTGGCCAGCGCATCGAGTACCCCGCCCTCGCCGGAGAACCCGCGCGAGGCATCGGGCGACAGCGTCAGCGTGAGCCGCATGCCCGGCAGCACCACCTCCCAGGCGCTCGCAGCCGCCGTCCCGTCGGCCACCGGCCCGTACACCCGCAGTGACGTCGCATGACGCAACACCCGCTGCAGTGCCACCAGCCGCTCGGGGCCCGGCAGACACACCGCCCCCGCCACCGGCCGTGTCGTCGGCCGCAAGGTCTTTCCGGCGGGAACCACCCACTGCGCGCCCCGCGAGGCATTCCCCGACGCACGAGGCAGCGAACGCAGGAACCGCACGGCCTCCGCGGCCGGCAGCTCGGCCCGCAGATCGAAACCGGCGGACACCACCTGCGCCTCGGCGAAGCCACGCAACCACCGGTCGGGCAGGGGCACTTTCTTCTCCACGACCGGACCGTCCATTGTGGTGACGGCCAACTCGTCCGGGCCCACCCGCATGTGCAGCGGATCGTCTCCCGCTATCCGTGAAAGTGCCTCCCGCAGTGGATTGTTGACATCCACGTTCGTCGTGCCGTGACCCGTCTGCGCACCGTCCAGGCCGTCCCGCAGCACATCGAGGCGCGCGTACACCCCGCAGCAGCCGGAGAACGACTCAAAGCGCAACCGGTCGCCGTTGCCCGTCACCACCGGGTCGAGCGACGAGGGCAGGGTGCGCTGGTAGTAGCGCGCGGATGCCACGTCCGCCACGGCCAGCAGGCCGCGGGCAGCGATCCTCGGCGACGTGAGAAAGCCGGAGAAGAACCGCGGGTGGCGCTCGGTGCCCCGCGGCGTGTGACCACCGGCGGTCTCCAGGCCGAGGAGCTGTCCGGCCTGCGAGGACTCCAGAGCGGACGGGCGTGAGTAGGCCAATGCCTGAACGGATCGGGTCATGCAAGAACCGTAGAACCCACCACTGACAATCGGCCCCGGACCACTGCCCGGGGCCGCCGCTCAGCGTGCCGGTTCACTGTCCGACGCGCCCCGGCTGCAACACCTTGCTGAACAGCACAGAACCGCCCTGCGCCCGCAGCCGTACAGTCAACTCACCACTGTCGCCGTCGATGTCGACCTCGCCGAAGAACTGGGGAGACTCCATCGGCGACACGTTCGCGCGGTCGGGCGCCCGCACGAAGACCTGGTCGGGACCGAACGTCGCATCGAGTGCGTTGGCCGGGAACTGACCTGCCGCCAGCGGTCCGGACACGAACTCCCAGAACGGTGCGAAGTCCTTGAATGCTGCGCGCTCGGGCTCGTAGTGCTGCGCCGATGTGTAGTGCACATCGGCCGTCAGCCAGACCGTGCCGGTGATCCGCCGGTGCTTGATGTACCGGAGCAGTTCCGCGATCTGGAGCTCACGGCCGAGAGGAGCTCCGGGATCGCCCTGCGCGACCGCCTCGAAGTCCGTCGCACCGTCGGTGACCACCAGCCCCAGCGGCATGTCTGCGGCGATCACCTTCCATACCGCGCGGGACCGCGAGAGCTCGTGCTTGAGCCAGCTGAGCTGCTCGGCGCCGAGGATGCCGATGGTGTCGTCGGGCTGTCGGCCGGGGGAGTTGGCGTTGCGGAAGGACCGCATGTCGAGGACGAACACATCGAGCAGCGGACCGTGCCGCACCACTCGGTGCATCCGGCCCTCGCCGGACGAGCCATGCAGCGTGGACACCGGGAAGTACTCGCGGAACGCCCGCATCGAACGAGCCGCCAGCACATTGACGTTCTTCTCGGTGTAGCGGGGGTCGTCGAGGATCTGCCCCGGGTACCAGTTGTTGCGTACCTCGTGGTCGTCCCACTGAACGATCGAAGGCACCTGCGCGTTGAACTCGCGGAGGTTGCGATCGAGCAGGTTGTAGCGGAAGTTCCCGCGGTACTCGGCAAGGGTCTCGGCGACCTTCGCCTTCTCCTCGGTGGTGACATTGCGCCAGATACGCCCATCGGGCAGGTTCACGCTCGGCTCGATCACCCCGTCCGCGTAGATGTTGTCGCCGCTGCAGAGAAAGAAGTCCGGGTCGAGGCGGCGCATCTCGTCGTACACCACGTAGCCGCCGATGTCCGGGTTGATGCCCCAGCCCTGGCCCGCGATGTCGCCGGACCACAGGAAGCGCACCCCGTCCCGGCGCCGGGCGGACGCGGTCCGGAAGGTGCCGTACACCGGCTCGCCGGTGCGGCGGGGGTCTTCGGGGTCGGCGAGCGTCACCCGGTAGTGCACCTGTTCACCCGGCGGCAGCCCGTACAGCGGCGTCGTCCCGGTGAAGTCCGTGCCGGAACCGACCAGCGGACCGTGCCATGTGCGGGCCCGCCGGAAGGACTCCGTCGCCGATGTCTCCACGATCATCCTGGCCGGACGGTCCGACCGGACCCACACCAGCGCGGACGACGCGGTGACATCGCCCACCTGCACGCCCCATGCCGCGCGCGGCCTGCCGGACAGTGCGAAGGCGGGGGCCGCGGCGCCCACCACGGGGAGTGTGAGCGCGGCCGACGCGGCGAGCGAACCGCGCAGCACACTGCGGCGGTCGAGGGACGGAATACGCGGACGGTACGACATCGAGGCGCCTCCGGGGCAGTGGTCAGCGGACGAACGGGTGGCTGGTCGACCGACCCCACCCTTGTGCCCGTCGGCGGCGCGCACACCAACCTCAGATGAACACCCGGCCCCGGCCCTCACCGATGACCGGTCCGTTCGCGTCCCGCTGAGCCGCCGCCGGCACCCGCACACCCTGCGCGATGTCCTGAGGAGCCAGATGTGCGTAGCCGAGAACCAGGTTCACCGTTCGGTCCGTGGAAGGCACGGTGGCGAAGTCGCCCAGTGGCCGCAGCGCCACTCAGCCTCAACCGCGCGCGCCACGAACACCGGCTCGGGGCCGTACCGTTCGGGCAGTCGGGCGATGATGTGCGGACCGGCGGCGATCCCGCTCACCTCGGTGCCGGGGAAGTGTTCCGCCGGCGCCGCGGTCGGGGTGTCGCGCCGCTCGCGGTAGGCGCGCCGGCAGCCGCGCAACTGCCGGTCATAGCCGCCCCCGGCTGTTGAAGTCGGCAAGGACCGCCTGGTCGACGGCCGGATTGCCCAGATCCATCGTGCGTTTGCGGGCGACGATCTCGTCGGTCATCGTCGCCGGTGCGAGCAGCCGGCCCGGCCGCAGTCCGGGGCCGGCGATTTGCTCACCGAACCGGTGTGCGCGACATGTTCCGGGTCGAGACCCTGCAGCGCGCCGACGGGCGCGCGGTCATAACGGAAGTCGCCGTCGTAGTCGTCCTCCACTATCAGCCCGTCCGTGGCGCGTGCCCAGTCCAGAAGCCTGCTGCGACAGGCGGCGGAGCAGGCGATTCCGGTGGGGAACCGGTGCGCCGGAGTGGTCACGACGGCGCGCACGCCGGGTGCCGATTCAGCGACTGGTGTCGAGAACGACGCGCGCCACGAGCGCCGGATCGTCGTTCATCGGAACATGTCCGCAACCAGGCAGCCGCACCAACCGGGCGCCGGGAATGGTGTGCTTGGCCCTGATTCCCTGGCGACGCAGCAGCAGCCGGTCGCGGCTGCCCCAGGCGACGGTCACGGGCAGCCCCGGCACATCGTCGGTGAACGTGACACCCCGCCCGACTGCAAGCGTCTGGTGGAAACCGGTCGCCTCGCGCAGGGCGACGGTCTCCGCGACAACGGCGCCGGGTGAACGGCGGCCGGGCCGGGCATAGATGGTGCTGGTCAGGGCTGCACGTCCGGCCGCGCTGCGCGAGAGCCTTTCGATCAGAGGCATCGGCATGGACAGTGCGCACCGCCGCATCGCCCGCAGCGTCCCGAACGCATAGCGACGCTCGCTCTCCGTCCAGAAACCGGCGGGCGACAGCGCCGTCACCGACCGCACGAGCTTCTCGCGGCCCAGCTCCAGCGCCAGCAGGCCGCCGAGTGAATTGCCGGCCACATGCGGCCGGTCCAGACCGAGCTCCGCGCAGAACGCACCGAGTACCGGCACCACGCTCGCCAGGTCGTACGGAACACCGTCGGGCAGTGCCGAGGAGGCACCGAAACCGGGAAGGTCCACGGCTATCACGTCCCGTTCCACGCCCAGGGCGGGCAGCACCGGATCCCAGGCCTGACGATGGTGGCCGATACCGTGGAGCAGGAGCAACGGCTCCCCGGAACCGGCCCGTTCATACGCCACGGACACGGTCCGAGGCCCTTGCGGTGAGTCGACGCTGAACGAGACCGTGGTGGCCATGCTGGTGCTCCCGGGGTCATCCGGCATGAACGGGCCATGCCCGAAGGTGACTTAGACATTTCGTCAACAACAATTACCGCTCGGTAGCTTGCAGTTCAAGAGGCCGGGCGATTCGTGCTGGACAGTCTGCGGAGTGTGGGATGGGATGGAGGGGTGACAGCCGACACCGCGACCGACGTCTTCGAGGACCACCGCCCCGTGCTCATTGGGGTTGCCTACCGCATGCTGGGCAGGATCGCCGACGCCGAGGATGTGGTGCAGGAGGCGTGGCTGCGCTGGTCGTCCGCGTCGCGTGAGGATGTACGGGAGCCGCGCGCCTTTCTCGTAAGGATCGCCACCCGTCTCGCCATCGACCGGTTGCGGCAGGCGCAGTCGCAGCGCGAGGCATACGTCGGGCCGTGGCTGCCGGAGCCCGTCGTCACCGACTTCGGGCCGGCCGTGCCCGATACCGCAGAACAGGCAGTTCTCGCCGACTCCGTATCGGTCGCCGTGCTTGTCGTCCTCGAATCGCTGTCGCCGCTGGAGCGGGCCGTCTTCGTCCTGCGCGAGGCGTTCGGTTTCCCGTACGCCGAGATCGCCGCCACCCTGGATCGGACCGAGGCCGCGGTGCGGCAGCTCGCGGGACGTGCGCGGCGCCACGTCGAGGAGCGCAAACCGCGCTACGACGTCGACCCGGTCCAGCGCCGTGACCTCACGGAGCGGTTCCTCGCCGCGGCGGCGGGCGGCGACATCGAGGCGCTGCTGGCCCTGCTCGCCCCCGATGTGCGCCTCGTCGGCGACAGCGGCGGAAAGTCCAAGGCGCCGCTGCGGGTCATCGAGAGCGCCGACAAGGTCGGCCGCTTCCTCTTCGCCGTCCACGACCAGGCCCCGGGCCTCGACATCCGGTTCCTGGAGCTCAACGGTGGGCCGGGCCTGCTGGTGCTCTCGGGCGGAAAGCCCGACTCTGTCTTCCAGCTGGACGTCAGGGACGGCCTCGTTCAGTGCGTATATATCGTGCGCAATCCCGACAAGCTCGTCGGCCTGGCCGGAGAGTAGCCGGACCTCTCGGCCGCCGGGTGCGCTCCCAGCCATCGCCGGCGTTTCCGGTTTGCCCAGGAATCACTCTGCTGTCCCTGCCCGAAGCCCCTCGGTCTGCCCGGCCGTGGGGCCTTGTGCTGCGGGCGGCTCACGGCACCACGAACGTCCTGTGAACGCTCTGCGGCAGTGGCCCGCTTCGCAGCGTGACCGAAGGAGGATTGGTCTTGACCAAGGGTGTGTCCCGTCCTATGGTCTCAACGTTAAGACAGGAACCTTTAATAAATAACGTCGCGGAAAAGCCGCTGGGCGATTGCGGAGGACAGGGTGGGGACCACGCAGCTGGAAACGGTGCAGGAGCCGAAGTACTGGCACCTCAAGACCGTGCTCAGTGAGGCACTCGACTCGGACTTTGCGGTGGGCGAGATCCTGCCCAACGAGCGTGAGCTCGCCGCCCGGTTCGGAGTCGCCCGAGCCACGCTCCGGCAGGCTCTGGAACAGCTCGAACTCGAAGGCAGGCTGCAGCGCCGCCGCGGCGTCGGGACCACCGTCGCCCCGCCGCGCGTCGGGGTGGCCGTCTCCACGGCACAGCGGGACTGGTCCGACGGCGGTGCCGGCGAGGCATGGCAGCCCGTGGACTGCACGACGGCGGTCGCACCGGCATCCGTGGTGGCCACGCTCGGCGTGGATGGCGACGAGCCGGTGCACATCGTCCGCCGGATCCGGGCCACCCACGGACAGTCGGTCGCGGCGGAACTGCTGTACATCCCGTCGTCGTCCGTGCCCGAACTCTCCGCCATCGACGCCCCGTCCGGCCCCGCCCGGGCCCGCAGTGTCCTGCGCGAACTGCACCGCCTCGGCCTCGACGGCCAGGACCGTTCGGTCGAGCTCGGCTCGGCGCGTGTGGACGACGCCAAGGAGCTCGACCGGCTCCCCGGCGCCCCCGTTCTCGTCGTCACCACCCGCTACCTCGTGGCGGGCGGTACCGCGGCGCTCTCCGTCGCCACCTACCGGGCCGACACCTGCCGACTCACCTTCGGTGACTCGGGCGACCTGGAGATCAGCCCTCACGGCCAGGAGCGCCAGGCCTCCTGAGCAGGGCCGGCTTCGCCGGCCTGTGATGTTTACGTACGGCCCGTCGCACTCAGCGGCGGGCCGTCACCGTTCCCTCCACCGCGAAGAGCTGCTCCTCGACATGGTCGAGAGCCAGCCGCAGGGCCCCCGTGGCCACCGCCGCCTCACCGAGCAGCGACAGCGTGACCCGCGGCGGCCGAAGACAGTAGCGGGCCAGCTCACGTCGGAGCGGATCCAGCACACCGTCCAGCCCCGCGGCCCAGCCGCCGATCACCACCAGCTCGGGATCCAGCGCCAGCACCAGCGCCGCGACATCGTGCACCAGGCGCTGAACGAACCGCTCGACCGCCGCCTGCGCCCGGACATCGCCGAGCCGTGCCTCCGCGAACACGGCCGCGACCGCGGGCTCGTCCAACGGGTCCAACGGCGTGTCCGTCATCGACAGAAGTTTCTCCGGCGTCGCCTCGCGGCCGAGGAGATGCAGCGCGCCGATCTCCCCCGCCGCACCGCCGAAACCGCGGTGCAGCCGCCCCCCGATCAGCGAACCGGCGCCCGGGCTCAGCCCTGCCAGGACGAACACAATGTCGTCGGACTCGGTGGCCGCACCTTTCCAGTGCTCCGCGACCGCCGCGGCATTGGCATCGTTCTCCACGAGGACGGGGCAGCGGAAGGAGCGCCTCAGCCGCTCACCCAGCGCCAGACCCGTCCAGTCAGGCAGTGCGGTGGCCAGCCGTACGGTCCCGTCGGCCTCCACGATGCCCGGGCTGCCCACCCCGACCGCACGCAGACTGCTCCGGGCCACGCCCGTCCGCCGCAGGACATCGGCGACCACGGTCCTGACCTTGTCGAGCCGGTCGTCGGCGCAGGCCGTCTCCGACACCTCGCGTGAGCCCGCCCCGATGATCCGGCCGTCCAGCCCCGACAGCAGTGCGGAGATCCGATGCGGGCCGATCTCGACGCCGAGCAGATGCCCTGCCTCGGCACGGAACCGGAACCGGCGGGCCGGCCGCCCCTGACGTCGGGTCTCACCACCGTCGGGCACCGACTCGACGACCAGTCCGGCCTCGAAGAGCCCCTCCATGACGCCCTCGACCGTCGGCCGGGACAGACCTGTGATCCGGGTCAGGTCCGTGAGGGTGGGGGAGCCGGCGCCCCGGAGGGCGTGCAGTACCACCGCGGAATTGATTCGTCGCAGCAGCGACGGATCCCCACCGGTCAGCCGGCCCACGGTGTGTCCTCCCAGCTCGTGCGCATGTCAGGCGGATGGTACTCGCTGCCCGGGTGCAGGGCGACTGCGGGCCGGAACGGGTATCCGGGGCCGGTGGCCCTCAGCTCGGAGTGACGAACCCCGACTCGTACGCTGCGATCACCGCTTGGGTGCGGTCCCTCGCACCCAACTTGGCCAGTACGGCGCTGACATGGGTCTTCACCGTCTCGACACCGACCACGAGCTTGGCGGCGATCTCCGCGTTCGACAGGCCACGGGCCATCAGCCGGAGGACCGCAGCCTCACGCTCGGTGAGCGACGCCCGGTCCATGGCCGCCCGCGCCTTGCTTGTGCCGTACTCGGCGGCGAGCTGCCGTACCGCCGCCGGGAACAGCAACGACTCGCCCTCTGCAACCAGGCGCACCGCATGCACGATCTCGGCGGGCCGGGCACGCTTGAGGAGGAAACCGTCCGCTCCGGCGCGCAGCGCCTCGTACACGTACTCGTCGTTCTCGAATGTGGTGATCACCAGGATCTTCGGCGGATCCGGCACGGTGCGCAGCACCACCCGCGTCGCCTCGATGCCATCCATCAGCGGCATCCTGACATCCATGGCCACCACATCGGGGCGCAGCTGATGCAGTAACGGGATCACTGCGGCGCCGTCACCCGCCTCGCCCACCACTTCGATATCGGGCTGCGCCTCAAGAACCGCGCGCAACCCCGCGCGGACGAGGGGTTCGTCATCGACCAGAAGAACGGTAACCGGCATCAGACCAGCCTAGGCCGTTCAGCGGAAGACTCGCTTGCACCCTCCATTCGCCGTCGTACGGGCCTGTCTTGGCCCTTCCGCCCAGCAGTGCGGCCCGCTCACGGATGCCCCGCAGCCCGCTCCCGCCGCCCGTCGTACCCATCGAATCAGTGAGCGGATTGGCCACCTCCAACTCCAGCCGACCGTTCGCGACGCTGATCCGCACCCGGACGGGAACCGCCCCGGAGTGACGCAGCACATTGGTGAGGGATTCCTGAAGGATGCGGTAACCCTCACGCGAGACCGCCCCGGGAACCTGCTCCAGCGGACCGGACACTTCCGCATCGATCTTCGCCCCCGAACCACGCGCGGAGTCAAGGAGCCGGTCCGCTTCCGCGAGCGTGGGCCGCTGCCCCACCGGTGTTCCCGATTCGCGCAGTACCCGCAGAACCCGCTCCAGATCGTCGAGCGCGTCCCTGCCGGTCTCCTCGATCGCGGCCAGTGCCCGCTCGGTGAACTCCGGGTTGTGAGCCGCCCGGGCCGCACCCGCCTGCACGACCGCGACCGTCAGCGCGTGCCCGATCGAGTCATGCAGCTCCCGTGCGATGCGATTGCGCTCCAGCAACTGCTCGGTGCGCTCCTCCAGAGCGGTCAACCGCTGCACCGGCGAGGGACCGAGAAGCCGGCGGGCGGTCGCAGTGATCAGCTCCCCGCCCGCCACGACCACGGCCAGCAGCACCAGGATGGGCAGGGGGGCGAGCAGGGCGTACCACCAGTGCGGCTCCACTCCGCGGACCAGCCACTGGTCGCTCGGGCCGACGCCCGATGCGGTGAGGACGAGGTCAACCGCGGTCGCCAACAGCCACACCGTTGCGAACCCCACGGGGACGGCGAACAGTAGTCGCATCTCCAGCCACAGTACGGTTCTCCAGCGATCCGCCCATGTGCCCGCAGCGGCCGCGGAGATCGCGGCGTCGGGTCTGCCCCGCTCCTCAGGCATGAGCAGCAGCTGTGCCTGAACAGCCTCGGCCAGCCTCATACCGGGCAACAACCCGACCGGCACAGCGAAGACCATGGGCGCCCACGGAGTGTCCGGGGAGATGAACATCCACACGCTGTAGGCCGCACCCGGGATGAGGAGATGCAGCCACCGGGTGTAGGTGACAGGTGCGGCCAGCGGGCGGAGAAAGCGGAACATGCTGTCATCGTGCCAGCCCGCACGGGCGCGGCGGCTCCCCCGAGCGAGGGAGATGATCCCCACCCCCGGGGGAGGCCAGGCACCGGACGCGACCGCGAGGCTGAGGACATGACCAGCATCGACGTCCATGAGCTCACAAAGGAATACGGCACGACCCGCGCCGTGGACAGCCTCACGTTCAGTGTGCGACCCGGCCGCGTCACCGGCTTTCTCGGCCCCAACGGCGCCGGGAAGTCCACCACCATGCGACTCATTCTCGGCCTGGACCGGCCCACCGGCGGCACGGCCACGATCGGCGGGCAGCCCTACGCCACGCTCGACGATCCGCTGCGCCGGGTGGGCGCCCTGCTCGATGCCCAGGCCGCCCATGGCTCGCGTACCGCGCGGAACCACTTGCTGGCCCTCGCAGCCAGTAACGGCATGGGTGCGCGCAGAGTGGAGGAAGTCCTGGAGGAGGCAGGCCTCGGCGCGGTCGGCGGAACGCGCATCAAGACGTTCTCGCTCGGCATGCGGCAGCGGCTGGGCATAGCGGCCGCCCTGCTCGGTGACCCGGAGGTCGTGATGCTGGACGAACCGTCCAACGGGCTGGACCCGGAAGGCATCATCTGGATCCGCGAGCTGATGAAGCGGCTCGCCCGAGAAGGTCGCACGGTCCTGGTCTCCAGCCATCTGATGAACGAGACATCGTCCTTCGCCGACCACCTGGTGGTCCTCGGCCGGGGCCGGCTCCTCGCCGACCTGCCGATGCAGGACTTCCTGGACTCCCGCAGCCGACCCCGGGTGCGGGTGCGCACGACCGAATCCACTCGGCTGCGTGATGTCCTGATCCGTAAGGGATATGAACCTGCGCAGGGTGACGACGGTCGTTGGATCGTTGAGGGTGCGAAAGCCGGGGAGATCGGTGCGATAGCCGCCGTCGAAGGCATTCCCGTCCTTGAACTCATCGACGAGCAGACCACGTTGGAACAGGCCTACCTCGACCTCACTGCCGGCGCCATGGAATTCGCGTCTGCGGCGACCTCATCCACCAACCGTCAGGAGGCCTGACCATGTCGACCACCGCAGTGTTGCGCTCCGAGTGGATCAAGATCAGATCGGTGCGGTCCGTCGCCGCATCCTTGATAGCGGTCCTCCTCGTGACGCTTGCCATCACGGTGCTCGCATTCGCCACCGTCGGCCAGGCCGAGGCGGACAACCCAGACGCCGAGCCGCTCTTCGATGCCTTCTACGCATTGAACTTCGGCCAGATCGCGGCCATCAGCTTCGGGGCAACCGCGATCTCCTCCGAGTACCTCAACGGCGCCCTGCGGATATCGCTCGCCGCCGTGCCGCGCCGCAATCTCTTCTACGCGGCCAAGATGGCACTCGTCGGTGCGCCGGCTCTCGTCGTCGGCCTTGTCGCCAGCTTCAGCGCCTTCCTGGTGGGACAGACCTTCATGGGGGAGTACGCGATCGGCCTGGGGGAGCCGGGTGCCCTGCGGGCAGCCTTCGGCGGGGGCATATATCTGGCCCTGATGGCCCTGTTCGCAGCCGGATTGGCGGTACTGCTCCGCAGCGCCGTGGCCGTGCTCAGCCTGCTCATTCCGTTCATCCTCATCGTCTCCTTCGTGATCGGAGATGTCGCAGGCGGTGCGGCACAATATCTGCCCGACCGGGCCGGACAGTTGGTGCTCCACCAGAACCCCGAAGGCAGTCTCGGACCATGGAGCGGACTCGCAGTGGCAGCGGCGTGGGCAGCGGCCGCACTGCTGGCAGGCTGGTGGGCGATCCGGCGCAGGGACGCATAGTCGGCTGCCACGTCTTCAAAGACGGAGCAAGACGGCTGAAAGCCCCTCAAAGCTCATGAGGCGGGGCTGCTTGTCAGTGCTGGGCGGTTTACTAGCGGCATGACCACCGCACATCACCTCCGCCTCATCGACGGGATGCGCACCCGGGACTTCCCCGCGGAGCGCATCCGGTCAGGCTCGGGAGTCAGCGGGCCCGGCTATCACACAGCGTCCTTGCACGCGGACATCGATCACTGGGACGACGACGAGGCAGGGCGACTGGAGCACCGGGCCCAGTGCCTCGCAGAGCATGACGCGTTGCTGACGCTGCTCACCGGCCGCTGGGGCGAGCCGCAGGCGATCAGTCTGTGGAGTGCGCAGGAGCGGATGATGGCCGGTGAGGAGGTTCCGGAGGCGTGGGCCGAGACGGTTGCGGGCTGCGAGTACCTCCAGCTCTGGCGGATCGGGGACCGATGGGTTGCCATGGGGCTCTACCTGGAGGAGGAAGGCCCTGGTTGCGAGCTGGGCGTTGTAGTGACGGAGATTGATCCGCCATGACACGAGCAGGCTGCTTCCCGCTGAGACGGGACGCGGCAGCCGCCCGCTGTGTCCGGCCCGGGTATCCGCCCCCTGTGGACAGGTCCTGTCACCACCCTTCCGCGACCGCCCCGCCGGCGCTCGCCGTGATGGGCCCGGAACCAGCCCTCTGCGACGGACCAGGCAGCCGCCGGCTGTGATGGGGGCCTGGGTTCCCGTACTCCGCGACGGGTCACGATCGCCGGCCCGACCGACTGAAGGCCCGACCGACCGACCGACGGACGGACCGGCCGCCCTCCCGGCCTTCTTGCTGCGGTCGGCTATGGTCACGGCACGACGACAGCAACAGCCGCAACCACAACCAGGCGGCCGTCGGCGTCAAGCCGCCGTGCGTCCCCGGTGCCTGCACGGCGTCAAGCCGCCATGCAGGCACCGAAGTCTCAGGCTCTTTCGGCGGTGATGACGCCGTCGCATTCGACGGAGGCGCGGAGGCGTCCGTACTCCTCCGCCATCGTCTGAGCGGTCCAGTGGGCGTTCAAGCCGCTGGGGTTGGGCAGGGCCCAGACGCGGGCGCCGCCGATTGTATGGTCCTGCGGGCCGATCCGGGCGGTTCGTCTGCCGAAGGCGGTGCGGTACGCAGTGACCCCCACGACTGCCAGCCACTGCGGCCGCAGCTGCTCGACCTTGGCTGCCAGGATCTGTCCGCCCTCGCGGTACTCCTCGGCGGACAGCTCGTCCGCCCGTGCGGTCGCCCGGGCGACCACATTGGTGATGCCCAGGCCGTATCGCAGCAGTTCGGTCTGCTCTGCCGGCTTCAGTTGCCGAGGGGTGAAGCCGGACCGATGGAGTACCGGCCAGAAGCGGTTGCCGGGGTGGGCGAAGTGGTGGCCCGTTGCCCCTGTCATCAGGCTCGGGTTGATCCCGCAGAACAGCACACGCAGGCCGCCCGCGACCACATCGGGAACGGTGCGGTCGCGGGCGGCCTGGAGCTCTTCGGGTGTCATCCGGCTGTGGCGGTGGCCGTCAGAGGATGGAGCCCGGCGTGTATCCGGCGGCCTCGGGGTGCTGCTTGGTGATCTCCTCGATGCGGGAGATCAGCGCGGTGACCTGGTCGCCCGCCGCTCCCGTGAAGGAGAGCTTGTCGGCCATCAGCGCGTCCAGCTGTGCGCGGTCCAGCGGGATGCGCTCGTCGGCGGCCAGCTTGTCGAGCAGCTCGTTGCGCTCGGCGCCCTGCTCACGCATGGCCAGGGCCGAGGCGACCGCGTTCTCCTTGATCGCCTCGTGGGCGACCTCACGGCCGACACCGGCGCGCACCGCACCCATCAGGACCTTGGTCGTGGCGAGGAACGGCAGGTAGCGGTCCAGCTCACGGGCGACGACGGCCGGGAACGCCCCGAACTCGTCGAGCACCGTCAGGAAGGTCTCCAGCAGACCGTCGAAGGCGAAGAACGCGTCGGGGAGTGCCACGCGGCGGACCACGGAGCAGGACACGTCGCCCTCGTTCCACTGGTCGCCCGCCAGCTCGCCGGTCATCGACGCGTAGCCGCGCAGGATGACCATCAGGCCGTTGACGCGCTCGCAGGAGCGGGTGTTCATCTTGTGCGGCATCGCGGACGAGCCGACCTGACCCGGCTTGAACCCCTCGGTCACCAGCTCGTGCCCGGCCATCAGACGGATCGTCTTCGCGACCGACGAGGGTGCCGCGGCCAGCTGCACCAGTGCGGTCACCACGTCGTAGTCGAGCGAGCGCGGGTAGACCTGGCCGACCGAGGTGAAGGCCTGCGCGAAACCGAGGTGCCCGGCGATGCGCTGCTCGAGCTCGGCGAGCTTTCCGGCGTCGCCGCCCAGCAGGTCGAGCATGTCCTGGGCCGTGCCCACGGGGCCCTTGATGCCCCGCAGCGGGTAGCGGCCCAGCAGGTCCTCAAGCCGCCCATAGGCCACCAGCAGCTCGTCCGCCGCGGTCGCGAAGCGCTTGCCGAGCGTGGTTGCCTGCGCGGCGACATTGTGGGAGCGGCCGGCCATGACCAGCTCGCGGTACTCACCCGCCAGCTTGCCCAGCCGAGCCAGGACCGCCACCGTGCGGTCGCGCATCAGCTCCAGGGAGAGCCGGATCTGAAGCTGCTCGACGTTCTCGGTGAGGTCCCGGGAAGTCATGCCCTTGTGGACCTGCTCATGGCCGGCGAGGGCGTTGAACTCCTCGATCCGGGCCTTGACGTCGTGACGGGTGACCTTCTCGCGCTCGGCGATCGAGGCCAGGTCGACCTGGTCGACGACACGTTCGTAATCGGTGAGGGCGGCGTCCGGCACCTCGATCCCGAGGTCCTTCTGAGCGCGCAGCACCGCCAGCCACAGCTGGCGTTCCAGCTTCACCTTCTGCTCGGGGGACCAGAGGACGGCCAGCTCCGTGGAGGCGTAGCGGCCGGCCAGGACATTGGGGATGCGAGGCTTCGCAGACACAGCAGTCACGTGTCCAGAGTTTACCTGTTGTCTTAAGCGGTTCGTGAGCGTCCACAAAGTCCATAAGGTCCAGGTCAGAGGCTCCTGGACCACCGTCTCACATACAGCGTGTGAGACACGCGTGAGACGAAACGGCCCCGGGCCGGTGATTCAAGGACCGCCGGGGCCTTGAGGCGAAACCCTTCTGATCAAGGGAGCTGAAGCCATGCAAGACCGTAGCTTGAGCGCCGAGCTGGGCGGCCTCCTTACTGCTGTCCTCGAAGCACTCGCCGTGCCCGCGCCGGCCACAAGAACAAGAAGGCGTCCGTCCGTATCCCGACCGCGTCGTGCACGCCCGGGTCGCCCTGGAGGGGGCCCAGCAGGGCGACGACTTTGGTTGGTCTGCGGACTACCTGCGGCCCGTCTTGCCGAGCACCCCTCCTCTGGGTACTGCCACTGGAGTGCTGCGGGGAAGGAGGCAGGCAGGCCGATGCGCGCGCCGCGCACCGCCACGGTGCCGACCCTTGACCATGGCCCGGTCACCTCACCCGCCCGGACTGGTGCACCGGCCACACCGAGCACCCGGTCGAGTGCCGGGTCGTCCTCGCCCATGCCGGCGCCGAGGGCGTCATGACCCACGACGGCGAACCGCTCCACTTTGTGGAGCTGGGGCAGTCCCCGTTACGGTCGGTGCGCCCGCCGGCACGTGGGTGTCTACGTCGAAATGTTCGGGTTCGCCCGGACACTGGCGTCGGCCGAGCTGTACGCGCCGGCCGTGGCGCTCGTCGACCACGCCGCGCAGCTGCGGGCCCTCGCTCGCCATCTCAGCACCCTTCGCGCTGCCGAGGGAACCAGGGAAGCGGATCGACGCGGTCGCCGCTCTCAGGGCCGCGGCTGTGAGCGTCGTCCTGGCCGGTGCCGGATTCTGGCAGGGCGCGTGAGACGACGAAGCCCCGACGGATATCCGGCGGGGCTTCGTGGCGCGGCGGGCTACGACGGCGTGCAGCGTCCGGCGCGGGCACCGTGGTACTCAGGCTCTCCGCTTTCGAGCACGCGGAGCAATGATGCGGTGACGACACGTGTCGTGCGGCCGATGCGCAGCACGCCGGAGAGACCTCGGTACGCCTCAACCTGGGCGCGGCCTGGCGGGAGGCGACGGTCTTCACCGACGCCGAGCGCGCCGCCCTGGAACTGGCCGAACAGGGCACCCGCATCGCCGACGGCGCGGGCGGCGTGACCGACGAGGCATGGGCGAACGCCGCCAAGCACTACGACGAGGACCAGCTCGCCGCCGTGGTTGAGTCGGGCGCGGACGGAGCCGTTGTCAGCCACCGCGAGGTAGTCGGCCCTTCCGTCGCCGCTGACGTCCGCGAAGCGGACGTTGTCCGCGGTGGCTCCTTCGGGCCCTGCGGCGAAGGGGCGCGGCGCCTCGAAGCCGCCCGCGCCGTCGCCGCCCTTGTTGATCCAGACGGTGGCCTGGCTGTTCGCGCCCACAAGGAGGTAGTCGGCCTTGCCATCCCCGTCGGCGTCGGCGAAGCGGACGTTGCTGATGGTCGCGCCGGCGGGCCCGGAGGCGAAGGGACGCTCGATGAAGCCGCCCTGCCCGTCACGCGATCATCCTCGTGGCCACCCACCCGGTGCACCCGTCAGCAGCTGCCTTCGTCGTTCGGATTCCCGGGCACGACGGCTCACCGTCGGTTCGGCGAGTGGTCCAAGGCCCGGATCCTGGCCAAGCCGCACCGCCGGATACTGGACGGCCGGGCGCCGGTTCCAGGGAGCGTTGGCGACCATCGAGCGCAGCAGGGGGTGGGGCTGCTCTTGCGCGAGTTCGTGTACCGACGTCGAACTGGCCAGGAGCCGCCAGTTCGTGCCGTCGGAGATGAAGCGCACGTCGCCGTTGGTGGCGGTGGTCAGCACCGACTCGACGGTGGCCCAGACTTTGTAGGGGGAGCCCTTGCCAGTCGAACAGGTCACGTCGTGGCTGGTGGCTCCGGCGAGGCAGTACTTCTCCAGCAAGGTGATCGTTGCGCAGTTGGGGTGGGCGTAGCCCATGTTCGCGCCGCTCGCCGAGATCACGTCGACGTCGGGGTCCAACGCATCGAGCCACGGCTTTCCCGTCGACTCGGCGGCGCCGTGGTGGCCGGGCATGAGGACGGTGCAGCCGGCGAGGAGCTTCTTTGGGACCTTGCTCAGGATGAATGCCTCGGTGGTGGTGTCCGCGTCGCCCGGGAGGACCACCACGTGCTGGCCGAAGCGGATCATCAGCACGACGCTCTTGCTGTTCGGCGCCTTGCCATAGCTGGCGGACAACACCATCGTCCAGGCCTCACCCGGCGTCGTCTCGGACGCGAAGTCGGCGTCCGGCTGGGGGATGCAGGTGTCCGGCTTGTACTTGTAGACGAACTGGTCTTTCTCCTGTTTTTTTGATCCAGACCTGCACGTCCTCGCTGTAGTCACTGATCGCGCCGCCGTAGTGCACGTAAGTAGGCCTGGCCGCCTCTGAGATGTACGGGACGAAGGCGGTGTGGTCGTCGTCGCCGTGGCTGAGGACTACGCAGGAGATGGCGTTGCCATCTGTGACGCTCGTGATGTAGCTCTGCACGTGCGTGAACGGCCAGCCTTTGGTACTTGTCGTCTGTGAGCCACAGTCGACGAGCATGAAGTTGCCGTTCGGGTAGGTGACGAGGACGGCGTTGCCCTGGCCGGTGTTGATGAAGCCGACGGTGAGCTTGGCGCCAGGGCCGAGTTTTGTCCCGCTGGTGCGAATGACCTTGCTGGGTGGCATGGGGTCAGCCTCCGGTGATCCGGGCCGTGCCCTCGATCGACGTCAGGCCGGCGAACGTCGCGAAGTGCGCGTCGGTCGGCGTGACGACGAGGCGCACGCCGCTGGTGTCGATGGATACGCTCGGCAGGGTCGTCACCGGTAAGGAAAGCCCCTCGAACGCCTTGGTGATGAGCGGCGAGAACACCGCCGTGACTGCCTGCAACAGCGGCGCGGTCAGCGCCGAGAGCAACCACTCGAACGGATTGCCACTGGGGCTGAGGACCAGCAGGAACGTGTTGACGTGCTGGGTTCTCGCGCTCACCCGGGTGCCGCTCAGTTCAGGAGGTCGGCGATTTCGATCGGCTTGCTCAGAGCGCCGTCGGCGAGGATTCCGTGCTTCTCGTCCACCTCAAGGCTGAGTGTGAGCTGCCAGTCGTAGAGCGTCAGGTCCGCGTAGATGCCGATCCCGGCCGGATAGTAGCCGCCCGGTCCGGTCCACCCGGTCGGGTTGGCGACGATGTAGAAGTCGAGCTTGGTGAACGCCAGGCCGTCGAGGAGCGGTACCTCCGACAGGTTGATCGAGGTGTACTGCTTGATGAGGTCGGTCACCTTGAGCGCCCGGTGCGACACCGACTCCAGTGCGCACACGAACGCGTCCGGCACCTCGAAGTCCTTCACGTCGCCGCCGACCGAGAACTCGAATTGCGTCGCGGGGTCGTCGCCGATGATGAAGTCCCCGAGTACGCCGACGCCCAGGCCCTCCGCGTCGAGCGTGACGCTGAGCCCGAACGCGCGGATCGTCAGGCCGGTGATGCCGAACGGGTGCTCCCAGTCGGTGGCGTTGACGGCGAACGTCCCGCTCGGTGGGGGCCCGAGATCGATGACGCCGATGCCGCGCAGCGTCAGCGACTCCCCGAACATCACGAACCGAGCGCCGGCGGTGATCGAGAAGTGGCCTGCCCCGGGCTTCATGTCGACCTCGAGGCCGGTGAAGCTGACCGCGTTCCTGCCCGCGTCGCCCGGGAGGGACGCCTTGATCTCCGAGTCGACGATCTGCGAGGGGTCGATGCGCGCGTACAGGTCCAGTTCGAGGTCATGGTCGAAGAGGCGGCGCAGCATGGAGAAGACGTCGCCCTTGAGCTCGACGGCGCTGAAGAACGTCACACCGGGCTGGATCACCGAGGGCACGTAGGGCAGGTGGTCGAAGCCCGGCAGGGTGAACTGCTGGTCGGTGATCGAGGAGAGGACCAGGCCCGCGTCCTGGACCTCGAGTACCTCCATGACGCTGCGCAGCCCGCTCCAGAGCTGGTCGGGCTTCCACCCGGGCTGGAGCACCAGGCCTGCGGCGAAGCCGGTCTGCCCGTCCGTGCCACGGCGGACTTCGAACGCCAGCGCGGCCTGACCGATGTTCGCGACGTCGACCGTCGTGGCGAGGTCGAAGCGATAGCTCGTCGTGCCGGTCAGCCGCTGCCGCCGGCCGGCCGCCTCCTCCATCCGAAGCCGCACGAGCGAGTCGCGCAGGACGATCTCCGGAACCCCCTCGGCGTTCGGGACCCCGCCTCCGGTGAGCACCGTCGCCAGCCGCGTGAGGCCGATCTCGGGGAAGGTGCCCTGCAGCACGAAGTCGGCGCCGGGCAGTTTCCAGTCGGCGAAGAACCGCGCGATCTCCGTGTCGTCCTGTCCGAAGAGCACGGCGTTCGCCGCGATCTCACCGCTGAAGCCGCTCGCTGCCGCGGCGCCGTCGTACCCCAGGGCGAGCGAGGCCTGCTCAAGCTCGAACTGCGCGATCCCGATGGGGATCTTCCAGCCGCTCAGGATCGCGAGCTGGAACGCGTACCGCTGCTGACCGAAGTCGGCGGCCACATAGAGCTGGTCCAGACCGAGCGCGGGAAACGACGTGACGCTCGGGACGAACGCTTCGACGATGTGGGCGAGTGGAATCGGCTGATCCGGCTGGAGGCTCCCGGTGAAGACCATCTCCGGGTACGCGGCGGTGATCGTCACCGGGATGTCGTCGAGGAAGTCGAACGTGCCGCTCAGCAGAGCAGTGACCGTCGGAGAGTCGGCCGGGCTGTCGACCATGAAGTCGACGTGGACATCCGGGATGTCGACCCAGTGCGGCACGATGCTCAGCGGCTTGGTGGTGCCGACACCGAGTCCGATCGCCGCGAGTGACGGCGGGTCGGTGCCGATATGGACGCTGAGGTCGCGCAGACCGACGTAGCCGCCGATCTCGAAGACGTCGTCGAGCATCGTGCTGATCGGCGCGCCCCGGGACGAACTGCTGCAGGGCGCTCATCGCGTACTGGCTGATCTGCCGCAGGTCGGCGCTGAACGTCAGCATGGGGCCGACGCCCACGAAGCGCAGCGACACGGGGATCGACGGGGCGCTGCCGATCTGCACCTCGGAGAGGAACTGCAGGTAGCTCTCGACCGGCGGGGGTGGGATCTGGATCTTGCCGTTCCCGGACGGCGGCGCCGACACGGCCGTGAACACGAGCGGCAGGTCGAGGCCCTGGATCGGGATGGGCGTGACCGGAGCAGCCTGGAGCTGCATGAGCGGCGCGGTTGCCGGACCGGTGATCGCGCCGTCCAGATCGAGCAGCTGCAGACCCGTCAGGTGCGTGAGCGCGCCGAGGACGCCCTCGAGTTTCAGCGCGGCGGCGGAGAACGTCAGGCCCACGGCGACCGCCGCCCGGTCGTCCGTGGCAGCCCGCTCGATCGAGCTGTAATTGCGGGCAGGGTGAGATCGGCCGGCCGATCGAGGGATGCGCGGACAGCAGTGAACCTGGCTGTCGGTTACGGAGATCGGTTCCGCGGGTGAAACAGCATCAGCAACACCTTCGTCGTCGACTTCACGGGTGACGGTGGGGGTGACCTCGGCGGTGTCGAGACGTCGATCGGAACGCTTTGCCT
>NZ_JBICXE010000056.1:0-36256 GCF_043200155.1 Streptomyces sp. NPDC048473
CACCGTCGGCACACCATCGTGGAGCAGGTGATCGCGGACATGAAGGGCGGTCCGCCGGCCCACCTGCCCTCCGGCGACTTCCAGGCCAACGCCGCATGGCTCGCCCTCGCAGCGATCACCCACAACCTGATGCGCGCCCTGGGGGCCCTGGCCTCCACGTTCCACGCCAGAGCGACCACCGCGACCATCCGAGGCCAGCTCATCGACGTCCCGGCCCGGATCGCGCGCGGGGCCCGCCGCCTGACACTCCATCTGCCCCGGAACTGGCCCTGGCAGGACGCCTGGCAACAGATGTTCGCAGTCCTGCATCCCCCGCCACGTGTCTGACGCCCCATCCGACCCGCCCGCGAGGGCCCAAGACCAGTACACACGTGGAAAAGCTGGGCAAACCAGCAGCTACCCCATGCCCCGAAGCCCATCGCCGGCCCGAATCGCACCACGAAGGAGCGAAACGATCACTCGGGAATCAAGCCGGTGGATCCAGGCTCAGGCGAGCGGCGACGGTGCCCGACCCGCGACTGTTCCGATCTCGCTGCCGTCCCGGCGAGCGATGCAAGGGGCCGCAGCCCCCTGTACATCGAGATGCCCGAACTCACGCTGCCGGCCAGGGAAGACCGGAGCCCGCGTCGGCGGCCCACTCCTCCGCCCCGTAGGCCGCCGGACCACCCGCACTACTGACCACACGGTTCAGTGTGGGAAGGCGGGCGCCGGGGCCAGGGGCAGGTCCTGCGGAAGCAGCATCGTCAGTGCCTCCAGATCCGGGGCGCCGACGCTGCCGAGGCGGCCGGCTTGACGGGTCATCATGGTCTCGACAAGCTGACGGGCCAGTCGGGCGTTGCCGAACGACCGGCCGCGCGGCAGGCCGTCCAGATGGCCTCGCAGGGCATCCAGGGTCTCCGGCGCGCATTCGTAGCCGGCGGTCGTGGTCTGCTCCCCGATGATGGCGAGCAGTTCATCCGTCGAGTAGTTCTCAAACTCCACCTGCCGGGAGAAGCGTGAGGCCAGACCTGGGTTGGATTCGAGGAAGCGGCCCATCTCATCCGGGTAGCCGGCAGCGATAACGACGACCTCGTCCCGGTGGTCCTCCATCAGCTTCAGCAGGGTGTCGACCGCCTCACGACCGAAGTCCTGGGGGGAGTTCTCCGGGGTCAGAGTGTAGGCCTCGTCGATGAACAGCACACCACCGATGGCCTTCTCGAAGGCCTCGACAGTCAGCTGCGCGGTGTGGCCGATGTAGCGGCCCACCAGGTCGGCGCGGGCCACCTCGACGAGTTGGCCGCGCGGCAGAATACGGAAGGAGCGCAGCAGGTCCGCGTAGAGGCGCGCGACCGTGGTCTTGCCGGTTCCCGGCGGCCCCGAGAAGACCAGGTGATGGCTGATCTGGGGCGTGGGCAGGCCGACCGCCTCGCGCTGCCGGTAGGTGGTGAGCAGGTCGACGATGCCCCCGACCTCGCGTTTGACAGCTCCCAGTCCGACCATCCCGCGGAGCTTGGCGAGTACGTCGGAGTCTCCTGCGGCGTTGTCGTCACCCGACCGGACCTGGGCGGCCTCCGCCTCGCCGACGTCCTCGGGGAGGATCAGCATCAGGTCGGCCTCGCCCGCCTCGGGGAGCGCGGCCAGCCGGAAGGACTGCCGGTCGACCATCTCCTCGAAGACACGCCGGGCGGCGCGGCCGTTGCCGAATGTGGCGTTGCGACGCATACGGGAGAAGTGCACGTGGAGCGCCTGGCGTGCCAGCGGGTCGAGCGCGTAGCTGTGGCTGGTGCACATGTTCTCGGTGATGGTGATGAGTTCATCCACGGAGTAATTGTCGAACTCGACGGTGCGGGTGAAGCGGGAAGACAGGCCTGGGTTGGCGGCGAGGAAGTCCTGCATCTCCTTGGAGTAGCCGGCGACGATGACGACAGTCTCGTCGCGGTGGTCCTCGATGAGTTTGACGAGGGTGTCGATGGCCTCCTGGCCGAAGTCGGCGCCGGACCCCCTGCTGTCGGAGAGCAAGGTGTAGGCCTCGTCGATAAACAAGACGCCGCCGAGAGCCTTTTCGAATGCTTCCGTCGTCTTGATGGCCGTGCCGCCGATGACCTGGGCGACCAGGTCGGACCGGGACACCTCGACGATGTGCCCGGAGGGCAGCATGCCCAGGCTGGCGAGGATCGAGCCGTAGAGCCGAGCCACCGTCGTCTTGCCGGTGCCGGGCGGACCGGCGAAGACCATGTGCCGGCTCATCGGCGGTGCGGGGATGCCGAGCTGGGCACGGCGCTGGGTGAGGCGGCCAAGACTGATAAGGGTGTTGACCTGGTGCTTGACGCCCGACAGGCCGACCAGTGAGTCCAGTTCCGCGAACGCGCCTTCGGGTGCGGGGGTGGTCTCTACCGCCGGGGTGTTCTCCTTGACCGAACCGCCGCCTTCCGACCGGTCCGTGCCGGCACTGCCCTCCGCGGGCTCGGATCCCGGCCAGGAATCGGCGATCTTGTTGTCCGAGCTGGTGAGACCGTCCACGGTGAACCGCGTGCTGGACTTCGAATGCCGAAGCCCCGCCCCCTGGTTGGAGCGCACGGTGCAGGCGGTGACGGAGATCTGCTCGGCGCTGTCGAGGCGTATGCCGTCACCGATGTTGCCACTCAGTTCGCAGCCGCTGAGAGTGGCCCTGCCGCCTGCCGAGACCAGCACACCATGGGCGCTCGATCCGGTGACCCGGGCCCGGACGAGGGAGATGTCGCCGCCGTCCTCGACGGCCACGCCGGAGCGTGAGCTGCCGGTCACCTCGCAGTCGCGCAGCGAGCCGAGGCCGCCCTTGCCGATGGAGACACCGGCCTTACCCGCCGCGCGAAAGACGGAATTGCCGACATGCGGGTTGCCGTTCCTCTCGGTGCGCAGGCCGGCGCCGACGGTGTCCTGAATCTCGCAGTCCTCGAACCTGCCCCTACCTTCCTCCGTGACCAGCACGCCGGGCCCGCGGGAGCCGCTGACCCGCAGGCGCCGCAGCATCGGATTGGCTCCGGAGCGCACGGCGACCCCGACGCCACCCGCGCCGGAGACGTCCAGCCGGTCGAATTCCGCTCCGGACTCCTCGGCCAGCAGGACGCCGATGCCTTCGCTATCGGTGACCTTGGTGCCGGCGAGCACCGGATTGCTGGACTCGCTGACGTGGATGGCCGTCTGGGCGGCGGTCGTGAAGGTGCAGTCGACGAAGTGACCGCGGGCCCGGCCGGTGACGAACAGCCCGCTACCGCGAGTACGTTCGGTGTCGCAGCGGGTCAGTTGCGGATCGGAGCGGTTCGCCAGGACGATTCCATGGCTGGTGGTGTCACGGACATGGACGTCCTCCAGGACCGTGCGGGCCGCACTGGCGAGATAGAGGCCGACCAGCGAGCTGTGGACCGTGGTACGGAGCACGCCGACGCTGGAGTCGCCCTCCAGGGCCACGGCGGGTTTGTCCGTCGACGATATCTCGCAGTCCTCTATGGAGCCCTTGGACTGCCCGTTGGCGAGGACGCCGTTGCCCCGGGCGTCGCGCAGCTTGCTGCCGCGTACGGTGGCGCGCCCCTTCTCGCTGATGACGACGGCGGAGGTACCGAGGTGCTCGATGACGCAGTCCTCAAGCACGCTGCCAGCGGAGCCCGCCTCGACGACGCCGGCTCCGATCGGGTTGCTGACCCGGCAGCCGCGCATCGCCAGCGAGCCGCTGTTGCGGCTGAGCAGCGCCGTCCAGCCGGTGCCGAGGATTTCGCAGCCGTCCAGAGCGACCTGCCCACGAGCGGCGTCGACCACGGGCAGGTCGCCCTCGCCGCCACGCAGGAGCAGATCGGTGAGCATGACGGCGTCAGCCGCAAGGGTGATGGCGCTGCCCGAACGGGGAGCGATCTCCACGGAACCGCGCGGACCATCGGCGACGATGGTGACCCGGCTCTGCACGGTGAGGCTCTCGCTGTAAGTACCGGGACGGACGCGGATCACCGCGCCGGAGCGGGCCCGCGCGAGGGCCTCACCGATCGTCGGGTACTCGCCTGTGCCGTCCTGACCGACGGTCAAAATGTGGCGTGCCACGCCCGATCCTCCTCAGTCCTGGTGCTGCCTGCCCGACCTGAACCACCAAGTACGGCACGCAGTGACCATTGTGCCCCGCAGGATGGCCACTACCCACCCTGGCCTGCGGCGGACGGCCTAGTCTCGGACGCGGTCTGTGCTGCGGGAACGGCCGGCCGGGATGAGACTTTCAGAGGATACTCATAGTTGGCGCGCAGGATCCGTTTGGCGTGGCACTGACATTGATGCTGGTACTCAGGTTCCGGTGGCCGTGGCTCGGGCACTGACTGACGCCCTGCTGGGCTGTCCTCAAGTTGTTCTGTCCGGCCGCCGGGACCTGTTCTCATGGCTCCGGCCGGGCGGAACATGACCTGATAGCGCCTCTGTGCGTCAAGCAGCTTGAGCGAGGCGGTTCCGTTGGTCGCGTTTCATGATCCGGTAGACCACGTTGGACAGGCGTCGTTTGAGAGCCCTGCGAGCCTCCGCGGGCGTCTTTCCTTCCGTGATTTTGCGCAGGTAGTAGTCCTGCCCGCGTCCGCCGTCGCGGATCTGGCAGATGGCGATGGTGTGCAGCACCGAGTTCAGCGCACGGTTGCCGCCGGTGTTGAGCCGGTGGCGGACGTTGTTGCCGCTGGAGGCGTCCAGGGGCGCGCTGCCGGTGTAGCTGGCGAAGTGGTGCTCAGTGGGGAAGCGGGCAATGTCTCCGATATGGCCGATGACCTTGGCGGCCAGCACGGTTCCCAAGCCGGGCAAGGTGGTCAACGTGGTGCGGGTGGCGGCCACGGCCTCACGCATCTCGGCTTCATTGTTCTTGACTTGCCGGTCCAGGCGGCGCAGGTCGGCCAGCAGATCACGGGCTATGTCCCGGCGGCAGTTGTCGGTGGCTGTGACTGGTCGGATGCCCTTCATCAAGGCGGCGGCCTTGTCGGCCGAGAGTCCGGTGGGTGCTCCGCCGGGCAGGAGATCGCGCAGGACGGCGTGGAGTCGGTTGAGGACGCGGGTGCGCTCGTGGACCAGGTCGTCTCGCCGCTCGGTCAGCAGCCGCAGGATCGTGGTCTGGTCTTCCTGCACCACGGGCCGCAGGTCATGGCGGAAGAGGGCGACCTGGGCGACGTGGAGGGCGTCCTTGGCGTCGGTCTTGCGGTCTCCGCCGGTGGCCAGCAGCCGGGCCCGGGCCGACAGGGTGGAGGGCACGTCGACCACGTTCTCGCCCGCGGCGGCCAGCTGCTGGGCGAGAGAGCGGCCCAGGCCGCCGGCGCCTTCGACGGCGAAGCTGCGCTCGGGCCACTGCTCGCACCAGCGCATCAGTTGGCGGAAGGTTCCGGCGTTGACCACGAACCGGCGCTGGGCCACCTGGTGGCCTGCGGCGTCGACTGCGACGGCGGTGTGGGACGACTTGTGGGGATCGACACCGATCAGGATCACGGGCAGCCAGCCTTGCACTCGATGAGACAGCAACAAGAGTGCGGTGGGCACCCTGACTTGAAGTCACTGCGTCACCTTCATGCCTCTGTCGAGCCACACCGCGCGGGTGTCGGCCAGCGGCGGCACGCTATCAGTGAGCCAGCCCGAGGGCGGCAAGGAGCACTGCGGGCCCATGCCGACCGACACCCTGGACGCTACGGCTGCAGACCGAGCGTCTGGGACCGATTCAACAAGTCAGGAGCTTGGTCAGAAGCCCCCTCAATGTCCTGTCTGCGCCACCCGGCCGGCGCCCACCTTCGGCTGGGAAGGCAGTATCAGCATGACATCAGAGGTTGTGGAGGACGCCGCGGACCAGGTCGTGTTCGGCGGGGTCGACTCCCATGCCGACACCATTCACGTCGCAGTGATCAGCGACAACGGCGGCCACCTCGCGGACGCCGGGTTCGCCACCACCACCGCCGGATACGCCGCCGCCCTGGCCTTCCTGAACGCCCACGGCCGCGTGAGGGCGATCGGTGTGGAAGGCACCTCGTCCTACGGGGCCGGCTTCACCCGTGCTGCGGTCTCGCGCGGGCAGCATGTCGTTGAGGTCAACGCGCCCGATACGGGCAGCTCAAAGGGAGTGACCGCACCGACGCCCTGGCCCGGCTGCGGCCGGCCGGGGACGCCGTCCACACCACGGTCCTCACCGCACTGAAGAGTCTCGCCCGGCGCATCAAGGAACTGACCGCCGAGCACCAGGCCCTGGTCAAGGCCCTGGACAACGTGGTGAGCGTCCACAACCCCGGCCTGCGAGCCGCCTACGGAGTCGGCCCCGACACCGCCGCCCAGCTCCTGGTCACCGCGGGCGGCAATCCCGAACGCATGCGGACCGAGGCGTCCTTCGCCGCCCTCTGTGGAGCCGCACCCGTTCCGGCCTCCAGCGGCAGAACCAACCGGCACCGTCTCTCACGCGGAGGCGACCGGGCAGCCAACGCCGCCCTCTACCGCATCGCCCTCGTCCGCATGTCCAGCGACCCCCGCACACGCGACTACGTGGCACGACAGACCGCCGCCGGCCGCACGAAGAAGGAGATCATCCGGCTGCTGAAACGGGCCGTCGCCCGGGAGATCTTCCGCTGCCTGACCACCACGGTCGCCGTCCCCGCCATTGCCGACCTGCGGCCTCTGCGGCAGTCCAAGAACATCACCCTCACCGCCGTCGCCCGTCACTTCGGTGTCCGGCCCGCCACCATCTCCACCCTCGAACGCGGAATCCGCCGAGACGACAACCTCACCCACGCCTACCGCGACTGGCTCCACGCGGCCTGACCGTTAGACGCGAACACTTCACTCATAGACAGTGGCGGCCTGAAGCGCTCTGGCCAGGAAGGTCCAGTCCCCGCCTTCTGGGAGTTCCTTCCCGACGTTCTGGTACCAGCCCGGCGAGTCATGCATCCATGCCGCAAGAGCCTCAAGGAAGCGGTCGAGGCTCTGGCACTCCCATTCGTGTCCTCTGCGGAGGTAGTCCTGACGCAGTTCTCGAACGAAGGAGACCAGTTCGTCGCGGCTGCGGACTTCGTCGTCGGGAGTCAGTGACATGCAGCGAAAGTACCTTGCGCCTCGTGCCTCAGAACGCTTGACGAGCAATAGGAGCATCAGGTCGACATGATCCGGCAGGTCGGACGGCCGGTGCGTCCTGATGCGAGGACGACCCGCCGGCCGGCCTGCTCCCCGCTGTCGGTCTCAACCACTGACTCCTTGTCCGCCCGAGGTCCGGGCGGCTCCCATCGCCTCAGGCAACGGTTCCATCTCCACACTCACGGCCACCGCTCCCGCGGGATTGAGATACAGCTGATGCCCGGTCGGAAGCCGGTCAACGAGCTCCCGCACGGACAGGACCTCAAATGCCGGCTTTCCGGCACTTTCCAGGTGCACACTCGCGGTGAAGACCGAAACCACAGGAGAACCTTCGAGTGATGCGGCGGTGACCAGCCCTCCGTCCTGGCGCACATAGACGGCCACCTCCGCCAGTGCCAGGGCTTGCGGTACGTCTTCGGCCGGCCCGTACCCGGTGGCGGCACGCTGCACGGCCTCGTCCACGGGGTCGGTGGAATCCGGCCGGCCCAGCGCGGCGGGTGACGGCCGGTACCAGTTTGCGGGCTGCTGTGCGAACATATTGGGTACGGCTCCGCAAGGACCAGCGGGCACAACTACATTCGTGGAGCTTCCACCAGCTCGGCTCCTTCCTTGAGTACAAGGCACGCCGGGCCGGGGTGCCGCTGGTATACGTCGATCCGGCGTACACCAGCCAACAATGCTCCGAGTGCGGACACATCGACCGGAAGAACCGAGTCGATCAAGCAACGATCGCGTGCCGCGCCTGCGGCGTCACCATGCACGCTAACGACAACGCGTCCCACAACATCGACCGCAAGGGCGAGACCGTGTGGACCGCGGGGCGTGAGTCACGCGTCCCAGCCACCCCGTAGGTGGTCTGGACGGAGGAGACAACCCAGCAGCCAGTTGGGCTCTACCTCCAAGCCCGGTCCTTCAGGACCGGGTCAAGTTGACAGGCCCTTCAGCTCGGCAATGACGCGTTCCTCGACCGAGAGGGGCGGACGAGGAGCGGCCACATCGATGCCCTCCTGCGCCTCCACCGGGGCGTCGGTGACAGCCAGGATCTCCCCGACCGGCTCCGGCGCGAGTGCCGGGTGTGCCTCCTGTGCCGAGTCGGCGGAGCCCCTGCGCGGCATCGGCGCCAGCCCGGGCGCCGCGCCAGGGCGGAAGACCACCACGGGCTCTTTGCCCGAGAGATGATTGAAAGCGATCTCGTCGAATGTCCTCTTCGCCTCCGCGGTGTCCGGCTTCCAGTACATGTGCGCGCCGTGTTCCACACCCGCCCCACCCGCCTTCATCGCGGATATGGCGTGCTCGTACGTGGTCGGAGTCAGCGTGACACCGTTCGGGGTGTAAAGGTCGAAGATGTCGTTGTCGCTGGTGACCGGACGCCGTGCACCCTGCGCGTCGAATCCGTGCACGACTCCGTCCACCACGGGGTACTGCTGGGCAAGGGCCTCCATGTCCGGGGCCAGACGCCTGTACTCCTCCAGCCGCTTGTCGTAGCGAGCGGTGATGTCATGCCACAGGCCCTCGTCCATGGCGCCGCGCTGCGGCAGGATCGGCCAGAAGTACCCGACAAGTCCCAGGTTCTTCTCATCCGCTCCGAGGTGGACATCGGTCGGATTGATCGACTTCGCCTTCACGACCTCGGGCTTGGAAAACGCACCCTCTGTCAGCCACTTCGCCGAGTACGGGTTGGGCGGACGTACTTCGATGACGAGGTTGAGCTTTTCGCTCAGTCTCCGCAGGCGTGACACGTTCTTCTGCGTGATGCCGTGGTTGACGTCCACCTGGGGCACGGTGAAGCCCGCCCAGTGAGTTCCGAAGCCACTGTCCGCCGGGGCCGCCCGCGTCTCCTGCTGTTCCGGGGTCAGCCGCACCGGTGACGTCTGCCCGAGTGTGGCGCCCGTCTGCTGTCCCTGCTGTCCCTGCTGTCCCTGCTGCTCCTGCTGCTCCTGCTGCTCCTGCTGCTCCTGCTGCTCCTGCTGGAGCGTCTCGTCCAGCGGTGCCCCGTATCCAGGCGGCGCCTCGATCGTACGCAGGATGATGTTGCCGGCCACCCAGCATGTGCCGTTCGGTCCGACGACCTTGAGCAGTCCGGCCGCCCACACCTGATGGCCGGGCGCTCCCTTGGCGGCGCCCGCCGTCGGCGTGCCGAACCGGATCATCTCGCGCCGCGGCGCGGACTGCGTCATCGTCTGTCCCAGGGTCTCCCTGGTCCCCGCCAGGGGGCGCGTCGCCCCGAGACGGTTACTCTCAGCGCTGTTCAGTGCGGAGCTGACACCGAAGGTCAGGGACGGGTTCAGCGTCAGGTCGGCCTGGGTGAACGCTCCGTCGTTGGCGATCTCAACCCGGTCGATCGCGGTGTCCAGACTGTCCGACTCGCTCCTCGGCGCGAAGATCCGCACCTGGACCTCGGTCCTGCCACTGCCTGGTTGTCCCAGGTACGGTGCCACGGCGGCGGGCGACAGCAGGTCGAGCCTGCCCGCGGCGGCGAGCTGGGTCAGCCGGAGGAACATGCCTTCCGCCGATGTCGAGGTGTGCAGCTCCGGGTCGCTCGTGAGCGCGGAATCGACCTCGCGCAGCGCTTGGGCCAGCTCAGGCATGGCGTCGAACTCATAGACTGCGAACGGCCTCTTCGGGATCCACGACTCGCCGCCCAGGAGCACCCGGGTGTCGCCCGGCACCTCCATGTCGATGACAATGCCGTCGGCCGGAGGAGTCAGTGCCTGCGTCGGGTCGCTGGTGAAGACTGCCGGAACGACTCGTCGTGCGGGAGCCACCGCCGCACTGCCTTCGCGCGGGGTTTCCGAGCCGTTGAAACGGAGCGTCGCTCGGGCGTGGACGCCGCCGCTCACTGTCTGCACGGGGTTCGGGAGCTGGTCGAACAGCCGGCCCAGGTTCTGCTGCCACCGGTCGGGCAGCAGCCCGTACGCGCCGGATGCGAGCTGCGTCAGGCCGGTGTTACGGCCGGCCCAGCCCAGTCCTTCGGCCATCAGTTGGGGCACCCGGACGATCAGCGCCTCGTCTAGGAAGACGGACTTGACGGTCGCGGTGTACGCGTAGCGGAGACCGAACTCGGACGTGTCGCCGACGGTGCGCTGCCAGGTCCGCGCCTCACGTGTGGAGGTGGCCGCCTCCGTGTAGTCGGTTCCCCTGTTCATGGAGAAGGTCGGCCTGATCCGGTGGCCGGCGAACTGGCCCATCGGAGTGAAATCGGCCCTGCTGCCGACCACGGTGGTGCGGGTGTGCCGAGTGGTTCCGGGCTTCGGCAGCGTCGTGCCGTCGCCGTTGGAGTGGCCGAGCACAGTGTCGAGACCGGCCGTCTTCAGCGCGAAACGGCCGCGTACCGCGTCGAGGCCCTCGGCGGGCCGAGCGTTCAGCGCAACCTCCACCAGCATCGGGCCGAGCCACGAGCGGTAGACGAAATGGAAGGCGGTATGGCCGCCGGGGCCCGCGTTGGCGAGTGTGCGCATGCCGAGGGACGTGCCGTGCTCGTTGATCCGGGACAGCACGCCGGGCAGGTACACCGAGCTGCCGGGCCTGGTCACGCCCGGAGCGACCTGCTCCACCTTCGCCTTGATCACATTCTGGAAGGCGGACCTGCGCAGCTGACCATCGGTCAGCGGCGGCGTGACGTCTCCCTGTCGCTGGTCGTGCCCTGGGCTCTCGTCGCCGTCCTGTGCGGCCTCCGCGGCCGGTGTGACGGGCGTTTCGTGGATGGCCACGGTATCCGGGGCCATCCCCGTCGTCGGGTCCCCACTGGTTTCCGGGGTCCGCTGCAGGAGTGCGCCGCCGATCGGAGTGTCCGTCGCGGCCTGTGTCTCCACGTCGACCTGGACCACGGATCCGAAGCCCAGCAGGCCACCGCTCTGCACGAACTGCGGTGGCAGCATGCGGTCGTGAGGGCCCGGCTCCGACGGCTCGGGAACGCCGTCGAGCCTGAACTCGGGGTGGTTGATGAGGTCGTTCTCGTTCAGCAGGAACTCCACGGCCTCGGGGAGTTCGACGATCCTGGCCTCACTGCGCGGGGGCGCGGGGGCGAGCGTCGTGGCGATCACATTGCGCCGCCCCATCCGTACCGTGATCTTGTACGTCGCCTTGGCGCTGAAGCGGTGCGCCTGGACATCGTTCTCGTGGGTCACCCGGAACGCGGCGGAATTGTCGTTGACCGTGTCACCCTCGGTGACGGTACGCCGGTGCAGGAGACGGCCCGACGGTACGGCCAGACGTGACGAGTCGCTGTAGCTGCTGGCGAGGCCAAAGCCGTAGGCGTGCCCGCGGCTGTAGCTCTCCGTGCGTGCCGAGGCGTCTACGGACTGAATCCACCGCTCGTAGTCAATGACCCCGGGGGCCGGCAGCGGCTTCACCTCCGTCAGATAGCCCTCGACCTCAATCGTGATGTCCGTGCCCTCGAACACGCCGGAGGTGCTCACGCCCTCCACCACATAAGAGTCGCGGAATATCCGCAACCCGTTGTTGACCAAGTGGTGCGGCGAAAATCCGATTTCGATGGCCTCCTGTGCGATGCTTTCGGCGGCCAGAGGGTCCCCGTCGACCACCAGCCGCTTGCTCCACCGCCACACACCGCCGGCCAGGTTGGTCGCCCAGCCAAAGGAGCCGAGGCCGACCTCCAGTGCTCCGGACGCCGCGCTCTGCAGCCCGTCCGCCAGTACCTGGGCGTTGGTGCCGAGCCAGGACTCCGGTGCGTCCGCCTGTGCGATGCCCCGCTTGGTGTCCCGGTCACCGTCCCGTACGGAATCGGCTTCGGAGGAGGTTTCGGCGTTCCCCTGCACGTTCTCCCGTACGGGCTCCGGGGTTTCGGCCGAATCCTCGCGGAAGGTCCCGGGGAAGGCGGGCAGCTCACCGTCGTCATCAGGCTCCTCCGCCGTCCGCGCGGGCGCCGCCGGCGCCTCACCGGATGGCTCCTGCGGGTATGCGCCGGGCATGGTCGGCAGGCTCTGCTCGTCCGCCTCCGATACGGCGCGGGCCAGCGTCTCCAGCATGCTGTTCACGGCCTGGCGAACGGCCGTGCTTCCCTCGACCCGCTCGAAGATCGCGGTCTCGGGCAGTTCCACCGCGTCCGCCGGGCCGTTTTGGTCCTCGGCAGTGAGCGGCCGCGCCTGGGCGAGCGGCGGCCGCGCCCCGGTGCTCGCCTCCGTCAGCGTGCGGTACGTCGGCAGTGCCAGGCTCACCGAGCCGTCGTTCTCGCGCGGGGCCGGGGTCTCGCCATGGCTCCAGGACATCACCGTCCGGTAGGTGACCGGCACGGTGAGAAGCTGGATACCGGTGGGGGTGAGAGTGTAGATCTCGTGTCCGATTCCGGAGCTGGACCCGGTGACCTCCCCCCCCTGACGGGTGAGGCTGCCTTCTCCTGTGATGCCCTGTAGTTCCAGATCGCCCACGTCGTTGAGCGGGTTCGTGAAGGAACCCTGCCCGGTCAAGGTGTACGCCCTCGGGCTGCGGTTGAACTGTTCGTCGCCGGGGATCGTCAAGCCTGTGTAGTTGAGGGTCCGAACGTCCTTGAGCTCATGGTCGTGGGTGACACCGCCGTCCTCGGCGCCCTCGACGTAGCGGCGTTCGGCCGCGATGCGTACCGAAACCCGCTGGGTGCCACCGGCCACCGTGGGCAGGTCGAACCAGACGACATGGCCGCCCTCGATCATCTCGTCCAGCTCCCCGCGCAGGCCGGCCGCCGAACGGATCTGTTCCAGCTTGCGCACGTTGTTCAGCCGCTGGAGGTGCAGGGCGTTCTCGACAGGGCCCCGGTACCAGGACGAGGTCCCGCCCTCGGCGGGCGGCAGGAAGCCCTTCTCCCGCAGCCAGGTCTCGAGCTCGGTGAAAATGTCCTGGGTGCCGTCCACACTCAGCGGGGTGGTGGAAACGTTGAGCGACCGCAGGTGCAGGACCTCCGGCGGCAGATAACGCCTGGTCCCCGGCGCTCCCGAGACTGTGGCCTCGGACGGAACCCGCAGGATCAGCGGATACCTGGGCTTCTCCGGCCGGGCAAGAGCGCTGTCGGGCTCGGGACCGCGCTCGGGACCGTTCGGCCGCACCAGCGCGATGTCGTACACGGCGTCGGCGTTCTCCAGGAACAGCGGATTGCCCGTGCGCAGGTTGTGCGATGTCCTGGCGCTGCCGCCGGAGTTCAGCGTGTGCGTGATCTGGTGCTGGACGCTGCCCTGTCCGGTCACCGCGAATCCGAACTGCGCGGTGAGAGTGACGGGATCGGGCGCGCCCGAGGCCATAGCGACGGTGAATGCCGCGGACAGCCCCGCCGCGTTCGCGACGGACGCGCTGCTGGAGAGCCGTACCGAGCGCATCATGTGTGAATCCAGGAGGGCGTTCTGGGTGGGCGGTCCTGCCACATGGTCCGGCCCGGGGCGCTCGTGCAGATCCGCGTGGACGCGGAGCATTCCGATGACGGAGCCGTCCTCGGCGTACAGGGTCGGGGACATGTGGTTTCCGCTGTACAGCAGGGGCATGTTGCTGCGGACATTGCCTTCACCGAAGAACTGACGCAGTTCGTCGAGGGACGCCCCGGAGATATTGGCCAGGTCCCGTGTGAAGGCGCTCAGCACATCGGCGAGCAGCTGATCGGCGTGGGGCACGGACTCGGTGGCGAACAGGGGAACCTGGCCCGTCACCGTCGCGAGCGGGGCGGGGCGCTTCGCGGGGTCGTTGTCGTCCCGCGCGGCGATGCCGTTGTCCGCGTCGGTCAGGTGCTCGGGGAACCAGACAGTGAGGCGCTCCTCGGTCCCGGGGTTCTGCTGGGTGCGCCAGTTCTCGTCCATCAGCACGGTGGTCAGTGCCTGGTGGAGATTGGCCGTGGCCCTGATCTGCCAGTTCATGACGTACTCGTACGGCCAGGAGCGCTCGCGGCTGCGCAGCATAATCATCGGTTGCACGGTCGCGGTCGCCACGACGCTGGTGGTCGTCTGGTTGTACGTGAAGTTGGCCTGCGGGGTGACGGTCAGCCTCTTGAACCAGCCCGCGTGCGGGAACCGCCAGGTGTGCGAGTAGCTGAGGTTCATCGAGCGCAGATCGCCGACGCTTTCGGTGTCACCGACCTCACTGATGCCGAACATCCAGCGCTGGATATTGACCGGCGGGCCGTCCGGGTTCTCCATCTGCTGGATATCCGGGTCGCCCTGCCTCGGCTGGGAGAGCGCCAGCCGGAGGGCCACCTGGTACGTCTGACCACGGTAGGCGGCCTGGATCGGCACCCCGTGCTCGCTGAACAAGCGCGACCACTCG
This sequence comes from Streptomyces sp. NPDC048473, assembly GCF_043200155.1. Lineage (NCBI taxonomy): Bacteria > Bacillati > Actinomycetota > Actinomycetes > Kitasatosporales > Streptomycetaceae > Streptomyces > Streptomyces sp. NPDC048473. The sequence goes on from NZ_JBICXE010000056.1 coordinate 14,311, forward strand.
GCGCTGAAGAAGCGCGCGCTGACGGTGGCACGGACCGCCGTCCGCAATGCGGCGTCCTCGCCCCGGTCGCCCTCGATCTCCCGGATCACCTGGTCCTGGAGCCAGGTCACGGTCTTCTGCGGAACGGGTTCGATATGCACCAGGCCCTGGGCCCCGTCACGCCGTGAGCCGAATTCCGTGATCGCGCGGCTGAGTTGCCCGGCGGTGGCCACTGTCACCGGAGAATCTGACGCCGGCCGGGCGATCTCGGCAGTCGTCGTGGTGTTCTCACCGAACACTTGCGTGTCCCGCCCAGGCTTCCCGTGATTCGCGATGATCCCGGCGATCTCCGCACCCAGCGCCCGCTCCGGCGACCTCCGCGAGGCATCCGGCAACTTCTCCCACTCCTCGTACACCCTGGCCGCATCCACCACACCGTGCGGCCAGCCCAATTGCGGCAGCCTCAGGTTGACCTCATTGACGAGCGCGGGACGCGGCCGCAGCCCAGCCGTCTCATCCGCGAGAAGGTGGAAGTCCCGGTAGCCCCGCCACAAGTCCTCCTCTGCCCGGACCGCGGCCACCGGGTTGGTCCCGCCCGGCGCAGCGGGGTCCTCGCCGTAGAGGCGGGACAGCAGCGGCAGCAGGGCCTGCTCGTTGTCGCGCACCCACTGGGGGCCGTTGTTGCGTACCAGGCCGGTGTACGGGTCCTGGCCGTGGTTCGCGCCGAGGTAGGCGTTGGAGGTCTGGGCGAAGTACTCCGCGGCGCTGCGGGAGGCGTAGTTGTCGACCGGGCGCCCGGCGGCGTCCCGGCGTGGGCCGTCGGCCCACTCGGCGTCCTGACCCGCGGCGAGCCTGGACCGGTAACCGGCCTCGATCTGTGCCCTCTCGGCGTCGGTGAGACCCCAAAAGTAGACCAGGTGGGCCAGTTCGTGGGTGACGCTGGAGTAGCCGTCCGGGTACGACGGCACGTCGTCGAGCCCGGTGTCCGCTCCGAGCAGGTTCTCTTCGGCCACGGCCACCACCTGTGCCTGGACGTCCGTCAGACCGCGGGACTCATCCGCCGGCCGGGCCGCCTCGTCGGGTTCGTGTGTCCTCAGGTCCCGCAGGTGGTCGTAGCCGGGCAGGTCGGTCGGGCGTACACCGCGCGGCACCAGCAGGATCCGCGCCCCGGATTCCTGGATCCGTGCGGCGGTCCCCGGCTCTTGGAGGACGCGCGCGGTCTGCCGGAGCAGTTCGTTGCGGGCGGCGACCGGCCGCTCCGCTCCCGCAGCGGGCTCCGTGATCAGCGCGGCGGCCGTGTCCAGGGCGGCATGGTGCGGCAACTGCGCGTAGAAGTCGGGCGCCGTGACCGGGTTCGCCGGGAGCGCCCGGTCCTGCTCGCCGGTCGGCCGCGGGGCGCCGTACGAGGGATCGGCCGGGTCATCGACCACGGTGTCCTCGGTCGTCCTTTTTGTGGCCGTCAGGTCGCGTACGGGGTTGCTCTCCCCGTCGAGTCCCAGCGCGCGCAACAGGTCGGTGCCCAGCCCCAGCGCGGGGAAGTGAGCCGCATCGGCTCCCCTCGCCAGCAGTTCGGGGGGAGCGTCGAGCAGTGACCCACGTGAGCCGAGGTCGATCGACCGGACCGCCCCCACGTCCCCCTGCGGGGCAAGGACCAGGACGCCGCTGCGGTGGTCGAACCAGCGGACATGGCCGCGGACGTTCACCGCGTACAACGGCCTGCCCTCGCCGTACGCGAAGCGCTCGGGCAGCACGAGTGAGCGGGCACCGGGGCCCGCCGCCAGCAGAGTCCGCTCCAGGTGCGCCACCGCGTCCGCGAGGGGTTCGGGCCACAAACGGAAGGCGAGGCCCACCCGCTCGCGGTCCTCCTCCGTCAGGACGTCCCTGCCGTCTGCGCGCTCTTCCTGTTGCTGCTTGTCCTCTTGCTCTCGCCGCTGGTCCTGCTCTGTCGCCTGCGTCTCGTCGACCCGCGTTTCGGTCACCTGCGTGCCGGACCGGTGCGCGGCGGCGGACGAGGCGGTCGCCGCAGGCGTGATGATGTCCTCCTGCGCGAACGCGCCCGCGGCGAGCAGGTCACCGACGCTCTGCAGAAGGGCTTCCAGCGGCTCCGGCCTGACGTCGTCGGTGTCCCGGGCCAGCTCGCGCAGCCCGTCGAGCGCGAACTGCGCGTCCTGCCTGACCTCGTCGGTCGCCGCCTCTCCCCCGTCCGTCAGCCTCAGCGCGTTCCGGTACAGGACGGGCAGCTGCGGGTCGGTATCGCGCAGCCGCGACAGTCGGCGTTCCGTCTCGGCGGACAGGGCATCGGCGAAGCTGCGCCTGTGCTGCCACGAGGTCCGGTAGATCTCGCCGAGCTCCGACTCGTCGAGGCCGAGCTCCTCTGCCGTACGGCGCAGCTCCTCGCTGATCAGCCAGGCATCATGGGCTTCCTGGGCGGTGAGCCCGTTCCCGCCCGGGGCGTCGGGATCGAGGGGGTCGAAGGCGTAGACATGGCCCGAAGGCTGCGCCCAGCGGCTGCGGACCGTGCCGTCGGCCTCGATGACGTCCAGCCGGATGTGCGCCTCGAGCTCATGCGCGACGCCCCGGACCAGGTGATCGTGGGACAGGCCGTGGAAGCCTAGCATTGCGGGGACCTGTACCGGCGGCAGCGTCGGGTCGTTCCTGAGCGTGGCACGGACCTCGTTGACGGCCCTTGCGATGGAGCCGACGGCTCGTTCGACCGAGCCGGTGAAGCGCGGCACGGAGGGCAGCCTGGCGAGTTGTGCCTCGTAGTACGTGAGGGTCTCGGGTACGGCGACATCGGAGTCGCCGGCCCTCGCCAGGGCCAGGTCGGCGCGCATGACGCCGACGGCCCATCCGACGGCGGCGGCGTACGTGTTCGCTGCGTGGGCGACGGTGTCAAGGGTGAGAACGGCGCCGTCGAGCGCGTCGGTCGCCTGTGCCCGGATACGGCGGGCCACCGCCTCGTGGGCGCGGACCGCGCTCACTGCCCGCTCCCCCGCGGCGTCCCTCATCAGAGTCGCGAGGTCGAACCGCCGCGCGTCCTCCAGCTCCAGCCAGCCCAGGTCGCCTCGGGCCGCCTCGTGCTCCATCTCCTCCATGCGGGCGCGCAGCTCGTCGACCTCGGCCTGGAAGAGCTGTACGTACACGTCACCGGTGAAGGGATCGCTGCGGACGATGCCCCTCGTGTGCGTGGTCGGCCACAGGAGATGGCGCGTGTACCGCTCTGCCTCCAGCCTGTAGCGGCCGCGCAGCCGTACGAGGTTCAGCGGGCCCTGCTGCTTGACGTGCTGCTCGCGCCGGTAGTTCTCCGTCCCGGCGTCACCCACGCTGTTGCCGGTGACGCGGGATGCCCCGGAGTCACCTCCCGCGGTGTACGGGGGGTAGTCGTGGCCGTCAGCCGCGGTCGGCGGGTTGTGCTCGTGGAGGACGCCGGAGCCGGATGTGCCCACATTGGTCGCCGGGCGCCAGCGGTCGGAGGTCTGGCTCGCTGTCGTGCCGCTCTGGTGCTTGATGTAGCGGCCCGCGCCTGTGCCCTTGACCGGGCCGAGGACCTCGAGGGCGAACAGATCGCCCTTCATGTACAGCTTGGCCCTGTCGGAGGAGTGCCCCGGCACGTGCAGTTTGTCGGTCAGCAGGTAGCGGTTGCCTGCTGAAGCTTCCGGTAGGTGGTTGGTCTGCTGGGTACGGCCCATGAGCTGTCGGACAGTCTGGCTGGTGCGGGTCCTGGCGCCGTCGGCCTGGTCACCGAAAAGCTTCTTCATCAGCTTCATCGCGGCCGGCAGCCCGCCGTCCAGCATCGTTCCCGTGACGTACGCGTCGCCCGGCAGCGACGGCAGCGACCGCAGCTCCCGAGCGCGTGAGGGTCCGTACTCGGGTCGGAATTCCGCGAGGCCGCGCGGGACCTGAAGGTCGAGGAGGCCGGACACGCTGGTCGTGTTCACAGCGGAGCGATCAGCGCTCATGGCCCGGTACAAGCCCGTCAGCAGGTTGTTCAGCGGCCGGCCCGCCATGTCGAGGCGCCGGACCTCGGCCGTGAGCGTGTGCCGGAACCGAGCCAGGTAGTAGCTGTTCCAGTCGTAGATCGTCTGCTCGGTGACGGCGTTCTCGGCGCGGTTCACGCCCCTGTGGTCGCCCTGCCCGAAGCCGACTCCCCTGTTGTGGAAGGTGTTTGTCTCGCCGCCGCCGAACTTCAGCGGCGTGAAGCTCTGGGAGCCGTCGCGGGAGGTGCTCTGCGACGTTCTCACGTAGCCGTGGCCGTAGACCTCGATGCCGGTGCCTGGCCGGAAGTCGTAGATCTCGGGGGCGCCTTCGAGGACATCGGAGAGCTTGATCTCCACGATGTCGGTGAGCACCCAGCCAACCGGGTTAACCAGGTAGAGGACGTGCCCGTTGGGCGAGAGGAACTCGTCCCACATCGCCATGTCGCGGCCCTTGGCCAGCAGGGCCTGCAAAGAGTTCACACCGCCCTGGAGCCGTCCGACCCTGCGCCCGTCGGCGGTCCACAGTTCAGGTTCCGAGGCCAGCAGCCCCGGCGCCGTCTTCTCGACCTGCTCGCGCACGATGTCGTACGTGGTGCGGCCGTCCTCGTAAGCGAGGTCGTGGATGCCGCTGTGGCCCAGGGTCCGGCCGCCGGTGTCCTCACGCGTCAGGTACTCGGGGAGCCGGATGTCGTCGAAGCGGCTCGACGGGCTTTGCAGTGCCAGCCCGAAGCGCGCGTTGAACGCTGCCCTGATCCCGTCGTCCAGGATGGGCAGTCCGCCGTTCTCGTGCAGCTGCGCAAGCGTCGCCGCGAGCGCGGGGCGGTCCGCGTCGAGGGCCGCGTGCAGGTCGTCCGGCAGCACCTCCGCGTCCTGGGTCCACCGGGACAGCACGGCGGCGACGGTGTTGCCGCTGAGCCTGGCCTCGCCCGTGCCCCAGCGGTTCATCACGTCGGCGAGCTGCTCGTCGGAGATGGGCACGAGACCCCGCCCGTACTGTTCGAGCGCCTCGGGCTCCGAAAGCAGGAAGACGACCGTGCGCTTCGGCACCATCCGCTCGTCGGCGTCATGGGCCTCCCAGACCATTTTGCCGTGCTTCTCCAGGCGGTTGGCGACGATGTAGTCGACCGTCGCACGGAAGGCGTAGCCGCGGTTGAAGTCGAGCTGGATCAGCTCCTTGCCGCCTGTACGCCCTTCACTGGAGGAGGCGTTGCGCTGCCAGGAGCGATTGGCGTCGATTCCCCCCTGGACGAACCCTGGACTGCTGGGGTCGTCCGGACGCGTCGGACCGCCGACCGTGATATCGGCCTGGGCCCACTTCAGGCCGGTGGTCCCGGTGTCCGAGGTGTTCGTCTGGAGCAGCGAAAGCATGATGATGCCGAGGACGAACTTGTCGGGCGTGGCTCCCGCGAACTGGACGCGTCCCAGCTCGGCGCGGATGTCCACCATGCCGAAGGTGTCTCGGAACCATCCGGGGCGGAACGGCTGGTCGGTGGTGAGCTGGCCGTTGGCGATCTCCTTGAAGTGCGCCTTCATCTGGATGGTGTTGGTGAGCGAGTGCAGCTCCTGGTCGGCGTTGCCCTGTGGACCGGTCAGCGGCCCGAGCACGGAGGTCGCCGCCTCGTACACACCGGTGGCGTCGACGTAATACATCACGGCCCGGTCGAGTACGGAGGCCGGGGTGCGGTCCAGGGACGTCACACCGGGACGGCTGACGTCGCCGAGTGGCAGCAGGTATGCCCTGGCCCCCTGGTCCGTCAGCACGATCGGACGGGGGTCGCGGGTGCCCTTGCGCAGCTCACCCTGAAGTCCGCTGTGCTGGAGTTCCATCGTGACGGTGTAGTCGCTGAACAGCCGGTGCTTATTGACGACGCCCGGGTACTCGAGCAGTTCGGGGCGGTTGTTGAGGTAGGAGACCGCGTCCGTGGCGCCGACCTGACGGATCAGGTCGATCCCGGTGACGGATCCCTTCAACTGGTTGAAGAGCGCCTTGAAGCGGAGGCTGAGCGCGATCTTCTTGCTGCCGCCGCTGAACTGCCCGGCGGTGTCCATGCCCATGGCCAGGTTGACGGTGTGGAACTCGTCGGACGAGCCCTCGAACTGCGGGGCCAGGGTGGAGCCGCTGGCCCTGAGGATGATCTTCACCGCGTCCACGTCGAGGTCGGTGCCCGCCACACCCCGGCGCCGGTACATCGTGATCACCAGGCCGCCCTGGTGGATCTGGTCGAAGTGCGACTCCATCCCGCGGGCACTGAAGTGCTTCTCCAGCATGTCGAGGTTGCCCTGCAGGGAGTCGGTCTTGTTGCCGTGCGAGTACCAGTGGCTGCCGGCCAGCGGCGCCTTGGTGTCCTCGGGCAGGAAGCCGAGCCGTTGCAGCTCCTTCTCCACCAGGTCGTGCAGTGTGCGTACGGTCTCCTCGTCGACGTCGACGAGTCCCATGCCGATGCCGCGACCCTCGGCGACATGCGGGGGAACATCAAGGTGCTCGGGGTCGCCGGGCCGCCGCCCTGTCCGGCGCAGCAGGCCGGCCTCGTACTCCACGGTCCGGCCCCGCGGCCCCTCGTGGACGATCACCGTGCGCTCGGGGGCCCCCTCGGCCTCGCCGATGCTGTGCGTGATCACCAGCGGAGTGTCGGTCTGGGTGATGACGTTTCCGCTCAGCGCGTCCTCGTCCACCTCGAAGCCGTACTTGAAGGCATCCGGCTCCGGCATCCGGACCAGCGCCCGGCCCGACACCGAGGGGGTCCTGACCGCGTCCCCGCCGCGGACCGCGACCACGGCGCTGTGCGTGAACTCCACGCGGTACGCGGCGGTGAAGCCCGCGTACCGCGGCACCACGACCCACAGGCCGGTGCGCCCGGCGCTGATGCCGTCGGAGTTGCCCCAGGTCATGGAGAGTGACGCGCTGACACCCAGTCCCAGGTCGGGGTTCTTGAACGGCACCGGCGCCATGTCGAACTCCGCGCCCGGCAGGGTGACCGTGGTGGAGTTGTTGACCGTGTGGCCACCGCCCGTTCCGTCGATCGCCGTCCTGACGTTCTCCACATGGGCGTCGCTGCTTGTCGAACCGACCCGGGTACCGCGCGAGGCACGCACCGAGTGCAGTTCCACGGACGCGATCGGCCTGCCGAACTTGGTGTGGAGGGTGAGCGGATAGCCACGCTGATTGCCCACGGCCTCGTCCAGGTGCGCGTCGAGGTTCCACAGCTTCTGGAGCAACTCGTCGCGGGGCACGCTGCCGAGGGGCAGCTTGAGCCCCTCCTTGCGCAGCGCCGCGACGATGTGGTCGAAGAGGGCGGGCAGGTTGGTCAGACCCGAGGCGTAGTGCACCGGGGGCAGCCGGTGCTCGAGGTTGCCGGTGCCGGTGGCAGTGATCTGGCCCGGGGCCTCTTCGAGGTAGTGGTCCGGCACATACAGCAGCAGCCGCTGGTCCCCCTCCGTCCTCACCGCGGTGGGCGCGATCGAGTCCCAGCTCCGCTCCGCGTCCGTACGGATGCGCAGGGACCAGTCGGGGCGGTACGCGATCATCGTGGAGTCGGCCCTGGTGTCCTCGACGTGCCCGCCCTCGGCGTCCCCGATCTTGTTGGTCGACCGGTAGGAGGAGTTGGCCGCGCCCGAGACACCGGCGAAGAGCCTGACGACCTCCAGCACACCGGGGCTGACACCGATCCCGACCGACATCGAGATACCACCGCGTGTCGCACCCGTCGGGCCCGCGTGGGACTGGACCTGCGCGCCCGTCAGGTACGAGGCGTTGATGGTCTCGTTGGCGTGGAAGCGCTCGGGTCCGGCGGCGCGGTCCGGCACCAGGCCGACCGGCCCGGTGCTCTCGGGTGTCTCCTGCGCCGACGCCGACGCCGACGCCGACGCCGACGCGGGCGTGGGCGTGGGCCTCCGGGACTCGGCCTCCTGGAGTGCCGGACGCTCGTACGACCCCGCGGCGTGGTGGACCGGGCGCGGGTCCCGCGGGTCGAGCGTGACGAGCGCCTCGACCTTGCCCAGCGGCACCATCAGACCGCTGCTCGCGGGATCGCCCTCGCCCGGCACCATATAGCGGTAGTTGCTCAGCAGACGTTGCGGCAGCCGGTCCCAGTGGGCCTCGGTGACGGTCTGTCCGGACTCCTCGACCATGGCTCGCAGTTGGCGTATCACCTCGGTCAGATAGGGCAGCCCCGCCCTCGGCACGCCGATGGACCTGACCATCGGATCGGCGTCGACCGGCTCGCCCAGCGCCGGCCCGGACCACTGCTCCTGGGACCCGGGCTGCGTCTGGCGCGGCTCCTGGCCCTCATCCGCGTTGTCCGTAGTCGTCGCGATCGGTGCCTGGGCCGTCGCCGGGGCCCACGGGGTGGTCTGCCGCTGCGCGACGACCTCCACGCCGTCGGTGTGGTCCTCGTCGAAGAGCCGGAACCCGGTTCCCCGTTCGCTGCCCACGGGAGCCTCGGCCTCGCCCATCGTGCCGGCCGCGGGATCGAGGCGCATGCCGTAGTGGCTGGCGATGACCGGCAACTCCAGCACCCCGGAGAGCGATGCCGCGAGCAAGTCCGCTCCCGGCATCGTCAGGATCGGCACCCGACCCGGTGCCGCGGCGGTGATCAGACTCGCCAGACCCGCCACCGTCACGGGCCGGCCACCGGCGACCAGCACGCCGTCGCGTACCTCACCGAAGACGAGCACGGCGTTCTCCGGCACGAGCGTCGACAGCGCGGCAAGCGTGGCCGGGTCCCGGTCCAGGCTCCGCGCATCCGAGCCGGGGAGCCAGAGGCTGAAGGGGCGGTCGGCGTCACGCGCCGTCCACGACTCTCCGAGCAGCCGCTCGACGGGTACGGCCCCCGCGGGGCGGGCGGCGTCCACGGCAGGTGCCACGAGAGCCGCAGGAACGGGAACGGGAACGGTCCGCTCCCTCGCCGCCGTCGCCTCCAGGGTCTCCGTCGCCCGGTCCTGGTCCTGCTCGTGGTCCGACGACTCGCTCTCGCCCGGCTCGGGCTCTTCCCAGATCATCCCGAGCGGCCCTCGGGAGACCGACGGCAGGCGGAGCCGCGGGAGCTCCGGGTGGTCCTCCTGCCGCTCCTGCTGCCCGCGCTCCTCCTGCTGCTGCCGGGACAGCTCTCCCGAATCGTCCCGCTCGTCCGCCGGAACGGGCTGGTCGTGCTCCGCGCCGATCCGCGACAGACGCACCCCGAAGTCGTAGCCGTTCAGCTCGGCGAAATCCCGAAGCTGTTGGCCGGCCCGAACCGCCCCATCCCCGTCCCCGTCCTCGCCCGAGTGGCGCAGCACGATCCGGTCGACGTCCGCCCAGGAGAGGTCCCCGTGGATCTGCGCCTCGAAGTAGCCGTGCGGTTGGAACGTGCCGTTGCCGATCAGCTCCTTGAGCTCCGGGTCGTGGACGAAGTCCGTCGCTTCCGCGAAGGCGAGCCTGACCGGGTCCTCGTCCCCGTGTGCCAGCAGCGGGAACAGGTGGTCCGGGCTGGTGAGGCCGCGGGCACCTTGTGCGCCGGGCGACCAGCTGTCGCGCGGGGTGAGGGTGATCCGCGACGCGACCTCCGGCTTCCAGTGGAAAACGGCGTTCCCGTACCCGGTCGCACCGCCCTCCTGGAGACGGGAGACCAGGGCCGCGTACTTGGGCAGCTGCCGCCTGCCCTCGTCGGAGGGGGTGAACCGGTCCAGGAGGGCGTCCGGGGTCGCGGTCTGGAACGTGCCGTCGCGGGAGGTATCGCGGGCAAGGAGTGCGGCGTACCCCATGTTCTCCTCACGGGCGCCGCGCATCGCCGGGTTCGCCTGGGCCTGTGAGACCTTGGTCTCCCAGTAGTTGCGGAACCTGCCCTCCTTGTCGCCCATGAGCGCCTCGAGGAGGGTGCCGCTGCCGACCCGGCGCTTCAGATCGAAGTTGGTCACCACGTCCATCCGGCCGCGCAGATGGTCGTGCACCCGGTTGAGCAGCTGGTCCAGTTCTTTGCCCCTCGCCGGATAGCCGGCGGCCCACGCCCAGTCGCCGTCCGCCAGGTGTTGCGCGAGGATCGCGCGATCGCGCCCGGCCAGCTGCCGCGCCCGGCGCTCGACCAGCACGACGGCCGTCCGCTGCGCATCGGTGAGGTCGCGCACGCCGCCCCTGGAACGCACCGCCCGCAGCAGGCCGCGGTCCGCCTCCACGTTCTCCATCTGGCGCCGCAGCATGTCCGTGTACCCGGCGGCCCAGGCCCGTTCCTTCGACCGCATGGTGTCGACCCGGCCGAGCTCGTTGGTGAGGGCGGCGGTACGGCGGTCCAGCTCACGTTCCGCCACCGCCTCGTCCATCGCCAGGAAGTGGGCGAGTTCGATCTCCCTGGCCCCGGGGACCATCTGTTGGTTTCCGCGTGCGGTCTCGGCGCGGCGGTCCAACTCGGTGCGGATCGCGGCCGTCTCGTCGAGCAGGCGCTGATGGAATCCGCGCAGGTCGGCGAGACGGCCGGCGAACCGGGCGTGGGAAGCGGCCTTCGTCTCCGCGCGCGCTACGGTCTTCGCCAGGCTCTTCGTCAGCTTCTCGCGCTGCTTCGCGCCTCGCTCCAGAGCCTGCTGGGATCCGGTGAGGAAATGGGACGCGTACAGGCCGGACGTAGCGAGGAGGGCACGCGCGTCCGCGATGCGCCGGTCCAGATCCTGGCGCCGTGCCGGGTGGGGGCTGCCCGCCCGCTCCTGCTCGTCGTGTACGGCACTCAGCCGCCGCCAGGCGTCCTGGGCCCGGGGCAGCGGGTCCTGGGCTCGGGATCCCGCGACCTGTTGCGGGTCGTCCGCGGGATGGACGGCAACCGCCATGGCCTCACCGCCGACACCGCGGCCTCGGTGCAGCACGGGATAGCGCGCTTGCCAACCGGAAGGCAGGGCAGGCGCGACGTCCAGGTTCCGCTGTACGGCCGCCTCCTCCCGCGCGCGGCCGGGGGCCCGGCCGCCGGAGTGGACGTACGGCGAGAGGACCTCCACGATCTGGCGCAGGTGGTCCGGCGTGAGGAAGAGCTCGCCCGGCAGGGTATCGCCGCTCAGGGGCCCCATCACGCTGGACAGGCCCTCGGGCACCACCTGTTCGCCGCGTCCGCCGGGGGTGAGGAGGGTCTCCGGCGCGGGCCGGTCATCGAGGACACCGAGGCCGTGGACGAACTCGTGGACGTACGCGGCGGGGTGCACACCGGTGAACCACACGTCCTGGACCATGGCCCGCCCGGAGTCGGGCAGTCCGCGCCGTACGGTCACCGTGCCGTGGGCCTCCTCGGCGCTGTCCACGAACTGGACCGAGACATGGAGGCGAGGGCCTGCCACGGCCGGGCCCGTGACCTGGTCGGGCTGGATGGGCGGCAGCCGGTATCCGGGCCTGTTGACCACCTGGTCCAGCGTCCGGGCGAAGGACCCGCGCAGCACGCTCAGCTCGGCCGGTGTCGCAGCCGAGGACGCCAGGTGGATCCGGCGCGTCACCCGCAGGACACCCGGGTCGCCCGCGTCGTCCCGGTGCCAGGCCCAGTCGTAGCCGATCTCGGTCCGCTCGCCGGAACCGGCGGGCCGGGTGACGAGGGGCCGCTTACCGTCCTCGGACGGGGAGAACTCGAAGGCCCCAGGGCGATTGGCCGGCCGGCCCCGGCCGCTGCCGAACGGCACCCACCGGTCGGTGCGCACCTGGCCAGAGCCCCACACCGGTCCGAGGCCGGATGCGAAGTGCGGATTCGCCGCGAACCCGTCGTCGATCGCGTTGTCCGCCGAGGCGTCCGTCGTGCCGTCCGCCACCAGGCCGCTGTGCCAGCTGGGGTGAACGGGCGCGGCCGCGTCGGCGGAAGCCTGCCGGTCACCGGCCTGCCAGCGCACCGCCCCGGCAGCCGCGTCCCACACGCCCGTACGGCGCTCCCGCGCGTCGTACACGCTCACCACGGCGTCCGCGTCGACGCGGCCGGTAAACGCGGCCTCCTGCTCACCCGACAGTTCGTCCCCGGAGTCCTGCCGCTCCAGCGCCGCGCGGATCTCGTACCGGTAGCGCCTGACCCCGTACCGCAGCTCCCGGTCACGCGGCGTCGACACGTCCCCCGCGTTCGGATTGTCGCTGACCCACTCGTAGAGGGAGGCGATCCGGCTCGTGTCGTTGGCCCCGAACCCATGGGCCAGGCCCACCCGGGGATCGGTGTCCGAGAACCGCCAGAGCGTCTCCCCCGCCGCGCTCGCCACAATGACCGTCGCGTCGTCGGCGTGGACGAGCCGGTAGTCCACCGCGGGGGCCACATCCGCACCGGCCGTTTCCAGGCGCCCCGCCAGGCTCTGCGCCATGGCCCGGCCCGCGGTTTCTCCCGCCACTTCGAGAGCGAGGGCGACGGCCCCGCGCTCGTACTCGGATGCCGCCGGTCGCGGCTCTTCCGCGCTGCGGCCTTGGGACGACGCCTGGCTCAGGAGCGTGCCTGCCTCCTCCGCGAATTTCTGTGGGAGCACTTCCAGGGCTCGGGTGAACACGTCCGAGCCCCGCGCGCGCAGTCCCGCACCGGCCGCGACCAGCCGGACTGCCGCGCTCCGGACGCGCGCGGCCCTCGACTTGCCGGAGCCCGGACGGGACAGGTCGCCGAGGGCGGCGTGGTACTCGGCCACCGCCGTGGCCAGGCCCTGCGCCCTGGCCACGACGTCCCGCTCCACCGCGGCGGTGCGCGCACCGCGCACCGCGCCTCCGGCGGCCTGCCCGACCGGCCCGGACGTCTGCTCCGCCAACGTGGCCCGCCTGTCGACGAGACCCCTGGACTCCGTCAGGGCGGCGTCATTGGCCACCATGTCAAGACCGGGCGGGCCGTCGCTGTACTGGCCGCTGTTGCCCCACCGGTAGCTGTTGTCCTGCCGGGCGCTGCTCTTCGCGTAGACGACCGTGTCCACCTGCCCGTCCGGCGCGAGCGCGAAGATGAACGCCGCACCTCCGCTGCCGGAGTCCAGATGGGCGTGCAGGGGCGCGTTGACCCGGCGTGTGCCGGGGGCCTCCCGTACGCCCGTGGCCCAGGTGGCGATCCGGTCCAGGACCTCGTGCTGCAGAGGGGTGAAGTCGCCGGGGCCGAGGCGTCCCGCGTAGCGGACCCGGCCGCTGTGATGCCAGGTGTCCGCGGCGTTCGGATGGAACGCCGCGAAGCGCTGCGACTGTTCCTCGCGCTGGGCGGACAGCCGGCTCTCCCGGTCAGCCACCATGGTGCGCCACATCACGCCCGCGGCCGCCTTGACCGCTGCGTAGTACTCCCCGGGGGCGATGTCGACCGACTCGAGGAAGGAGTCGAACTGCCGGTCGAACGAGTCCGCGGGGGCGTCACGGTCGAGGAAGTTCTCGAAGACGTACGCGTCGAGCCGCTCGGGGTTCTGCCTGATCTCCTCGGCCGCCATGGGCGCCGCGGTGAGCAGGGGCAGCAGCTCGGGGTGGCGCGTCATCTCGGCCCCGATCCCCTCCCCCCGCGGACCAGCCAGCAGGTCCGTGAGTTCGTGAGGCAGCGGCGCCACGCTCTGCGTCAGCGAGGCAGGTCGTTCCGGCCCCGAAGTCCCGGCCTCGACGACAGGGAGGCCCATGGGGGCCCGCTCCGTTCGGGCCCCGGCGGCAGTGGCCGTCCGAGAGGGGACCGGGCGGATCCACCCCGCGCCCGCCCCCCGATCCACGTTCTGCAACTCGTCCACCGCGGCAAGCAGCCGGGTGTCGTCGGGGTCCGCCACCAGCTCCCTGAACCGTGGTGCCTGGGTCTCGGACAGACGGCGCACCGCCGCACTGAACTCGGTGTCCTCGGCCGCCCGGTTCTGCCAGGAGTGGCTTACCAGGAACGCCTTCGCGAAGCGGCTGTGCGCCGCGAGCAGCTGGGCGACCCCATTGCGGGTGACCGCCCGCCTCAAAGTCTCGGCGCCCTCAGGAGAAAGTTCGCCCTCGTGCTCGATGAGGGCCCTCGCGACGCTGGGGTAGCGCTGCATCGCGTTCCTGAGAGAACGGTTGAGGAACTGGGCCAGCGCGGGATGGCGCTGGACGACCTGCCAAACCAGGGTCTGCCGGTGGGCGTCGTCGATGAGCGTCCTGTTGGCCCGTACGGCGTCGAGGAGCTCGGAACGGTCCAGAAACGCGTCGAGGAGCTCGGGGCGGGCCCGCAGCAGTTCCGGCATGCCGCGCAGACCGGCCACCGCGGCCCGCAGCGCCTCGTTCCCGACGAGCTCGGTGGCCAGTCGAGGCTGACGCTGACTCTGGACCAGCTCCACCACAGCCCGGCCGGTAAGCCCGCGGCGGACGCCGTCGGCCGTGGCGGCCAGCGCGCCCACGAAGTCGGGGGCCGCCAGTGCCGCGGGCAGCAGGGCCGGGGCAAGGACCTCCTCCATCAGTGCGGGATGCCGGAGGAACTGCCGCATCAGGGCGATGTTTCCGAGCAACTGCTTCCACTGTCCGGGGTCCGCCGCGATCTCCGGCCGGTCGCCGAGGACGTTGGCCAGTCCGGGCACGGCCGCCAGTGCGGACAGCAGCTCGGGGTCGGCCGCCGATTCGGTCAGCCGTCTGTGGGTCGCCATCGCGGCGCGTACGACGTCGTCCGGCGAGGTGGTCAGTCTCTGGAGCAGCTGCGGGGACTCGATCATGACCCCGAAGGTCTCCACGCGCTCGACGACCGCCTTCGCCGCGTACGCGTTGCGGATCACGAATCTGTGGATGTGACCGGCGTTCGAGAGCAGCAACTGATTACACCGGAGGCGGAACGCCTGGGTGTACTGGGGGTTCTGCTCCACCTCCCGGACCCAGAGCTCTTCGTAGTTGTCCCGCATATCGACTCTCTCTACGAACAGCCCGAACGCGTCGTCGTCGCGGGTCAGCAGGCGGGGCAGGCCGTTCACGCGCGCCACTTGGCGCAGCACCTCGGGTGAACGGTCGAAAAGGTCGAGAAGGGACGGGCGGACCTCGATCAGCTCAAGTACGTCCTGCCGGAAGAAGATTTTCTGGGCGAGGTAGGGGTTGTCCGCTACGGCACGCTTGAGCCGGTCGTTGTCCAGGACACTCTCGTAGCGTCGCAACAACACGTCCATGTCACCGATCGCGCCGCCCTGCAGCAGTGCTTCTTCGATTTTCTCGCGGGAGACTCCTCGGGAAATCTGCGCGACGACCCAGCGTACGAACGGGGCGAGTTGCGCGTCCAGTTCGAAACCGTCGGGGGTGATCTGCGGCTCCCCGGTGGCCGCGACCGCCGCGAGCAGATCGCGCACAGCGGTTCCGGCGTTGTTCTTGCCGCTCGCCCGGAGCGTCTGGGCGGCGAGCTCGTCGAACCGCTCCGGCCGGCTGGTCCAGGCGTCGACGAACTCGGGGCGGGCGAGGGCTTCCCGCAGGACGTCGGGGTGGGCGGCCAGCGCCTGTGCGGTCGGCTGCTCGATCCGCTCGCCGAGGGCCCTGAGCAGCCTGCCGTCGATGAGGAGCCGCTTCCAGTGGGTGGCCGACACCTGACCGGCAAGAGGAAGGAGCCGCGAAAGGACCTTGGGCGCTGCCGTCAGATGGCCCGCCACCGTCTGCCACTGGACCCCCGAGAGCTCCCTCGCGATGCTCGAGTGCCGGTATATCAGACGCAGGAGAGCGGATTCGTCCGCGACCGCCGCTTCCGTGAACTTTTCACCTTGGGTCTTCAGGAGTGCCAGGGCGAAGGGAACACGTTCCAGCACACCGGCCAGCCACGGATTGCCGTCGTACAAGGGGGCCGTGATCAACCGGAGGGGACGCAGATCGTGATAGGCGAGTGACGCCAGGTCCGGACTGCGGTACACACGCGACTGCAATTGCGGCGAACTCACCAGCTCTTGGTGGAAAAGCCGCCGCTGGTCCTCCATGGTCGCGTCCTGGTACAGCGCGAGCAGGTCATCGTGGCGCGAGGCGGCCTTGAGCCCCGAGAAGGCGGCGAAGTCGTCTTTCGGAAGGCTGATGTCGCCCATCCTCGGATCGAGGATCCGGCGAAGCACGTGCGGCAGGTCGATGAACTCCGGGTGGCGCGCCAGGATACGCACCAGGTCCTCGTGCGCGAACAGGCTCATCACGACAGCCCTGTCCTCACGGTTGGTGAAGACCGCGTCGACCGCGGGGCTCTTCGCCCGGATGTACTGCAACAGAGCGGGGACCCTTGCCTGCTGGACAGTCTCAAGCGTGAGCTGCTGTGGGACAGCCCGTGCCCGAGGTGCCGGGTCCTCGGTCTTCTCGAGCTCCGCGAGCAGCTGGTCGCCCTCGAGTCCGTCGTAGCGGCGCGGGTTGTACGAGAGCGCGACCGCCACCATCTTGTTCTGCACCGCGGCGCTGATCAGTCGCTCGTCGGACATCAGCCTGACGGCAATTTCAGGTATGTCCTCCAGTACATCGGTCAAAGTCGAGGACTGCTGGAGAATTTCCGCCGAACGGGAGTTGGTGCCCACGGTGCCGAGTAGCCGCGGGTCCGACAGGAGCACATTGTGCTGCTCGGGGAACTTCCTGAGGAGTGACCTCAACCGGTCGTCCTCCAGAAGGCTCTGGTAGAATTCAACGGGGCCTATTCGGTTGCGGGATGCCTGGGTCACCATCGCCGAGACGAGGCCGGCCTCGCTGCCCAGGCGCCACAGTGCCTCGGTCGGGTTCTCGATGGACAGCAGGGCGGTCCCGAATATCGGAATGTCGTCAACCAGGTGGCGGATGCTCGCGCTGAGTTTCAACACCTCTCGGAAAATATCCAGGCGTCCATCAAGATTCTGCAGCAAATGGGCGTATTCGAAGGAGGACATGCGCAGGACGGGGTCGGACTCGAGTCCCCGCAGAACGTCTTCCCTGCCGAATATCTCGGCGGTTTTTGGGGTCTGCCTCGCGTGCCAGTCCCAGCTTGCCGAGACCAGTCCCTCCAGCACTCCGGGGGCACTGCTCAGCCGGTCCACGAGCGCGGGGTTTTCCTCGAAGAAATTAGACACGAGGGGCTGCTGGACCAGCGCGTACACCATATGCGGGTGGTTCAGCAGCCGGTCCTGCAGTTCACTGCTCTCGCTGAACAGCCAGTCGACGACGCTGACGAGCTCGGCGACCGGGCGGTCGGCCGGGTAGGCTATCTTGGGCAGCAGGTCAAGTGTGACCGAGGCGATCTGGTTGCGCCGCTGCGTGGTCGGGTTGCTTCGCAGCTCCCAGGCGGCGTTCCGCACGGCCTGTACGGTCGCCTCGGAGACCGGCGCGGGTGTGGAGGAGGGTTCCTGGGTTGGCGTCCGGACTCGCGCTTGGGACTGTTCCTGAGCAGGAACCTGGGCCGAGGCGTCGCCCCTTTGCTGGCCGCCCGTCGCCCCGCTCTTGTTCTTCTTCTTGGCTCCGCCGTCGAGCCCGGCCCTCTCGCCCCACAGCATGGTCTGCGCGATGATCGCGGCCCGGTCGTGCACCACCCGCCGGAGATCGGTGGCGGACAGCTCGCCATGCAGCCGCATCACCTCGTCCGTATCGACCTGCTCCCGATCCCAGCCAGGGGTGCGCTGCAGTTCAAGTGCGACGGCAGCGGTCAAGTCCGCGGGCAGGCGGGTGTCGGCGGCGATGACAGGAGCGGTGACGGTCTGCCATCCGACCGGCGGCGGGGTGTTCATGTCCGGGTTCTGCCCTGCCTCCACGACGGGCGACTCCACGATGACGTCGGAGTCGTCCGGATGCACCATGGAGTAGTCGACTGCGGGCCCGAGGTCGACGGCCGGCTCGGCCGCCACGTCGCTGCGGCCTCCGGGCCGCCATGTGACGGTTTCGGAGTCCGCGTCCCAGGTGCCGGTGCGGTCGTGGGTCCGGTCGTAGACGCTGACGACGGCCGCCGGATCCAGGGTCCCGGTGAACGCCACCTCATTCTCCTCCTCATTGAACTCCTCGGCCCAGTCCTCTCGCGCCTTGAAAGTGGCGTTAATGTCGACGCCGGTCCTGTCACGGTTACGGAACGGGTCGATCCGGTAGCGGAAACGCCTCCCCTTGAACCACAGCTCGGGGTTCCGGGTGGTGGACACGAACTGCGCCGGGGGGTTCATGAAGACCCAGTCGGTCAGACCCACGACCTGGTTGACGTCGTTGGCCACGAAGCCATCGGCGAAGACCCATTCGGGAGCATCGTTCGAGAAGCGCCACAGAGGCTCACGGGGGCGGCTCTCCCGTATGTCGGTGTCGTCCTCGTGGATCAGGCTGTAGTCGACCGCGGACTCCGTGTCGACCGCGTCGCGCGGCCGCTCCGGAGCGCTCCGCGCCCGCTGCGCCGCAATCGGGCCGCCCGCGTGGACGTACGGCGCGAGGACATCGGCGATCTGCTGGAGGTGGTCGGGCGAGAGGACAAAGCGCGGCGGCCCCGTCCGATCGTGGAACGGGCCCATCAGGCTCGAATCGCCGTCGGCGACGATCTGCTCACCACGCCCTCCGGGGGTGAGCAGCACGCGTGCGTCTGGCATGTCGTCACGGACACCGAGACCGTGCACCAGTTCATGCACGTATGCCGCCGGATGCACTCTGGTGAACCAAACCCCCTGGAGCATGGAACGGTCCGCCGGAAGCCCGTCACGCACCTGGACGACCGTGTGGGCGGCCTCTCTGGTGTCAACGAACTCCGCGGTGACGTGCAGGACAGGGCCCGGCAGTTGGGGGCCGTTGATCAGGTCGGGCTGCAGCCGGGGCAGCCGGTACCGCTTCTCGTTGATCACCTCGTCGAGGGCGCCGGTGATGTTCTGCCGCAGGGCCGTGAGCTGGGCGAGGGTGGCGTCCGCCGCCTGGAGGTGGACCCGCCGCGTGAAGCGGACCGTCTCATCGGCGGGTGTGTCGCCGCGGTGCCAGGCCCAGTCGTAGCCGATATCGGTCCGCTCGCCGGAGCCGTCCGGGCGGCGCACGCCGATCGGCGAGCCGTCCGTGGACACGGCGATCCTGAACGACTCCGGTCCTGTCGTCCCGGCAGACCGGGAACCGAACGGAATCCAGCGGTCCGAACGCACCTCCCCGGAGCCCCACAGCGGGGTGTCCGTGAGCGTCTCCTGTGCGGCAGCCTGATGCGCCGCGGTCTGCTCCGATGCTGCGGTCTGCTCGGCGGCGTCCCAGCCCTCGGGAGTGAGCGCGAGCCCGTCGTACGGGGGCGGCCCACCCTCGGTGAGCTGCCGAAGGAGCTGCTGCTCGCTTTCCGGCCGAAGCTCCCCCGTGGCGGTCTGCTGAGTGCTGGCCAGCGGTTCGGAAAATGCCGGCAGGGGGACAGGCGTGGTCGTGGTCTCGTCGGCGCGGACCCGGTCGGCGGTGTCCTGGACGGTGCCGTCGGTGCCATCAGCGCCGTCGGTGTCGGGGGCATCGGCGTCCTCGCCCCGGCGCGGGGGGACGCCAGTGTTAAGGGGCGTCGCGCGGGACGTGTTGAGGATCTCCTCGAAGGCGTTCTCGTGTCGGCGTTCGTGTGCGAGCCAGGCTTCACTGTCGTGTTCGCCCTGTGCCCAGACTTTGTCGTAGCCGACGATGGTCTCGTCCCCGAACTCCCTGCCGATCCGCTTGACGGATTCCGGGTCGACTTCGTAGCGGTGGAGCAAGCTGTCGGGATGGCCGACGAGCGCGTGGAACTCCCGGGCGGAGCGGTCCCGAACACGCTGCAAATCGGACTCGTGCGTGAGCCGCTGCTCGATGGTCGCCCGCAGCTCGCGGAATATCTCCTGCCAGGGGCGGGGAGGGGGAACCTGCTGACCGGCCGGGGACTCGGCCCTCTCGTCACGGGTCACCGTCGAAAAGCTCAGCGAATCCGTATCGGACACGTCGAGCGATTCGCGGGAGTCGCGGGAGCCGGTGGACCGCAGACCGTCGGAGGACAGCGTGTCGATGCGCGGCAGACGAGTATCGCCCGTGTCCAGCTGCCCGTCGAGATCCAGCGCGGTGACGGGATCAAAGGACTCGGCCGCGGGCGGGACCCGGAAGTCCTGCTGTCCCCGGTATCCGAACCAGTCCTCGTCAACTGCCTTCTCGACAGCCTTGTCCCACTCCTCACTCACCCGATCCCGGCCCGACTCGTGGAGGTCGGTCCCATTGGCGAAGTCGTCCTCGAACCGGTCGAAGGACTCGGTCAGAACCCGGCGAGCCTCCTCCATGCGCTGCTCACGGAACTCCGCGTACGCGAACCGCTCGTGCAGCGCCGACGGCCTCGTCACGCGATCGAGATGAGCCTCCCAGCGCGCCCCGAACAACGGCCCGGTCGAGTCACCGCCCATCGAGGCACGCAACGCCACATGCGCGGCACGCAGCTCCTTCCGCAAGTCTTCACGCGCCCGGATCTCCGCCGCCTCGCTGAGCGTCCCGCCTTCCGCCAGATTCTCCTGCCAGTCGTCCTCCAGCACCCTGTCGAAGTCCCGCGTGGCATGCTCCACATGCCGTTCCCGCTCGCTCAGCTGCCCTATCTCGTCGCTCAGTTCCGTGCGGAGGCGAGCAACCTGCTCGTCGAGCTCCGCGGCGCGGCGCATCGGATCGGGGCGGGGTCCGGATTCCGGCGTCCGGTACATCTCGTCCACCGCACGGAGGTACTTGAGCTGCGTCCGCACCCGTATCTCATGCAGGGTATGCGGGACATCGGCGCTCTCCGCCTGCTTCAGCAGGTCTTCCTGCTCGATCTCCTTGCTCCGGGCCGTCTCTTCGGCCCCAGCGTCACGGACGGGGTGCACTTCCTCCGCCAGATAACGCCCGCCGAACAGGTCCGCACCGCGGAAGTCGGACAGTGCCCGCTCGAAGTCGCCGCGGAACACCTCGACATGGCGTTCGCGCTGCGCACTCCGCTCGAAGAGGTGCGTCATCCCCTCGCGCGCCGCGTCGTGGGCGGAGCGCCACTGCTCGGGGGTGACCCCTTCGGGCCCGGCTCGCCGCGCCAGATCCTCGTAGGCGGTGCGCAGTTCCTCGCGGTAGCTCCTCTCGGCATGCTCGCGGCCGGGTCCGTCCTCTTGTACGAACCGGCCTCCGAACAGGTCTTCGTCCGCGAATTTTCTGGCGCCTTCGGAGAGTTCGCCGATCAGGTCGCCGACGCGGTGCCGCAATTGTTCTTCTACGGCCAGCTTCTCGTGGTAGGCCGTGTCCCGCTCAGTCAGGAAGTGGGCCCACTGCTGGGACTTGGACGGCGATGCGGGCGTCTGCGTCTGAGGTGGCAAAAGGCCGTCCTCGTGCGGAGCCTGCGGCACATCCGGCATCTCGTTGCCGTCATCGTCGAGGCGCTGCGCGTCCGACACCACAGGATCCGGCTGCTGCGGCGCCGTCTCGGGCTGTGTTGTGGTGTTCTGCGCCGTGGTGGTCTGCGGCTGGGAATGCTGTGCCCCCTGCCCCCCGCCGGCGAGGTCGTCCGACACGGTGGCGGGGCGATTCACCGCTGCCAGGTCCGAATCCGCCGTGAGGACAGAATCGTCACCAGAACCGGTCTCCGGACTGAAGGTGGACAGGCGATCGGCCGGCACAGGCTCGGGCACGCTCAAGTCAGTGGCGTCGACATCGTTGCGGCCGATACCGGCAGGGGCGTCGTCCGCGCGGCCCGGGCCAGGGTCGTCGAGGGCGCCGGTGTCCGGGTCGACATCGATGTCACGTAGGCCCTGCACGGTATCTTCACGCCTCTGGACCGCGTCGGCGAGCCGCCGGTCCGCCGCACCCTGCGTGGCCTGTTGGCCCTGCGGGCCCTGTGCGGCCGGTGCTGCCGCGTGGACCTGTGCCTGTGCCGCGGTGAACTCCGCGACCCGCTGGTCCCGCTCGGTGACCGTGGCATCCGGCCCGCCGTCCGGGCGCTGCCCTGCCCCGGACGTGCCCTGGTCCTGACGCACCGCGTTCCCGTCGGGACGCTCGGGAGCACCAAACGCGCCGTTGCCGTCCCGTACGGAACTGTCGGTTGCCGCCGTGTTCCCCGAGCGCTCCCCGGTCCCGCCCGTACCCCCGGGCCCGAAGCCCGAGGTGGAGGTGGGCAGCGGCCTCGGAGCCCCCAGCCCCTGCCCCCGATCCCGATCCCGATCCCGGCCCTCGCCATGGCTCGGGTTCTGGTTCTGGGTTGGGTTCTGGCCGGTGTTGAACTGCT
>NZ_JBICXE010000057.1:0-32902 GCF_043200155.1 Streptomyces sp. NPDC048473
CGCCGACCAGGCAACGGCCGAACGAACGAACCTGAAACCCCGTCAACCCGCCCTGACCAGCTGATCAGCACCCCCCGCACGCCGGGGGAACCTCATTCTGATTACCGGCAGTCAAAGAGATCGACCCGGCCGCCTTCGACGGACCGTCGTCACACCTGATCTGGCCCGAGATTCTTGAACTGTGGTACTGGTGATCGGCCAACTGAACTGCTTCCACAGAAGTATCACGAGGCATCCCAGTCACGCAGGTCACGATCTACAGCTGGAGTACGAAGCCGTCAAGGTGGAAGAGCACAGCCCTGCCGCCGATAGTCGGATGCGGGGCTGGTGAGCGTGACCGTATCCTCACGCGGGTGGCCAGCTTTGAGACTCATCGTCGACGCGTGCACGACACGAGCCAACCCGTTCGTGCTCGTCATGCCGCGTTCCGGACGTGCGTCGTCGCTTTCGCCCCATATGGATTTCGCGCCACGTATCACCACCTATGTCGCAGCGCACGAATTCCTGCTGATCTGGAGAAGGACCCGGCCTCGCTGGTCCGCGCCATGGCGGAGCTTCACGCGGCCCGCCAGCATTGGCTGGCGGACGAGGCCGCCTTCGTGGCTCGCCGTCGGCAAGAGAAGGCCACTGGACTTCGCCATCCCAGGAGCGATGGCAGCTGGCGGGACAAGGGACGCGGTTCACAAGGCAGCCTGGCCTACTGCCCCAATCCGGAATTCCACCCCACCGAACCGCTCCCGGAAGTTGTGGAACGCATACTCCGTTCCGTCATCCCGCCAACAGCAGCGTCCTCGTTGTGCCGTGCCTGCGGCATGGACAAGGAGACGACTCGTTGGAGGTCCGGGCACTTCCTGCACCAGCTATGCACACGATGCGGGGTGAGTCTCAGCGCGCACCCGACCGCCGCCGACCGGAAAGTTCTTCTAGCTCGAGCCGAGCGCTGGAATGAGATTTGGAGGCGCGCAGCCTGAGCAAGATCACTGCATCGCCGCCACCCCTGTCCTGGAAGCGACGTTGAACAGGTGTCGCAGAGCCTGGGCATGCCCGTCTCCATTCTCGCGTCGCCGCCGATAGTGGGCGTTGGCACCCTTGAAATGAGTGAGGGTGGCAAAGGCCCAAAGGTATCCAGCGGGCGAGCGGTGGACCCTTCCCTCTTCCAACTCCTTGACCAGGCTCAGATAGCGCTGGTTCAGCTCACACCTGGCCAGAAACCGACCTGTCCCAAAGGACACTAGAACCCCCGCGTGCCCCCTCCTGCAGTGGAGCGCTCCAATTCCATATGAGGGGGCACACCCATGCGCATCCTGCGCTCCAGCGCCACCACAAAAGCCGCCGCAGCCGCAGCCCTCAGCGCCCTGCTCGCCACCGGAGCAGCCGCCGGACCCTCCGCTGCCGCCCCGAAGACTGCGGCCGTCCAGAAGGACCAGCTGCGCACCGTCTTCACCGCCGGCGCCAAGTCCACCGTCCGCTACACCCGCACCAGCGGCTACATCAGCGCCGACTACGAGATCACCTTCTGGCAGGGCGCCTTCCTCGTCGGAACCCTCTCCGGGATTTACGTCGAGTCCGAGCGCCTCAACGTCAAGTCGAACACGTGGAAGCGCCAGTGGACCATCAAGGCCACCAGCGCAACCGGCGCCGCCCGGGGCGGCGTCACCACCCTAGTCAAGGTCAACTGCGGGCGCGGCTCCACGGCCTGCACCTCCACCGGCCCCCAGACCAAGCGCATCCGCGCCGGCAGTACCGTCACCTTCGGCTTCAACATCACCAGCCGCGGAAACAAGATCCTCACCCACAAGCCGGTCCTCAACGTCACCACCACCGCCCCCGGCTACAGCCCCGTCGTCGGAAACGTCGCCGCGATGCGCACCGTCCGCTGCGACAGCGAGAAGATCACCAACGGCGGCAAGCGCGGCTGCGTCTACCCCGCCGTCGTCCCGAACTTCTCCATCTCCCGCACCAACCCCGTCTGGGGCGAGATGGCCCGCCACGTCTACGCCGCCGGACACACCCTCAAGGGCCGGCCCGGCTATGCCAAGCCCCTGCACTGGACCACCAGCACCCTGGCCAAGAAGAACCGGGGCAAGTCCTGCCCCTCCAGCCTGCACCGCCCGCGCGGCAAGCAGTGCGACGAGTACCCCTACGCCTCCGTCCAGGAAGGCGGCGGCAACAAGGGCCTCGGCAAGAAGTGCAACACCATCGACCCGAACGCCACCCAGAGCTGTCGCATGATCGACAAGGACGATAACCACAAGGGCGGTGGCCAGCTCACCAAGTTCTACAACGAAAACCGGATCATCGCCTACAAGTCCGGCAACAAGATCATCGGTGACGCGTTCTTCTCCAAGATCCCCTAAGGGGCCGCGTGCGGTTCCCCTACGCTGGGCTGTGACGTCCTGCCGCGGCGCACAGGAGGCTGCATGCTGCCCGAGACCGAGCTGACGATCCTGGTCCGCACCTGCTACGACCGGCCCAAGGAGTGGGAGCGGTTCCTTGAAGCCCTCACCCGGCCGGACGCCTCCGGCGAGGAGGCGATCGACCAGGTGGACATCCTGGACGATCCCGCCTACGCCGGTATCGGCGTGGCACGGCTGCTGGAGTTGGTGGATCGGGACGAGGACGGCTGGCCGCAGCACACCGTCCTCCTGGTCGTGGACGAGGAGGCGCTTCGCGGTGAGCTGCTGGCGCTGGCGGTGTGCAACCAGCCGCACGAGGACGATCCGCTGCCGGCGACCGAGTCGGAGGAACCGTTCCGGATCACGCCCGGGCTGCTGGCCTCGTTCGCGACGGACATGAACCTCGCCAACGCCGACTTCTTCGAGATCCGGCGCGACGTCGCGGAAGACGGCGTGCTGCGAAAACGGTAGGGGGAGTCTGGCACAGGCCTGTGGGCCCGTACGCGGCGGCGTGCGGGCCCACAGGCGGAGTACCTCTTCCAGGTGTGGCCGCGAAGTAGTACCCGATGCGAGACGCCAGGTCGTACTTCGTTCGCCCGGGCGCGCGGGGGGATGACCGCGGGAGCAAGACCGACACCATCAGCAACGTTCACCTGGAGCACGCCGCAGCACCAGAGCCCGAAGTCGGCACCACGGCCGTCGAGGAAGCGTGGTCTTGTCATCTGCGCGATGTGCGGCGACCCGATGAACGGGCCTGCGTTGTTCAGCCGCGAACGGGGCACCAGGGGCAAGCCGGTTCACGGATCATGTGATCCACCGCCACGCCTGAGCGGTCAAAGCGGCCGAAGCCTCCACGGCAGCCAGTTGCGACGCGTCACCGCGCAGGTACCTCTCCCTCGGGGCCGACCCATCGTCAGCCTGAATCGAGCTGTCGTGCACCCAGTGCACGGCCCAGCCCGCGGAGCGCTGCACCGTCCGCTACAGCGACGGTTCGACCGCGGAGGCGAAAATCCCCCATCGCAAGCAGGCCCTGGCGGCGAAGAAGGCGGCAGGGTCCAGGTGACGCTCGCCGAACATCGCATCAAGGGAACATGACGAAGCCCTTCCGTCATGGAAGGAAGGGCTTCGTGAGGGAGTGCTGGGCAGGCCTTGCACCTGCATTTCCCCACGGGAAGCGGGGCGTCTTTCCTTGGACCACCAACGCAGCGCCAGTCACCGCGAGTTGCGGCGAACTGTCAAGATCAACTATAACGCAGGCGGGCCGTCGGCCGGGCCCGGCCGACGCGGCAACGGTTTGCCGAGATTCCGGCTCCGGCGCAAGGACCTGCTGTCGAACGGCGCTGTCAGTGGGGCGCGGTAGCGTCGGGATTGTTCGAGATCACGGGGTGAGAGGGGTGAATTCGTGGGTGTCAGGCATGCGTTGAGCGTCGTCCTGGTCGACGTCAACGACGAGGTGGTGACGGCCTGGCGGTCCGCGTTCGCGGACACGCCGGAGGTCGAGATCAGGCGGGGTTCCCTTCTCGATGTGGACGCCGACGCCTGGGTTTCCCCCACCAACGAGCGTGGCCGGATGGACGGTGGGGTCGACGCCGTCGTCAAGCGGTACCTCGGTGCGGGCATCCAGGTGCGGGTGCAGCGGGCGATCCGCGACCGGTTCGGCGGACGGCTGCCGGTGGGCAGCGCGGTGTGCGTCCCGTCCGGGGCGGACGTACCCCGGTACCTGATCTCGACGCCCACCATGCGCCAGTCGTCGCAGAACGTCAGCGACACGATGAACGTGGCCCTGGCCTGCGCGGCCGCCTTCCAGGCGGTGCATCTACAGAACCGGGCGAAGCCGGGCAGCATCCGGTCGGTGGCCCTCGTCGGGATGGGCGCGCAGACCGGGCAGGTGCCCGCGAAGGTGTGCGCCAACCTGATGTGGACGGGCTACACCCTCTTCCACGACCACGGTTTCGCGGACTACGACGAGTTGCGGGCCGCCGTACTGGGGCAGCTCGACGACATCGAGGGAGCGGGGTCCGCACGGCGGGTCCGGATCAACGTGCCGCAGCGGCCTTCCTTTCGTCACTGACCCGACGACCTCGCAGGCCGGTGCCGCCCAGGGCGCGGACACCGGCGACGACCCTGCCGCATCTGTTCAGCATGCCGGGGCGCCCGTGGAGGCGTCCGGTTCGAGTACCGGGAGTTCCACCCTCGTGAGTGATGTCGACGTGACGGCCGCGGGCGATGCCGGTTCCCCGGCCGGGGATCCGCTGGGACTGGCCGACCTGTTCACCGGTGGCGGCGAGCCGTGGCTGCCGCTGCTCGGACCGGTGATCGAGGCGCAGCCGGGAGCCGCCGACTTCATCGGCCCGAAGCGCAGCCCGGAGGTCGTTCCGGTGCGCGAGCTGACGTTCCAGGCGTTGAAGCCGCATCCGCCGGAGAAGTGGAAGGTGGTCGTCTTCGGACAGAACCCCTATCCGCGGGCGGAGAGTGCGACCGGCATCGCGATGTTCGACAACACCTTCAACGACTGGAAGGACAGCCAGTTCGGCCGGGTCGTCAGCATCCGCTGCCTCATCAAGGCGGCCGCGATGTGGAAGTACGGCATCGTCAAGAAGACCCCGATCGCCGACGTCCGCGCCCTGCTGAAGAAGGAGGACACGGTTCAGCCGCCCGAGTGGTTCCAGGCGATGCTCACCCAGGGTGTGCTGCTGCTGAACGCGTCCCTCACGGCGAGCGTGGACGGGGCGATGGCGACCGATCGGCACACGTCGTTCTGGCGCCCCGTGGCCGAGCAGATCGTCGAGGAGATCCTCCGGGCGAAGCAGGACGCGGTGGAGGAGGACGACCGGGGGGTGGTGTTCGCCTGGTGGGGCGCGCACGCCCGGAGTCTGAAGAGGGTCGTCCAGCGGCTGGAGAAGAAGTACCCGGGGGTGCAGGTCCGTCACCTGGACCACGCCAATCCGGCCGCGCAGGGGGATCTGTTCTGCGAGGGCGACCACTTCGCCCAGGTGAACGACGCCCTGGCGGCAGTGGGGGCCGAGCCGGTCGACTGGCTGCCGCGGAAGGGCTGGGACCAGGGGACGGGCGGGGCCGGCGGGCCGGAGGACGGTGGTGTCGCGCAGCGGATGGGGGCGTTCATCGCGTCCACGATGGAGTTGCACCAGCTGTATCTGGAGCGGCTCACCAGCGTCAAGGACGAGGGCCTCGTCCTGCCGCCCGTCACCGGGGTGTTCGACACGCCGCTGATGGACTTCCGGAAGGCCGTCGAGCCGGTCTCGCGGGCGCTCGCGCACCTGGATCGGCATATCGATCTGTCGAGCCGTTTCGGGGAGACGAAGGCCGAGGAGGCAGCGCCCGCGGGCGCGCTGTCCGGGGAGGCCGCAGGCGCCTTGTCGGCCGACGCGATCTCGGCCCTCTACCTGTACACGTGCGAGTCGGGCTTCTACCGCGAGATCAACGCCGTGCTGCGCTTGTCGGACCGCGAGCGCGTGGTGCCGTACCTGCCGTACCTGCGGTTGCTGTTCTCGGCGATGGAGGCGTTGCCGGCGCAGACGCGGCCGCTGTGGCGTGGTGTGGCGCTGGATCTGCGGTCCCAGTACCCGCTGGGGCGGACGGTGACGTGGTGGGGGGTGTCGTCGTGCACGTCCGAGCTGGGTGTGGCGCGCGCGTTCCTTGGCGGGCGTGGCCGGCGGACGCTGTTCGAGGTGAAGCCCGCGCGGGCGGTGGGGATCCGGCGGTTCTCCGCGTTCACGGGTGAGGAGGAGTACATCCTCGCGCCGGGGACGCAGCTGAAGGTGACGGAGGTGAAGGCCGAGCGTGGGGGTCTGCGCACCGTGCGGCTGACCGAGCTGGAGGGGGCCGGCCTGGTGTCGTAACGTCCCCGGGCCGGGCATACGAGCGCTCCGTGGCGGGCCTGAGCCGTGCCGTGGAAGAGGACTGGAAAAGCCGTACCTCGCCTTTCACTCTGACCTGGACGGAACTCGAAGTGCCGCGCAACGGCTGAGGGCGGCAGAGGCGGGTGTGCCGGGGGCTTCGGCTCAGCGGGTGGCGTCGTATCCGGTGCGGCCGGACCGGGCGGGGACGTCGGCGTCGGCGGACCGGGGGATGGCTCGATCGACGGTGCAGCTGGCGCCGAGGGCGGGACCGCTGGCGGGGCAGCCTCTGGCGGTGCGGCCCTGACCGAAGCCCTCTCGCCCTCACCCTGGTCATCTCCCTGGTCGGCGGGGCCCGGCCCACACTCCGCCGGCAGGCCACCGCACTCCGCACACCAGCGGGATACGAAAGCCCCCGCCCAACTGGGCGGGGGCTTCGGCGTGTTTTAGCTTCCTAAAATAGGAAGCACAAGGGTGGCTGCTCACGCCGCTTCATACCGGTGCGCCCGACCGCCGCGCCATTCAACCCAGTGCGGGTCGTCGAGGAGATCCCAGGCGTCATCGAGGCCGGCACGCCTCAGGAACTCGACGAGGTCACGGTCATCATGGGCGACCCCTGCGATCTGTCCGTTGATGGCGACATTGCGCCCGCCCGATGGGGACAGGTCGTGGACGACTACCGGCGCGCTCATGCTTTCAGGGTGGCCCGGGGTGACGGCGGGCGCATCCGGCTGGCCCAGGTGCGCAGGTCCCGGTCCGGCGTGAGGATCGGAGTGCGGGCGGCGGCTGTAGGTTCTCGCGGTTCGTGTCCTATTCAGAGGCTGTGAGCTGCGGCTGGCCCCGGTGTCTCACGCCGTGTCCAAGCCAGCCAGTCTCACGGTTGCGTCCGAATCCCCGGACCGGCCACGAGGAGCAGGCGGCTGACCCGCAGGAGGCCATCCACAGGACATCGCCCCCCTCCCTGGAATCTGACGTCCGCGCCTGGGTAAAGCCAGTGGAACGAGAACTCAACCCCGTTCACCTGGACCGAAACAGCCGATGAGATCCTCGACTCCCTCGCCCGCTCCTGCCAACGGATCTCCGGCGCAGGAGACCAGTAGGACCCTGTCAGGTCGCTCCGGCTCTTGAGTTTTGGATGGTGGTGGGCGGTGACGCTACGGGGCCGCCCCGTGCGGCCGCAGTCGCACGAGGCTGCCCGGGCGCTTCAGCTGAGTTGTGCCTCAGCGAAAAGCGGCGATGCTACGGGCGACCCAGTTGTTGAAGGGGCGCGGAGCGCGACCGAGGACTCGTCCCACGTCCGAGCTGATCCGCAGTTCGGCGGGGTTCGGGGCGGAGATGATGTCCAGGGTGTCGTCGGCGAGCTCCGGCGGCACGAACTGGGTCATCGCGGCTTTGGCCTCCTCGCGGGTGAGTTCGTGGAACCGCACCGCCGAGCCGAGCGCGGCGGCGATGGCCTCCGACTGCTGACGGGGCGTGATCACCTCGGGCCCGGTCAGCTCGAAGATTCCGCCGGTGTGCTGGTCGTCCAGCAGGCAGGCCGCCGCGACCTCGGCGATGTCCGCCGGGTCGATGATCGGAACCCCGACATCGCCGAAGGGTGCGGCGACCGTCCCTTGCGTGCGGACGGACTCCGCCCACGCCAAGGCGTTGGAGGCGAAGCCGCCCGGCCGTAGGACGGCCCAGTCCAGGCCGGACTCTCTCAACGCGTCCTCCACCGCGCGCATCGCGATCCGCGACGGGCCGAGCGGCCTGGTCGCCACGCCCTGCGAAGACAGCAGGACGACTCGGCGGACCCCGCTGGCAGCAGCCAGGTCGATAATGTCGGTCGGCCTGGCTTCGGGTGCGTGCAGGTCGCCGGACAGCAGGAGGAACAGCGCCTTCGCCCCGTCCAAAGCGGGGGTGAGGCCCTGCGGCTCGGCCAAGTCAGCCGGCACGTGCCGGACCCCGTCCGGCATTGCCGCCGCGTGCCGTGACACCGCCGTCACCTGCTCGCCCGCCTTGGCCAGGGCCTGCGTCAAAGGCTGGCCCACATTCCCGGTAGCCCCGGTCACCACGATCATGTTCAGCTCCTAGTCCGTTGTGCACTGCGGCAATTGACGCTAGGAGGCAGGCTTACTTTTCGTAAGAACACACCCAGAGGTAAGCTCCGGACATGAGGGAAGGTGCGCAGCTGACGCAGGCCGAGGCGGGCAATCGGTATGAGGTGTTTCACACCGACTGCCCTGCGCGCGACGTGGTCGACCACGTGACCAGCAGGTGGGGTATCTGGGTGCTGATCTCCTTGCGGAGCACCGACCTTCGGTTTTACGAGCTGCGCGACAGCATCCAGGACATCAGCGAGAAGATGCTCGCTCAGACACTGCGCGCACTGGTCCAGGACGACCTGGTCTGGCGGAAGGTCGAGCCGACGACGCCACCCCAAGTCACCTACGGGCTGACTGAGTTCGGCCAGGACGTC
Organism: Streptomyces sp. NPDC048473; assembly: GCF_043200155.1. Classification (NCBI taxonomy): domain Bacteria; kingdom Bacillati; phylum Actinomycetota; class Actinomycetes; order Kitasatosporales; family Streptomycetaceae; genus Streptomyces; species Streptomyces sp. NPDC048473. The sequence goes on from NZ_JBICXE010000057.1 coordinate 8,712, forward strand.
GGTGCGCCGCTGACAGACTTGTTCGACCGGATCACAGAGCGGCTGGCAGCCAGCGGGGCGTCCGCCACGGAGCGGCTGAGCGCAACAGGTCAAGCGAAGCAGCTGACCACCCCAGGCCCTCAACAGCTTCATCATCTCGACGACGAACACTGACCGTGACAGCAGAAAGGTTCATGCGTACCCCCAGCACGGGCCAGTGGCAAAAAAGGCCGCGCCACCAAGACACTGTCCACGGAGGGCCCGTCCCACGTGTGGCTCACTCCAACGAGTGAACAGGCTGCCCAGCCAGTCTCAGTTCCGTGGCCGATCGGCCACGGAATGGCCACCGGCCGTGAGATTCGGCCAGCCAATCTGAGATCCCACAGCTGTAGGATCTCGCGGCTCGTGTCATAGAGCATTGCGCTGACCAGCAGGTTCCTGATCTGTCTCAGGACGTTGCCCTATGCCTCTGTCTCACCTCCCATGGCATTTCCTCGCGGGGCGACACGAGCGTGCGGGATGATTGGGCGGTGCAGCTCCCCTACGTCTACCGCGTCACCAAGTACGACCCCGCCGACCGTGACGAACACGGGTATTACACCGGCAGTGAGGAAACCGTCAACGATCACGGCGAGGTCGAGGCGTCGTGTCTTCAGGCGGTCGGCCCAGTGGGGAGCCGCCGCACGTCCCGCACGAGCGTGTATGAAGCGCCGAGGAAGATCACAACTCCAGCCACGAGCCAGAGGACCGACGCCCCAGAGCGGTACTCACGAACGGCAAAAACGAGCAGCATCACGCTGGCAAGGACGCCGAAGGCCGAGATCAGAGCACTGATGCGGTTAGTCACACGGACATCATCAACGACAACCTCGGCCAGCGGAAGTGATCCAAACGAACCGGCCTAGATGACACTTGGTCGAGATAGTTGTCACTGGCCAGGGCTGTGCCGTCCGGCGGCCGCTGGAGCGAAGCGGAAGATGACCTTGGATGGCTGGTGGGCGTGACCACTAGACCGCAAGGCGCCGCCCGTTCTTGTCAGACGGCACCATCAGCGGCCCACCCGCGGGCTTCAGGGAATCGGCGGTGCGAGGTATTCGAGGGAGTAGCCGTCGCCGTTGCGGGTTACGCGGCCCACTCCGGGGGAGTCCAGGTGGGCGCCGGCAACGAAGTGATGTGGCTTGGTCAGTTGTTCCATGAGGGCGAGGCGGGCTTGGCGTGCTTGCGGCTGGTCGCCGTCCAGTTCCCATGATGTCTTGGGCTGGTCGAATTGCAGGGAGGGCACGTGCACGGTGCCGCCCCAGACGGGGAGATGGCCGGTGCTGCTGCTGATGTCGTAGATGGTGTGGCCGTCGGTGTGCCCGGGGGTCGGGATGGCAGTAACTCGGTCGTTGACCGCGACCTGACCGGTGACGGGGACCACGCGGTCGCGGACCGATTCGAGGCGACCGGTGAAGACGGATGTGTCGCCTGCGCCGATCCAGATACGTTGCAGCGAGGGGAACGCCTCGGTACCGTCGGGGGCGATGAGGCCGTTGACGTGGTCTTCGTGGTTGTGGGTGATCGCCACATCGGTGATGTCCGCGCGGTGGATTCCGGCTTCGTCCAGGGCGTCCAGGAGCGATCCCATGGTGGAGTGCCAGGCGTTGGACGCCCCCGTGTCGATGAGGACGGACTGCGTGCCGTCGGTGATGAAGAAGGCGTTGACCGGCAGGCGCAGATTGCTGTCGATCAGAGCGACCGTGTCGGGCAGCTCGTCCAGTGGTTGGTTGTTCTCGTCGCGCAGCCGGGTCGGTGGCATGTCGACGTAGCCGTCGCGCAGTGAGACGACCTTCAGGTCGCCGAACTCGAAGACGGCGTGGTGGGGTCCATTCGAGATGAGGCGCATGAGATCTCCCGTGTCGGTGGTGAGTGATGGCTGAGGGCCGGCTTGCCCCTCGCTGGTGGGCGCGGTTCCTATGCCGTGAGGTGCAGAAGGCAGTCGCGGGTGGCAGCGCTCAGGGCGCCTTTGGTTGGTCGTTCTTGGTTGTGATCGTTGTCAGGGCTCCGATGGCGGCCAGTGCCGCGACGACGATGCCGAACACGGTGGTGCCAGCGGTCAGTCCGGCTGCGTCGCTGAGGTAGCCGTCGGCCACCGGCAGCGTTCCGGCGAGAAGATAGCCGCCGGCTGTCAGCGCCGCGTTCGCTTCACCGAGGCGGGCTGAGGGCACGACAGCGGCCAGGGTGGAGAGGCCGCCCAGCTGGGATGCGCCCTGACCGAACCCGGACAGGACCGCCGCGGCCAGCAGCAGCGGCACCGAAGTGGTCACGACCGCGGAGATCAGCGCTGCCATTGCGGCCATGGTCAGCGCCGCGCCCAGGTTGAACAGCGTCGGTACCGGCAGTCGGCGCACCGCGAACTGGATGCCGGTGGCTGCTGCGAACAGTACGAAGATCAGGCCGCCGGACATCAACCGGTTGTCCGTGTGGAGGAGTTGGGCGAGCAGGGACGGGCCCAGGCTCAGCACGAACCCGGTGGCGGTGATCGCCGGGGCGAAAACGGCCAGGCTGACCAGCAGGTCGCGGCGGTTTGCTCGTGGCGCGGAGGGGATGCGCAGCAGCCGTTGCTCCGGACGGCCGCCACTCTCCGCCTTGCGAGGCAGCGGCATACGCAGCACCAGGAGCACGGCGATCAGCAGCAGAACGAGCTGCAGGACGAACACCATCGCCGCCGGGTAGGGCAGGGTCTGGGAGAGCACCCCGGTCAGCAGGGGCCCGAAGGCCGCGCCGGCCACCATGGACGTCGAAGCGATCAGACCGCCCAGCTTCTTCTCGCCGTCCGGTGCCAGGTCGGAGACGGCGGCCATACCGGCCGACAGGATGGCGCCCACCGATATGCCGCTGAGCACACGGGCCAGCCCCAGAACGGCCACCGAGTGGGCGGTGATGAACAATGCCGTCGCCACCAAACCGAGCAGCAGACCCGGCAGGAGCACCGGACGGCGTCGGTACCGGTCGGCCAGCGAGCCTGCCAAGGACAGGGTCAGCACCAGCCCCGCGATGTACCCGGCGTAGATCAGGGTCAGCGTGGCCGCGCTGAAACCGATCCGGTCCTGCTACAGCACATACAGCGGGGTCGGCTCGTTCGACAGCGCCATGGCGGCGACCACCGGCCAGGCAGCCAGCCACATTCAGCGGCGCGACACCGTTCGCGGACCAGACGACGTGCCCGCCGGGGCGAGCCGGGCAGAAGTTGTCGGAGAAGGGGATGTGGGCATGAAGATGCTCCGGAACTGACGACGCGGGCAGGGGAAACGGGGGCGGGCTATGCCGGGTTGCCGACGGTGTTGCGCAGCGACCCCAGGCCGGTGATGGCGCATTCGACGACGTCACCTGGTGCGAGGAAGCGGGGCGGGGTGAAGCCGATGCCCACGCCCGTGGGGGTGCCGGTGGCGATGATGTCGCCGGCCCGCAGAGTGATTCCGGCGGAGATGTTGCTGATCAGCTGAGGGATGTCGAAGATCAGGTCGGTGACCGGAGCTTTCTGCCGCGGCTTGCCGTTCACGTGCGAGGACGCCTCCAGTCGCGTGGGATCGCCGACCTCGTCGGCGGTGACGGCCCAGAGGCCCATCGGGGCGAAGGTGTCCAGGGACTTGCTGATCGTCCACTGCTGCCCCTCGCGCTGCAGGTCACGGGCCGTGACGTCGTTGATGATCGTGTAACCCCACACGTGCTCCAGGGCCTGGTCCCGGTGGATGCCGCGGCCGCCGCGCCCGATGATGACGGCCAGCTCCGCCTCATAGTCCAGCTCGGACGTGATGGCGAGGTGCGGGTCGATGTCGTCGAAGGGCCCGGTCACGGACGTGGGGACCTTGGAGAAGACCACCGGTACCGGCGGGATGTCCGTGGACCGGTCGGGGTGGTCGTAGCCGGAGCGGCCGAACTCCTGCACGTGATCACGGTAGTTCTTGCCCACCGCATACAGGTTGCGGGGCACCGGGATCGGCGCGCACAACCGCGGTTCGGCCACCACCGCCAGCTCGCCGGCCGCGGCGATAGCGGGACCCAGGACATCCCAGTCGTCGATCACCTGGAGCAGGGTGCGGTCGCCGACCACACTGCTCAGGTCGCTGACACGGGCGTCGTCACCGACGCGCCCGATCGCCGTGCGCCCGGCATGGGTGAACGTAGCCAGCTTCATGACTCCGCCTCTTTCACGTGTGTGCGGCTGCGGGCCGGGTTTGGTTACGGCTGGGGAGCCCAGGTGCCGTCGAGGGGGACACCGGCGGCTGCGGCGATCCGGTCGCGGGATGCGAGCAGGCGGGTGCGCAGCGCGGGGAGGTCTACGCCGACCAGGGCCCCGTCGCGCTTGACCACCCGGCCGGCGACCAGGACGGTGTCGACGAGTCCGGGGTGTCCGGCGCTGACGAGGGAGCCGACCGGGTCGGTGACCGGGAAGACGGTCACGTCGTCGGTGCGCAGCAGGATGATGTCGGCGTCCTTGCCGGGGGTGATGCTGCCGGTGCGGTCCTCAAGGCCGCAGGAGGCTGCGGCGTCGATGGTGGTGAACTCGACGAGGTCGCGGGCGCGCAGGCCGCCGTCCAGGCCGCGTTGGGCGGCGAAGGCGGCGCGCATCGCGGCGAACATGTCGCCGCCGACGGAGGGGACGACGTCGATGGACAGGGTGGGGCGAAGTCCGGCGGCCAGGGCCCGGCCCGTCATCGGCGCGCCGAAGCCCATCTTGAGTTCGACGTCGGGGCTGACGGAGAGGGAGCTGCCGGCATCGGCGAGCATCCGCAGTTCCTCGTCGCTGAGGCCGTTGCCGTGGACGAAGGTGGTGGTGTCGCGCAGCAGGCCGTGCTTGTGCATGTCCGCGACGGGGCGCTGGGTGCCGTCGGATCCGGTGTGCAGGCTGGTGCGCAGGCCGAGTTCGCCGGCGAGCTGCACCTCGCGGGCGAGGGTGTCCATGCCGGTGTCGTCGGCGCCGCGCAGGCCGAAGGCCATGGTGACCAGTCCGTTTCCATTAAGTCCGGACCGGACGCGGCGGATGTCGTCGTCGACGGGGCGGGGCGTGGCCCATCCCGCGCCGAGGCAGAAGATCGACCGCGCGGGCGCTTCGCGCAGCGCGGCGATGGCGGCGTCCTCGTGCTCGTGGTCCTGGGCGACGTGGTACCAGTCCAGCATGGTGGTGATGCCGGAGTGCAGGGCCTCCAGGCGGCCCAGGAGAGTGGCCACGTAGACGTCCTCGGGCGTGTAGTGGGCCTTGACGGTGCCGTGCATGGCCGTGGCCCACTGTCCGAAGGTCCAGTCCGCGCCGATACCGCGGAAGGCGGTCTGCCAGTTGTGGCGGTGGTTGTCGACGAAGCCGGGCATCACGATCCGCTCGCGTGCGTCGATCACTTCGGCGTCCGGAGCATCGATGTGCCTGGCCACCTCGGTGATCACGCCGTCCTCGATGAGGACGTCACCGCGGTCGTAGTCGCCGACGGCCGGGTCCATGCTGACCACGGTGCCGCCGGACAGCAGAATCTTCTTCATGGGGGCTCCTTGCTGTACGGGTGGTTCACGAGAGCTTCTTCGTAGAGGAGTTGGGCTGCCTTGGGGGCTGCAACCCCAGGGGGTCAGACCGTCGTGGACTGTGTGAGGACGGCGTCGGCGGCGGCGAGCGCGTCGGCGACCAGGTCGTCGGTGTCCTCTGTTCCTGCTGCCAGGCGGACCAAGCCCGCCGGGACGGCGTCGGTGATCTGGTCGTCGCTGAGCATTCCGGCCCACATGGAGGCCGGGTGCACGGCGAGGGATTCCACACCGCCGAGGCTGGCCGAGCGGCGGGGGTAGCGCAGTCGGGACAGGAAGGCGTCGGCCATCTCGTATCCGCCGGTGAATTCGACGCTCAGTACTCCGCCGAATCCGTTCATCTGGTCGGCGGCCAGCTTGTGTTGGGGGTGGGTCGCCAGGCCGGGGTAGTGCACGCGTGTCACCGCCGGGTGGTTGCTCAGTGCCTCGGCGAGGGCGAGGCCGTTGTCGTTGTGCCGCGGAACGCGCAGCGGCAGGGTGCGCATGCCCCGCAGCAGCAGCCATGCGTCGATGGGGCCGAGGGTGGCGCCTGTGAGCAGGCTGGTTTCCCAGATCCGGTCCAGGATCTTCACCGGTCCGGCCAGCACTCCGGCGGAGACGTCGGAGTGGCCGTTGAGGTACTTCGTAGCGCTGTGCCAGACCACGTCGATGCCGAAGTCCGCCGGGCGCTGGTTCAGCGGGGTGGCGAAGGTGTTGTCCGCCAGGGTCAGCACACCGTGGGCGCGGCCCAGGTCGGCAACGGCGCGCAGGTCGGTGATCTGCAGCAGCGGGTTACTCGGTGTCTCCACCAGGATCAGCCGGGTCTTGGAGGTGAGGGCCTTCTCGAATTCCTCGGGGTCTCTTTGGTCGACCAGCGTGGTGGACACGCCCAGGCGCGGCAGCAGGTTCAGCAGGACCGAGGCCGTGCCGCCGTAGGTGGACTTCTGTCCGATGGCATGGTCGCCGGAGGACACCAGGGCGAGCACCGCCGTGGTGATCGCGGCCATGCCGGACGCGGTGACCATCGCGCCCTCGGTGCCCTCCAGTTCCGCGACGACGGCGGCGGCCTGGGCGTGGTTGGGGTTGCCGAAGCGGGTGTAGAAGTCCTGGCCCCGCGGCTCGACGGCGCCGGCGGCGAACGTGGTTGCGTCCTCGGCCGAGAACGCCGCCGTTTGGTAGATGGGCGGCGCCACGGCGCGGCTGGGGTGGGTCTCACGGTCGGTGTGAATGGTGACGGTGCTCTTGCCCGGCATGGCTGGCCCTTCGGGAATTCGATGCTATGTCTGTATCCAGCATGGCCGCTTGTGACGCCGACATGACCTGGCTGCCAGCAATTTTGGCAAGATCTTGCGCTAATATGCGGCATTCATTTGTGCTACAGATGCCCTGCAAGCAATATTCTGCTGTCATGGATGAAGTGGACCGGTCGATCCTGGCCGTACTCGAACGGGATGGCCGTATCAGCAACAACGAGCTCGCCGCCCGGGTCGGGCTGACGCCCTCACCGTGCCTGCGGCGCGTACGGCAGCTGGAGGAGACCGGGGTCATCCGCGGCTACCGGGCGCTGATCGACCCGGCGGCGGTCGGCCGCGGGCTGCGCGTCTTCGCGGGGGTGCGGCTGATGCGGCACACCCGCGCGGACGTGGTCGCCTTCGAGGAACAGGTGATGGAGCTGCCGGAGGTGATCGCCTGCCACCACATCACCGGCAACTTCGACTACCTGTTGCAGGTGGAGGTCGCCGACCTGCCCGCCTACGAGGACTTCCACGCCAATCAGATGGCCGCACTGCCCGGCGTCGCCACGGTCAACAGTTTCGTCATCATGAAGACACTCGACACCGCATGACAGCCCCGCTGCCAGCGTCGGCCCATTGTCACGGTCGCCTGGTGACCAGAGCTGGTGGGTGTCGCGCGGGCGCGGGCGGTCGGGCTGTCACGCGGTGATGGAGCCGCGGATGCACACGGTGGTGGCGCCGCTGACCCAGACGGTGCCGTCCGGATCGGCGGTGATCTCGATGCTGGCGGCCCGCCCCAGCCGGGTGCCCTGGGAGACCCGGTAGGTGGAGGGTGCGCCGCCGGTGGCGGTGAGCCACTGCCCGACACCGGCATTCATGCTGCCGCATGCGGGGTCCTCGGGAACGCCGGCCCCAGGGGCGAAGGTGCGCATCTCGAAGTGATGCCCGGATCCCTCGGGGTAGGCCCCGATCGCACCGACCATCGCGGTCGGGATGAGGGACAGGTCGGGCTCGAGGGCGAGGACGTCCTGGGCGGTGGCCAGCTGGACCACCGCCCAGCCGGGCCCGTTGTCCACCCACTGGTGGGCCAGCACCCGCTCCCGGGTGATGCCAAAGGCGTCGACGATCTGGTCCAGATAGGCGTCGTCGAGCACGCCGTCGCGCACCCTGGGCGGGGCGGCGAAGGAAAGCGAGCCGTCCCCTCGGCGCACGGTGACCAGGCCCGCAGCGCACTCCTGCACGATCCGGTCGGCGTGCTGTGGCGTGCCGCCACCCTCCAGCCAGGCCCGCGCGGAACCCAGGGTGGGGTGCCCGGCGAACGGCAGCTTGCCCCCGGGCGTATAGATCCTCAGCCGGTAGTCCGCCTCCGCGGCAGTGGGGGGCAGCACGAATGTGGTCTCGGACAGGTTCGTCCAACGCGCCAGGCGCTGCATCTCCTCATCTGTCAGGTCCGTGCCGTCCAGGACGACCGCGACCGGATTGCCGCCGTAGGGAAGCGTGGAGAACACATCGACCTGCATGAACGAACGGGTTCGCGACATGGTCATCAAGAGCCTTTCGTATCAGTGCCAGCGGATTCGGCGTCCATCCCAGCTGGCGAGCGTGGGACCGGTACAGGGCCACTCGCAACGCAGTGGCCCGCCCAACCTCCTCGCGTCCGTCGCCCCGACCGACGTCGAACCCCTCCACCACTTCATGAGCTAGTGTCCTGCGCCGGAGATCCGTTGGCAGAAGCGGGCGAGGGAGTCGAGGATCTCCTCAGCCGTCTTGCTCCAGGTGAATGGTGTTGGGTTTTCGTTCCACTCCTTGACCCAGGCTCGGATGTCGGCTTCCAGGGAACGCACGCTTTTGTGGGAGCGGCGGCGGATCTTCTGGTCGGCGAGGAAGCCGAACCACCTCTCCACCTGGTTGATCCAGGACGAGCCAGTGGGGGTGAAGTGCAGGTGGAATCGGGGGTGTTTAGCCGGCCATGCTCTGATGGCGGGCGTCTTGTGGGTGCCGTAGTTATCGCAGATCAGGTGGATCTGGAGGTGCCCGGGAACCTCCTTCTCGATCTTGATGAGGAACTTCTTGAACTCCGCTGCCCGGTGCCGACGGTGCAGCGAGGTGATGACCTCGCCGGTCTCGACGTCGAAGGCCGCGAAGAGGGTGGTCAGACCGTTACGGATGTAGTCGTGGGTATGACGCTCGGGCATGCCCGGCATCATCGGCAGCACCGGCTGAGACCGGTCCAGCGCATGGATCTGCGACTTCTCGTCCACCGACAGCACCACCGCCCCTTCGGGCGGATTGAAGTACAGCCCGACCACGTCGTAGACCTTCTCCACGAACAACGGGTCCGTCGACAGTTTGAAGGTGTCCGTCAGATGAGGCTTGAGATGGAACTTCCGCCAGATTCGGCCCACGGTCGACTTCGACAGCCCACTGCGGTCGGCCATCGACTTGCGCGACCAGTGGGTGGCATTCTTCGGCAGCTCCTCCAACGTGCTGACCACGACCGCCTCCACCTGACCGACGCTGATGGCGGGCGGCCGGCCCGGCCGGGGCTCGTCCACCAACCCGTCCAGCCGGGCAGCCAGAAACCGCCGACGCCACTTGCGGACCGTATCCGCCGCTACCCGCAGATCCCGCGCCACCACAACAATCGGCGGAACGTCAGGACCTGCACACGCCAGCACGATCCGCGCCCGTAACGCCACCGCCTGCGCAGACGTCGCCCGCCGGGCCCAACGCTCCAACACCGCACGCTCGTCAACGGACAACAACTATGGTTCCAGCTTCGGACCACGACGCGGTGCGGGCACACCCGCAGAAACACTCATACAGGAACTAACGATGGATCTCCGGCGCAGGCCACTGGCCGGAAACCGCACGGTTCCGCCGGAGCTGTGAGGTTGAGCCGACGCACGATAGTTGTCACATAGTCAGGCTTGTTGTCACTTCGAGTCGGCGCCCGGCTCTTGCTGGAAGTCGCCGGGTGGCTTTGTACGTGACCGCGGAACGCGGGAGTCATTTCGATGTGGCTGCGGGAGTCACTGGCTGAGCGAGTTTGCGATGTCAGTTTGCTCTGATGTCACCAGGGGGCTTGCGGCGTTCGCCTCCCGCCCGCGTGACTGGTTTCGGGTTGTCTGTCCCGGCCGCCGTCCGTGGGCCGTACAGGTCATCGAGTGCCGCCGTTCGATGGATGCGGCGGTCGGGTCCGATGCGGCTGTCGTCCGGCTGGGACATCTACCTTGCGGGCGTGCCGGGGGATACGCCCCGGCCCGAAGAGGAACCCGGTGTCGTGCGGGTTTTGAACCGCTTGTCCGTCGTTCACCTGAGTGATTGCAGGAAGGACCCTCGACGTGTCTGATCCCGTTGTCCTTATCACGGGCGCGCTTACCGGTATCGGCCGCGCCACCGCCTTCGCTTATGCCCGTCAAGGCGCGAACCTTGTGGTCTCCGGCCGCCAGGAGGACGTGGGTGAGCAGCTTGCCGGGGAGCTCTCCGGCCTCGGCGCCCCGGCCGGGTTCGTGCGTGCCGACGTCCGCTTCGATGCCGATGTGAAGGACCTCGTCGACCGTGCGGTGGCACGGTTCGGGCGGATCGATGTCGCCTTCAACAATGCCGGCACCGAGGGAACACCCGGCCCTGTCACCGAGGTGACCGACGAGGGTTATCAGGCCACCTTCGATACCAACGTCAAGGGAACGCTGCTGTGCCTGAAGCACGAGTTCCGGGTCATGAGGGAACAGGGCGGCGGCAGTATCGTCAATGTCGGCTCCACCTTCGGCCTGATGGGTTATCCCGGGGCGACCTTGTACGTCGGGAGCAAGCACGCCGTCGTCGGCATCACCAAGGCGGCCGCACTCGAAGGCGCTGCTCACGGTATCCGGGTCAACGCGGTCGCGCCCGGCTACACCCGTACCGCTATGTATGACCGGTTCACCGGCGACGACACGGCTCGTGCCGCGGTCGATTCGGTGCTGCCCATGCACCGGGCGGGTACCCCGGAGGAGATCGCCGAGGCCGTCCAGTTCCTGGGTTCGGACAAGGCGAGCTACGTCACCGGGCACATCCTCCTTGTCGACGGCGGCCTCATGGCGGGCGGGCCCCTGTTCCCGAGCTCGTGAATCGCGAGGTCGTCGCAGGCCGTGCCGGCCTCGGCGGCGCGGTGCCTGCTTGACGGGTTGTTCCGGTTCTCATCATGCCCAAGCGGCCGGCCTCGCAGCACACGAGCGACATCAAGAGTCGGTTCTGGCACACATTCCGTGAAAGATCTTGCTGGTTCTCGCCAGCAGAAGCCGCGCGTGTCGTGTGAGCTGCGCGGACCACGCGTCACCGGGGTCCGGTGAGGCCGGACTCAAGATCGCTCACGGAATGTGTGCCAGAACCGAAGATTTGACGGCGCTTCGGTGCCCGCCCACTCGTCAGCTGTCTCGAAGAGCTTTGGGCCCTCTGGGGACGTGGGCCGGGCTGGAGCGATGACCGCATCCCTGCCCGGCCTCGCCCGTTCTTGTTCTTTCACTGCTCTAATGGTGTGTCAGACGAACAGCGGGCGCTGGCTGCGTGGCACGCAAGGTTCGTCTGGCACTCCCTGACAACCCCGCGAGAATGCCGCATTTGCTGGAGTTCGCGTCGAATTGGCTCTCAGGGAATGTCGGGCACACAGACGATGCTGTCAGTTCGCAGGGTTCCAGACACGTACGATGCCGTCTCGGCCCGCCGTCAGCACGACCTGGCGACCATCCGCCGGTGTAATCGCCACGGTCCAGATCTCGCCGCGGTGTCCGGCCAGTGGCGCCCCGGCCTGTCGGCCACCGGCAAGATCCCAGATCCGCGCCGTCCCATCGTCGCTGCCCGTCACCGCGAGTGCCCGACCGCCGACCACGGCGGCGTCCAAGGCGGAAATACGGTCCTCATGACCGGTGGGCAGATTCCCGACCAGCCCGCCGTCAACCGCGTCCCAGATCCATATCTCGCCAGCATCGGTCGTCGCCAGCACGACTGGACGGCCACCGACCTCGGACAGCGCCACAGCGTGGACCATCCCGTCGGCAGACCACTCGTGAATCAGGTCTGCAGACTCAAGATCCGTGACCACAACTGTGCTGCCGCCGCCCGACACCACGACCGTGCGCCCACCGAGCCGCCCCGTCACGAGACCGCACATGTCGTCTTTGTGCCCGGGAAGCTCCTGCGGCGTCTGCTCCTCCGTGAACTCGTCATCCGAAGGGCCCCACGGCTCCACCTCGGGATCCGACGGATCCCATGCCCACACCTCGGGCGCGCCCGCACCCGCCACGACAACCGTGCGTCCATCCAACCGAGTCATGGCAACCGCGTGAGAACAGGTGTGAAACTCCGACGGGGCATTGAGCAGATCACCGCTTATCAAATCCCACAGGCCCGGACCCTGATGCTGCCCGCCCGCAGCGAACAGCACCCGCCCACCGACGACGTCTACGGCCACATGCCTGAAGTCCGGGTACACAGGAATCCCGTACGACCCGTTGTCGAACTCCGCCAGCGGCCGCTTCAGCCACTCGTCCCCCAGCAGGTCCCATGTTCATACGTCGTTGCCATCGGCGCACGCCACCAGTGGACGCCCCTTCACATCGGCCACGGCGAAGTCGTCGAGATTCCCTCCGGACGGAATCATGCTGCTCTTGATCAACCGATTGCCAGTCATGCGGAACAGGCTAACTGGGCGGTGTGACAAGCCGAGTAGCGCCAATCGCGGCTGTGCGGCCGGTGCCTGGTTGCCCTGTTTCAGCCAAGTCCAGAGCTTCTGTGCGACATTCTGTGAGTTTGTCTGGGCCCTGCTGAGTTGTTGTCCCTGTGGTCAGGGGGTTCTTTTTTCGGGTGTTCTGCCGGCTTGTGAAGTAACTTCGGGATTTTTGAAGTGTTTTCGCCTTGTCCGGACGATCCGCAGTCGGGTCGAAGGTGAGGGGGTTCGGGTTGGCGGGGTTGGCGGTCGTGCGGGGCCTGCGTGAGCACTGGGCGCCCGCGAGCCCATGTGAGCTGTTCCGAGTTTCGTAGCGGCCGGTTGGTGTGTTTTCGGACGGCGTTCGTTGTCGCTTGTGATTGGTAGTGCTGGGCCTTGAATTCTTTGGGTGGGACGTAGTCGAGGGCGGAGTGCAGTCGCTTGGTGTTGTACCAGCCGACCCATTGGGCAACGGCGCGTTCGACCTGGTCGGCGTCTCGCCAGGGGCCGTGGTGCTCGATCAGCTCTGCCTTGAAGGAGCCGTTGAGTGCCTCGGCCGTGGCGTTGTCGTAGCTGTCGGCGACGGAGCCGACCGATGCGGTCGCGCCGGCCTCGATCAGCCGCTCGCCGTAGCGGATCGACACATATTGCGATCCGCGGTCGCTGTGATGAATCAGTCCCGAGCCCTTCTTGATTCCCCGCCGCCACAAGGCCATCTCCAGGGCGTCCAGCGGGAGGTCGGTCCGTATGTGGGTGGCGAGCTGCCATCCGGCGATCATTCGCGAGTACACGTCCAGGACGAAGGTGACGTGGACCCAGCCGGACCGGGTGCGGATGTAGGTGAGGTCGGCGACCCACAGCTGGTTGGGGCGGTGGGCTCTGAACTGCCGGTTGACCAGGTCCGGTGGTCGTGGGGCGGTTGGTTCGGGGATGGTGGTGCGGCGCCGCTGTCCGCGGATGGCGCCTTCCAGGCCGTCCTCGCGCATCAGTCGCTCGATGGTGCAGCGGGCCGCATGCGCGCCCTCACGCCGCAGCTGGCGGTGGACGCGGCGGGTTCCGTGGGTCTCGCCGGACGCGGCGTGGATCTGGCGGATGTGCTCAAGGAGCTGTTCATCGCGTCGGCGGCGGGCAGACTTCGGGCGTCTGAGGCGGGCGTTGTATGCCGAGACCGACAGGTCCAGTTCCCGGCAGACGAGCTCGACCCCGAAGTCGTCGCGGAGATGGTTGATCACCGCGTCGGCCTCGTGCGGGACTGGTCGAGCTCCTTTGCGAAAAACACGCTGGCGGCCTTCAGGATCTCGTTCGCCCGCCGCAACTCAGCAGCCTCTTTGCGGAGTTGGACAAGCTCCGCTCGCTCCGCAGAGGTGAGCAGATCGGGTCGGCTGCCCTGGTCGGCCTCGGCCTGGCGGACCCACAGACGCAAGGCTTCCTTGTGAATACCGAGGTCCCGGGCCACGTGGGCGACCGGACGGCCGGAGGTCTGTACTTCACGGACGGCTCGCTCGCGGAGCTCGTCGGGATACTTCCGGGGTGCAGGCATCGGACCTGTGTTTCCCATCTGCCACGACAATCATGCCTGGCTTCAGGGCCGCCACGGAATCCGGTTCAGCTCATCATGGCACCGGCACATCACCCTCGTCATGCTCGCCCTGGCCTTCCCGCCGTCGCCGCCGGCACGTGCCGACAGGCTCGCTGGATCCCAACGCAGGCTGAGCGGGTGCTTCACCCGCTCAGTCGGTCCGCGTCTTCTTCCTGCTGTGTTTCTGTCTTCTTGAGTTGATACAGCTCGGGCAGGGAGGCCTTGATCGGCTCTTGCGTGGTCCGTGCGATCACGACGACCACGGGCTCGTTCGGGTCGGGGTTCTCCTCTCGATGTGGGACGAACGGGGGGACGAGTAGGAAGTCGCCAGGATCGGCGGCGATCCGTACCTCCTGTATGCCGTTGTGGTAGACGAACACGGGGTGACCGCTGACCACGTAGATCCCCGCCTCCGATTCGCCGTGATGGTGGTTGTCCGTTGCGCTCAACGGCGGGTTCTCTACCAGGCCCATCCAGAGCTTCTTCGAGCCGACTGTGCCGCCGCTGATGGCGGCGTAGCCGTCCAACTCGCCGGACCGGACGTGGTGGACGCGGTTGCCCGGCGGCGCGCTGTCGGCGGTACTCAGTGCGGACCTGACGCCTTCGTGGGTGGTCATCGTGTGGCCTCCTGATTGTTTTCGAGGGCCTTTGGCCGGGCACCAGACTGCGACCACCGTGCCTGGAGCGACAACTATTGTTGCCGTAATGGCAACGAATTCCACCGGTACCCGGCGGGGCGGTAGCCGCCCCTCACCATCGGCCGGCGATCTTTTTGCGAACCCCAGCACAGCATCCGATCGCTGCGCTGGACGACCAAGACCAATCTCACCGATAACCGCTGTTCCGATGTTCCCTGTGAGTTGACCGGGAACCCACGGGTCCATCCCTCGGAATCAGGGCGACGGGCCCCCGAGTTCGTGCTGAAGGACCTTCAGTTTCCGCGAACTCGCGGGCTCCCGGGGGTTGAGGAACATCGGAACGAAGACCGGCGCTGAGCATCCAGGTGTCCTGGTGGGCGGCTGCCGGAAGCGTTTCCCCGGGGACGCAGCCGGCTTCGTCTCATGGCTGTGACGATCGAGACGGCGGTCTGTCCGTGGTCTGGACTTGGTCGGGCGGTGTCGTTCGAGGTTGTTTCGGGTTTGGTGTGGAGGGCTTCGCGGGCCTGTTCGGCGGTGCGGGTGATGCTTTCGCTGATGAAGTCGAGGAAGCGGGCGATGTTCTCCAGGCGGGTGGCGGCGGGGGTGTGGGGGCCGAGGATGGCGACGCCTTGGCGTGCGGTTTCGACGAGTTGGTCGTTGGATCGGGCGCTGGCGGTCGTTGCCTGGTAGAAGAGTTCGTCGTCGACGACGTAGCGGTCGCGGCGGCGTTCGTCGCGTTCTCGGCGGACGAGGCTCTGGCTCTCCAGGAAGGCGATCGCTTTGGAGATGGACGCCGGGCCGGCCTGGAGGCGCTGGGCGAGTTGGGACGCGGTGAGGCTGCCTGCGTCGGTGGTGAACAGGCAGGTCAGCACCCGGGCCGTCATCTTGGTCAGGCCCGAAGCGGGCGGTGGTGAACGTCTCCTCGGCCACGGCCTCGGCCACGGCCTCGGCCACGGCGTCGCGTCCGTGCGGCTGGGGGACCGGCTTTGGCCCTCGGGAGGAGGCGGGCCTGCGCCGGTGGGCGCGGCGTTCGGTGGCGCGGTGGGCCAGGTCGGCGCGGTAGGCGGTGGGGCCGCCGTTGCGCATCACCTCACGCGTGATCGTCGAGGTCGGACGGTCGGGGCGTCGGCGATCTCGGCGTAGGGGAGGCTGTCGGCCGGCCCCAGCGCGATCTGCTGGCGTTCGGTCCGGGTGAGTCTGCCTCCCGGCATCGCGATCTCCCTGGTGATCCTTCGTGGCGGTCCCTGATCCCCCACTATAGCGTTCACTTCTCATCCATTGCAATGATCAGAGCGGATTTCGTTGCGTTACTCTCAAGACCGTTGCAACAGTTTCCCAGCCCCTACCTGCGTAGATGTAGATTCTATGCAACAGATGCGTTGTCGAATTATGGAAAGCAACGTAGCGTTTCCGGTGTCAGAAACAACGAGCGAGTACGGGAGAGCACGATGCAGAAGTTCGATACCCCCGCCCCGATCTCCGCCGTCCTGGACATCCCCGCCGGACGCATCCAGTTCATCGCCGCAGACCGCGCCGACACCACCGTCGAGGTCCTGCCCGCCAACCCCTCCAAGAACCGCGACACCAAGACCGCTGAGCAGACCACCGTCGCCTACGCCGACGGCGTCCTGCGGATCACGGCCTCGACCCCCAACAACCAGCTCTTCGGCCCCTCCGGATCCCTGGAGATCACCGTCCAGCTGCCCGCCGGCTCCCGCATCGAGGCCAAGGCCGCCAGCGCCGAGCTCCGCGGTGTCGGACGCCTCGGCGACGTCGCCTTCGAAGGCGCGCACCGCCAGATCAAGATCGACGAGGCCGCGAGCGTCCGCCTCAATGCGATCGACGGCGACGTCGAGGTCGGCCGGCTCAACGGCCCCGCGGAGATCAGCACCGCAAGGGGCGACATCCGGATCACCGAGGCCGTGCGCGGCACGGTCGTGCTCCGCACCCAGTCCGGCGACATCTCGGTCGCCGCCGCCACCGGCGTCTCGGCCGCCCTGGACGCCGGCACCGACTACGGCCGCGTCAGCAACGCCCTCAAGAACGACGGCACCGCCGAACTCGACATCCGCGCCACCACCTCCCACGGCGACATCACCGCCCGCAGCCTCTAAAAAAGCAGAACCAGGACCATCCGGCCGGGTCTATCGCGATCGAGATCCTGTCGGTCGTCGCCGAGGACACGGCCGTCCGTCCCGAGGGGCCTGCGATCCACGTGCAGGGCCTGGAGAAGTCGCACAAGACGCTCTCACAAGACCAGGTGGAACACATGACGAAGAACAGCACTTCCTCGACCAATTCGCAGTGGACCGGCATGGTGCCGGTTGACGATACGGCCCCTGGCCGTCACCGACACCGGCGGTCCCGGTATCCCGGTGGTCTACCTCAACGGCCAGTTCGCCACCCAGGGGTACTGGCGGCGGGTCATCGCCGAACTGGGAACGGGATGGCGGCACATCACCTACGACGAGCGGGCCCGCGGCAAGAAATCGAAGCGTTCCGCGGACTACTCATTCGAGGCCGCCGTCCGGGACGTCGATGCCGTCCTCGCGGCCAGGGGCGTGGACCGGACGCTGGTGGTGGGCTGGTCCTACGGGGCGTTCGTCGCAGCGCACTGGGCCAGTCGCAATCCCGACCGCACCCTGGGCGCCGTCATGGTCGAGGGCGCGCAACCGCACGACTGGCTGGATGAGGCCATGGAGCAGCGGATCCGGAAGACCTTTCGGCGGTTGAACTTGTTCATGCCGCTGCTGCGCCCGACGGGCCTGACCCCGCGGATGAATGCCGAACAGATGGCGGACTGCAACATCGAGCTCGGCAGACTCGCCCGCGAGCGCGAGCTGGGCCCCGTGCTGGACAACATCACCGCCCCGGCGCGGTATGTGGTCGCTTCGGGGACGTCCCTCGGAAGCAAGGGCGACGAGCAGGAGCGGATCCGCGCCAGCCTCGATGGGGTGGCCGCCCGTAACCCGAACATCAAAATCAGCGCGAAGGTCGCCAGCAACCACGATGCGATCCTGAAGAAGGACTTCCCGGCCGTCGCCGAGGCCGTACGCGAGGTCGCCGCCCTCGACCGCGGGGGGCGCTGAAGACACGACCAGCGCACTGACGACAACTACATCCGGGCCCTCACCGGGCACGTCCGGTCCTTCGCTGCCATGCTCACCGAGCGCCAGGGCGAGCGCCTGCCGGACTGGCCCGACGCTGCCAGGCAGGACAACCTACCCAGCCTTCACACGCTCGCCGCGGGCATCGACCGCGACCGCGACGCCGTCATCGCCGGCCTCACCCTGCCCTGGAGCTCCGGAGTCGTCGAAGGCCACGTTAACCGGATCAAGATGCTGAAGCGCCAGATGTTCGGCCGAGCAGGCTTCACCCTCCTGCGCAAGCGGGTCCTGCTCGCCTGACATTCCCAGCGAATGAGTCATCCAGATCAAGGCTGGTGTACCACTGAGGTCAGACCGCGGGACGGCGCAACACGTCCGTGGGCTCCCAATCGCTCTTCCAGAAGGCTTCGAGCCCGTGCTCGTTGATGAACTGCCGCTCAATCTCGTGGATGGGGTACATCCCTTGGATATTGATCACGTCGTGACCCTCGTGTCCCGGAACGCCAACGTCAATGCCCAGGTAGTCGCATCGGCGCGAAGACGCAGAACGCCGCCATCTCCGACCCTGGCACGATCCGCTCGCCGAAGTTGACCGTGCTGCCGTAGCTGAAGGGGCAAGTGCCACGCAGCCACTCGGCAAGGAAGCCCACCGCGTGCGCCCAGATCACGTTGGTCGAGTTCACGCTGAGACAGAGTTCAGGCGAACCGTGCTGCCAGTCCGGATGCTCCGCCAGCGACAAGCCGTAGGTGAGCGCCGTGAGAAGTCCATCCGGCAGGTCCTCATACACGATCTCCGTCACGCCACGCATGCCCTGTTCGGCCGACTCGACAGGGAAGAACTGAGGCTCCCTTGCCCCGGAAAGCCGATCAAGAAGGGCGAGCTACTTCTCCACGCGACTGACCATGCAACCAGCCTGCACCATCACTCACGGGTGGACGCCACCGGGGGCGTCACCGGTAACGCTCCGCAACAGGTCCACAGAACTTGAGCCCAGAACCGAAACGTGTGGACAAAGCCACACACTGCATGTCGCAGTCGGTCAGAGGCCGACGGCGGCCCCAACAGCCACTCCCCTTGCTGTCCTGTCGCGTTCGCACTCCTTCTCAGCCCGTACGAGGAGGATTTCGGCTGGCCACGGCCGCCTCTTTCCTCACCCGGGCTCGGTCGAGGGACCACGCGCCCAGACCCACCAGTACGGCCGCCCCGGCCCCGTAAACCGGCAGCCACAGGGTCGTAGTGGCTGACAGGCAGTCGGCAACAGCATCATGGCTCTGGGCCTCCTGCGCGTGAGCCAAGGCGGCACTGTCGCGACCAACCAGGTTCGCCAGCGCGGCCTCCGCCCGGATGGCCTCGTACCTGCCCAGCTCGGGACACCCCCCGCGAGTGCCCGGCATCGGAAACAGCCACGCCCAGCGCTGCAGCGCTGGGGCCAACGTGATCGCTACGGACAGGCCGACAACCAGCGAATACGCAGCCAGATTCCGCATGTACGTAGATCCGAGGCCGGCCCTCCATGTCGGCAGTCGGTAAAAAGAGAAGATCAACGCAAGAAGCGTTACCCCGATATATGTGGAGAACCACTGCCACGAACCCTGCGCGAGTGCGGCCGTCAGCACGGCGGCGAGCGCAATTCCGATGACCCCCGGCTGACCGGGAGTGGCATGGCCCGCGCCAATGGATGTCGATTGCCGGGCTTCCTGAGGGCTGGGGTGGCCGTCCATGGTCTCTCCTGCATGGCTCGAAGGCCATCAGCATCCGTGCACATCGCGCCCAGGCATGGCACCATGCCGAACCGGCCCGGAAGCCCCGCCCGGTTGGCGGGGCTTCCGGGCCGGGCGCTGCCGCAGAGGGGCCGGAGCCGCAACGCACCAAACCTGCCTTTGTGACAACCATCGCGCTTTCGGCTCACCTGCGGGCCAACCCCGACGCCCAGCCAAGCCAACTCAAGCGCTCACAGGCCAACTCAGCCGCTCAGTCTCAGCATCGCCGTAGGCCGATGCGTCCCTCAACCTCATACGCGCTGCTCCGCCCCGAGGCAGCAGCCACGAGCGGCGGAGTCGACCGCATGACCGTCCGGAAGCGGCTCGGCAAGTAGTCCCCCAGAAGCACGAAAGCCCCCTCCCACCGAAGCGGGAGGGGGCTGCTGTCATTCGGGTTCGTCGTTGAGGGGCGGGATGTCGGGCTCGACGAACAGGCCGGCATATTGCGGCTTCGGCTGCTTCTCGACGAGTCCGAGGTCGACGAGCGTCCCCATGTCTGCGGCGCTGTCGTCGAGGCGCCGCTGAACCTGCCGCGGCGGAAAGTCAGCCATCAAGTCTCCTGTACATCGAAGTTGCTGTGAGAGCCCCGAGCCCGAGAAGGGTGCGGGACTGGCCCGAGGGCGGTGTCTCAGCACCAGTACGGCGGCACACCAGCGCATCCGGATCATCCGGTGGGGCCTGGAGAGAGTAACCGTCGGGGCAGGTCTGCCCGTCGGCGCCATCCTTGCCGACCTTGCCGTCCGCACCTGGCGGGCCGCGGCAGGACCGGTGTCGCCCTTCGGTCCGGCCGGGCCCACGACGGACTGCCCGTCCGTACCTACGGCGCCCGTTGGCCCTGGGGTGCCGACGCCAGCAGCGCCGTCCTTGCTGTCGGTGCCGGGGCTGCCGCTCGGTCCCACACGCCCAGTCGGGCCGATCGGGCCCGGGACGCCCTGGCCGCCCTGCTGCCCGGGTGGGCCGACGACGGATGCGCCAGGCTGGCCACGGCTCCCGGGCGGCAGCTCGGACGACGGCCGCAACGTGGCCCGCCATCTCCTGGCCCGCCTCAACCGTGACGGACGCGGTACGCGGGTGGAGATCCACCCTCTCAACCAGTCGCAGGTGGCCAGACCGCTGCAGCGGGTGGTGGAGTACCGGACGGTGAACGTACGCCGCTGGGACAGGATCGTCGGGGCCTGGGCGGCCGGCGACCACCAGGGCCTGGACAACGCGTGGACCACCGATGTGCTCCCGGACCTGGGCAGTCGGTGGGGGGCCTACGAGTACTGCACCAGCGTCGGCTTCGCCGCATGAAAGCCCCTGGTGGCAGGTGTGGTCTCCGGCGTCGCTGTGATGGCGTACGGTGGGGATCACCGACGCGGGGTGGAGCAGCTCGGTAGCTCGCTGGGCTCATAACCCAGAGGTCGCAGGTTCAAATCCTGTCCCCGCTACTGCTGAAGAAGGGCCCGGATCCACAGCGGATCCGGGCCCTTCTCGCATTCCTGGCGAGACCCCTACTTCTGGCTCCTGCTCGCTGTGTTCGTGTGGCTCCTGCCCGTCGCTGTGGTTGTGGTCCAGCGCATGTCGAGGGCGTTCAGGTCTGTGCGGCGTTGTTCGGTGAGTTTGTCGGCTCGTTTCCTGATGTTGTCGAGGACCATGCCGAGCTTCACCGCCAGGAATCCGTCAGCGCCGTCTTGACATCCCGCTGGGCCGCCTTCCGGTTCCAGGTGCTCAACGTGCTTCCTGGGGACGCTGAGGTGGCCTTCACGGGTGTGGAACTGACGTGCCGCGCGGAGGTTGAGGGCCCACTTGTCGTCCTGTGTGCGTTTCACTGGCCGCTCGTCTTCGGCGGCCGGAGTCAGGCCGAGGACGTGCCCCAGTAGCCAGTGCTGGGCGGGCAGCAGTTTCTCCCAGCCGGAGCGGCAGGCCATGACCCACCGGCCGAGGTCTTCACCCTGCACGATCACCTCGCCCGCACCCGTCGGTACCGCCCCGCCGCCTTGGACGTGGGCGTGGACGAGGCAAAAGCAGCGCTGCCACCCGGTGTCCCATACCGGGCACCAGCCGGGGTCGATCTCCTCCAACGCCTCGCGCCGCGCCTGGGCCAGGGCCCCGGCGCTGGATTCGACGGGAAGGCCGGCCTCGCGCCGCTCGGCGATGCTCTGCGCGAGCCGGGCCGCGGTGCGCTGGTTCTTCGCCCAGGTCCCGACGGGGTAGCCGTCCCAGACGGCGGTGGCCGACGGCAGGAAGTGCCCGTGCACGCCAGCCCAGGCGCGGGCGGCTGTGAGTCCTTCCTCGAACGCGACATCCTGGTGGGACCAGACCATCCCGAGCCCGTCGAGCTCGGCGACCCGGGCCGCGGCGAGGTGCCCGGCCTTGTTGAAACGCCGCTGGTCGGCCAGCCATGTCCCCAGCGGGAACCCGGCAGGCGCCCACTTTGGCGGGGTGACGAAGTCGTACGGCACCCGCAGTTGCTCCGTGCCGGTCTCCTTCACATACCGCACGCAGGCCTCGATCCCACGCCTCCAGAAGGTGTTCTCCGGCTCGATCACCCGCAGCTTCACGAACCGGGCCAGCAGCACCGGATCCCGGGGAGTGCTGAACTTCAGCAGCTCCCGCACGGGCGCACCCGGCCCCCGCTCACCCTCCGGCTGCTCCTGGCCGTCATCGGCGCCTTCCGGCTCAACCTCCCCGGCCTCGTCCGGCTCCCAACTGCCGCTGCGTACACGAGGGTCGGCGAGCGCCTCGATGATATCGGTGTCATGTGCACGCAACGCTTCGAGGATCTTCGCCAGGGTGCCGTACGCCTGAGAGGTCAGCATGTCGTCCGGGCTTTCACCCGGCGCGAGGAATACCGGAACGATCAGCGACGCAATTTTCCCCTCGCCGGGCTTCATCCGCAGAGCACGGCCGACCATTTGCACGATGTCGACCATCGACCCCCGTGCATCACAAAAGGCGACGGAATCACAATTCGCCGTATCGACACCTTCGCCCAACACCTTCACGGAACTCAGCACACGCAGCGCTGCCGGCAGCAGCCCTCGCCCGTCGCCGCCACGGCCGCCGTCCTGGTCCTCGATGACGTCCGAGGCGAACTCGGCGAGCACAGCCCGTCGGTGGCCCAGGGAGTGCTCGCCGTACAGCCAGTTGGCCCAGACCCGCTCCGGTGCCGGGAACCGCCGCGGATCGTCCTCCCACAACCGCTGAGCGACACCGACGACCCCGGTGGCCATGGCCTCGGCCTCACTGACCTTGCTGTGGAACGTCAGCACCTTCCGCAGCCCCTCTTGTACCGCAGCCGTCAGCACACCGGTCTGCAGCGAAGCCAGCCGCGCCCCGCGCACCGCGTCCGAGCCGGGGCCGGCCACCTGGCGCGCGACATGGAGCTCGGGATCGGCGATGTCGACGCACACCACCTGGTACGGCGCCACCAGACCGCGGCTGACGGCCTCGGACAAGGTCAGCTTGAACGCCACGGGACCGAAGACGGACGAGTCCGGGTCCATGCTCGCGACCAGCCGCGGCTCCTCACGCCCGCCACCGCGGGCGTCCTCGGGCGCTTCCCAGATCCGGGCCGTGGCGGTCATATAGAGCCGGCGGGCCGCCGGAATCTTCCCCTGGTCGTGCACAGCCGCCCACGGCTTGCCCGCGTCCCCACTGGTCCGGTGCGCCTCGTCCACGACCATCAGATCCCACACCCCCAAGCCCGCCGCATGGGCACGCTGCAGGATCCCGAGACCGACGGCGGCGTACGTGGCGAACACCGTCACGCGCTCCAACCACCCAACCCAGCCCACCAGTTCGTCCGGATCGGTCGTACACGGCACGCCGTCGGAATCCTCCGCCCGCAGCGAGCACACCCCCACCATCGCCCCCGCACGGCCCCCCTCCCGCCACGCCGCCGCGGTCTGCGTCAGCAGATCCAGAGTCGGCACCAAGACCAACACCCGCCGCGCACCCAGCTTCTGGGCGGCCGCCGTGGCGATCAGCGTCTTGCCCGAGCCGGTCGCGGCGATGACCTGGGCCCGCAGCCCCTCGGGCGGCATGTGCCCGCCAGCAGGCGTCTGCAGGATGCGGAGGACCGCGTCGACCGCCTCCACCTGATGCGGAAACAGTTCTCTGCCCGGCATACGATTTCCCTTTCCTGCCCGAATCTGACGTCGCACCAGAACCATCTTCCGAGGCACCATCAGCCGGTTACGATGTAAATCAATGAGCCGGAAAACTGGATTACCCAGGATATCCTAAAGATTTACGGAGCGGTTTACCAGCAAATTTAGAGTCTCCTAGTCAATGCATCGGGAGTTGTCCCACACTCCATAAGATATCGGGCTAAGGAAAATGACGCACATGACTTGCGGAAGTGTTCTAAACCGTTCGGTTCTGTTGGACTGAACACGCACAGTGAAGATCTCGAACCGGGCCCGCGCTGCGGCTCAATAGCATGATGAAGCCCGACCCCTGAGGTTCCGTCAGCCCCACCCGTAGCACTCCTAGCCAGCCCCAGGAATGCGCGGAGCGGATTCCGCCGGCCGGATCGCGGAGCGATCCGAGCCCGAGGACAACGGAGTTGGCCTCCTGGGCCACGGAGTGGCCCAGATTCCCGGGACGGAGTCCCGGAACACCGCACGGAGTGCGGTGCGTCTGTCCGTCGCGTAGCGACGGCGCGTCGTGTCTGCGGAGCAGACCGCGCGC
>NZ_JBICXE010000058.1:0-31474 GCF_043200155.1 Streptomyces sp. NPDC048473
TCCCTCGGTCGTGGCTTCGACACGTCCAAGGGGTTCACCCAGGGCGCCACGCGGGACATCGGGCCCAAGCTGATCGAGCATCAGGAGATGCTCGATACCACGAAGGCCGTAGCGGACAGGTCCAACGCCGACCCGCTCTACCAACAGGCACGCACCGAGTGCGGCGGGTACGACACCTGCGTCACCGAACGCACCCACAAGCTGCGCAAGCAGAACGCGAAGGCGATCACGGAGTCGACGAAGAAGGCGAAGAAGTCCAACGCGGACCCGCTCTACCAGCAGGCACGCACCGAGTGCGCCGGGTACGACACCTGAAGTTCCCCCTTGATCTTGGACAGCGGTTGTTTACGCTGCGGGGGTGAATTCGTGCTGCAGCCTGGCTCGGGTTTCGAGTAAACGGCCTATCAGTCTCCCAGGCATCCCAGGCGTTCCGGGGCATTTCTGGCCCCTGTCCCCCAGATGCCTCCCAGGTCTCCCCCCGGGATCTGGGAGGTCTGGGAGGTTGCGCAGGGTGAGGTTAGCTCGCGTCGGAACGGGTCGCGCGAATGCTGTGCTACGAGCGGGCGCGGGCGAGGAACACGGCGAGGGCACCAGTGGCTTCGGGCTCGGTGGTGGCGAGCCGGGCGGCGAACGCCAACTGGTCGACGTCAGCATCGGGGACCAGGCGGGAAAGTTCGGTGAGCAGCGCGGCGTGGGTGAGCAGTGGTGGCGGCAGGAGGCCGGCGGCAGTCTCGCGGGCGGCCGGGTCGCGGTAGTGCCCGAGGTGCGCGGCCAGGGCGTGCGCAAGCCAGGCGTCGACGTCGGCCTGGACGTACCCGCCGGCGCGGTGGGTGAGTTCGTCGCGTACGGTTTCGTCGCCGTCGCGGGGCTCGGTCTGCTCCAGCGTGCCCAGCTCGCGCAGCGCCTGGAGCTCATCGGCGCGGGCCGCGATCCGGGCGGCTTCACGCAGCTCGGCTTCCCGGGCGGCGGCGGCCGCGGCTTCGGCGGCGAGCTCGGCCTGGACGACGACGTCGGTGTCCGGGTCGTAGACGGTGCCCGGCACCGCGACGGCGAGCAGCTGCTCGATGCGCTCCCACTCCCAGAGCCCCGCCCGGCCGCGGACGTCGTCGGCCAGGTCCTCGTGCCGGGAGTCCTGCCGAACGTCGAACCGGGCTTCCTCGGTTGTCACCGGGACGGCACGCCGTCTGTCACCAGCAGAGCGCAAGCACAGACGCCCAACAGCCCCGAAGGATGGAAGCTGCGTCAGAACCTGTGTGACGAGCCGTGGCGGGCGTCGCTTCAACCGGTCACAGACCGGCGACGTCCCGGGCCCTTTTCAGCACGGAGCCGAGCGCGTCCACTGCGGCGCCGTGCCGCCTCGCGCGCGCCGCCCGGTCCGCCGGTACCAGCCGCGCGGCAGCCTGCACGGCATAGGCGTCCGGGTCACCGAAAGCAGTCCGCGGGTGCTCTCCCGTATCCGCGCAGTGTGTCGTGACTTCCTTGACCGCCTGGAGCACCACTGCCCGGTCCGCTCCCGGCTGCATGGCCAGCCGTACCTGGAAACGAGCCATCCACTTTTCGCGGTCCTTCTCCCTCGCCGCGTCCGTTGTCCGGTCCTTCTTCGCCACGTGCCCTCCCGGGTAATCGGCAGCCGTCCGTCAAGGGGTCGGACGCCTGGGTATCGAAATGGGTTGCACAAGCAAGAAGCTGATGAGTCCCAGGTGACTACGTGAGCCACACTGGCCCTACCGGCCCGGTCCACTGTCACGGAACGTCACGGGTCACGGGTTCTGGCACAGCTCCCAGCCCCGCCCTGCCCGGAAGTCCTGGTGACAGACCTCCTGCCTCAGTGACAACTATCGTGCTTCGGCTCAAATATGGTTTATAGCAGGCTCGGAATTCAGCCGTGTCAGAACTCGAAATCTATCGACTGAACGTGCGTGAAATGCGCTACCAGCCCATCACATATGGTGCCCCAATCCGTGAAATACGACTCGGTGATGGCCTCTGCGACGACCGGATGTAGCTCCTCCTCCGTCGCACCGTCCTCCTGGAGCTGGAGTATCTGAGCGGCGTAGGTGGGTGAGATCGGGGTGGTGATGTGCCGTATGCGGCCGTCGTCGGAGGACCCGGAGGCGGTGAACCCGAAGTAGGCAACCACGGTCACCATCATCCCGCCGGAGGTCGCCGCCTGCTCCCTTGCCTGTGCCCTGACCTGCGGTTGCCACTCGGATTCGGTCGCCTCCGCTAGGGCGGCCTGGAGCTTCTTCTGCGGGGCGCTGAGCTGTCCGGCGCGGTGGCCGCTCCACAGTCCGGCGTGAGACACCCAGGCGCTCCGCCAGGGCCTTGGTGGACCCCCTCGCCCGCGTGAGAAGGAATTTCACCTGAGCCTTTGCGGATTTCGGCGCGGGCCGGGTGAAGACCTTCCGCTCCGCCCGCGCGAGGGCTTCCAGGACCTTGCCGCGGTGCGGGGCCGGCTGCTGCTGCTCGTGATCGTTCATCCCTCCAGAGACCACGGATCACCTGCGGATAGATTCCGCAGTCCACGCAGGTGACTGCGGGGGCTGTCGGCGTCCGTCCGTACGGTGGGAGACATGACGAAGTCCTCCGCCCCCGAGCCGGTGCCAATGCCCATCCGGGTACTGCTGCCCGGGGACCAGGAGGTCGTTGCGCACCTGTGGTCTCGGCGCCAGCTGCGCGACGGCTGGCTGTACGAGGTGGGCCTCCCGTCGTACCGAAACGGGCCTGGGGACTCCGTGGAGCCTGCCGAGTACCGGGTCTGGGTGCGCGCGCCGCAGCACGTACGGCCCGTGGACGGTGTCGCTTACGACGACGTGCCCACCGAGTACCTGAAGCCGCCCACGGTCGTGGAACAGACACTGGGGCCGCTCCGCCCGTCCGGCTGGGTGCTGGCGAAGGCTGGCGGCCGCGGGCCCGGCCGGGGCGTCGTGCACGCCGTCGACTGTGAGGAAGCGCCGGCCGGGGTGCCGGTCCTCACCCTGGAGCGGGCACTGGACGCGGCACAGCACCCCGGCACCCGGCTATGCGCCCTGTGCGGCGCGGCAGCCGAACTAGACCCCGTCCTCAAGGGCTTCGACGAGGGCTTCGGCGGCAAGGATTAGCGCTCGGACGGTCCCTCGGGGCCGGGATCGCGGGCCGGGATCTCGCTCCGGCAGTCCTTGCAGTAGACGGTCTGCGGCAGCGTCGTGAACCGGATCCCGGAGATGCCGTAGGAGCCGTCGACGCGGTAGCTCCCGCAGACCGGACAGGGCGTGGCTTGGAAGTCCTTCTCGCAGCGCAGGCATCGGCCGTGCTTCACGCCGTCGTCGCTCGGCTTGACCACGGTGTCGGCGCTCCCGCACCGCGGGCAGTGCACCTCGTTCTCGTCCACGTTCCTCCTTAACTTCTGGTGGGCAGAGGGACATGGAACCAGGTACCGGGCGAATCCGCTTGCACAGTCCCTCTCAGGGACGGGCCGTACGCGCTGGGGCTGGTATGGCCTGCTCGGACGTAGGATCCGCAGACCGCGAACGAGGGGGTGCTGGGATGCACCGAGTGGAGCTCTCCGACAAGCTGCCGCAGTGCTCACGCTGCCGTGGTGATCTGATCACCAGCATCGTGATGCCGCAGGACGACGCCGAGGGACGGCCTATCCACCTTGAGCTGTGCGCGGCTTGCGACGTGGACAAGCCCGCCGCCGGCGCACTGCTGCAGTGGTTCGCCGAAGGCGGCGGGCGGGACGTCGCACGTGCCAAGGAAGGCGCACGGTTGCTGCTGGAGTGGACGAACGAAGGCATGGCTGAATACGGCTGGTTCTTCCAGGAGCCACCCGCCGAAGGCCGGCAGACGGGGCCCACTGGAGCCGGACAGGCCGCCGTGGCCATTCCATTGCTGCTTCAAGCAGGGTTGCGTGACGCGATCAGTCGGTTGGTCAGTTCGATGGTCGCGAGGTACCACAGAAAAGACCGGCACGCGGCGGCTTCGTTGAGTACGGCATCGCGTGCATGCGCATCCGACCCCCTGCAGATACGCGAGCGCGCCCCGGACCACGTCGGTCCGGGTGTGACTGAGCGCTTCACCTGGCGGATTGAGCACACGGGTTGGCGGACCTTGACCTGTGAGTGTCGGCGTACGGGCTTCCCAGCCCTACCTTCGAAAACGCTCAGCAGGCACGCGCGAACGTGCCCACCGTGAGCGGTTGTAGCCGGGACTCGGTCTCGTGTTTCGACCGCAGTGGGTTGCTCGCCTACACAGCCGGGCCGCGCTGCCGGGACGCCGCGGCTACGATTCGGCGAGCCTTGAGGCCGGTGCGCCGCACCGGTGGGGCTGTTCGCGCGGCGTGGTCCGTCCGGCAACGGAACAGGGCGGGCGGCATCGGTGCCGACAGTGTGGCAGTCGTGTTCGGGGGAGTGATGGTGTTACGTGTTCTGGCCGGGCGGTACGAGGTGGTGCGGTTCGTCGGCCGCGGCGGCATGGGCGAGGTGTGGGAGGGCCGGGACCGGGTGATCGGGCGGCGGGTGGCGATCAAGCTGCTTCCGCACGACCGGAGAGATGTCGCCGGGGCCGAGTTGTTCCAGCGAGAGGCCCGCACCGCGGGGGCACTGAACCATCCCGGAGTGGTTACCGTGCACGACTTCGGTCAGGACGAGGGCGACGGATCTCTGTTCCTGGTCATGGAATTCCTCCAGGGGCGGGACCTGGACACGGCGCTGAAGGAGGACGGGGGGCCGCCCCCGGTGGCGGTCGCGGTCGAGTGGGTGGCTCAGGCGGCGGCCGCGCTGGCCCGGGCGCACGAGTTGGACGTGGTCCACCGGGATCTGAAGCCGGCGAACCTGATGCTTACCCCGGACGACCGGGTCAAGATCCTCGACTTCGGCATCGCCCGATTCATGGAGTCGCTGCCGTCGAGCAGGGTAATCGGAACCTTCCCGTACATGCCGCCCGAGCGGTTCGACGGGCATCCCGGCGACGCCCGTTCCGATCTGTACTCCCTCGGCTGCGTCCTCCACGAACTCCTCACCGGGCAGCTCCCGTTCCAGGCCACCAGCCCGGTGTCGATGATGCGCGCACACCTGACCAAAACCCCCGTGCCTCCGGGCCGGGTCAGGGCCGGGGTGCCAGCCGCTCTGGACGACCTGGTCATGCAGTTGCTCGCCAAGGCCCCCGAGGACCGGCCGACCTCCGCGGCCGAGGTCCGCGACCGCCTCCTCCACCTCCCCTCCGCGGCGGTCCTCGGCACGGGCGCAGCAGACACGGCCGTCCGCATCGCCGACGCGCGTACGCGCACCGCCGAGTCGGCCGCCCGCGTCGACTCCGGGGACTTCGGAACCCCGCCACGCACCGGGTTCGTCACCCGGCGCAGGGCCCTGTGGCTGGGCATCGCCGCCACCGCCGGCGCGGGCATCGCCACCGGCTTCGCCCTTCTCGACAACGGCGACCGCGAAACCGGTTCCGGGGCGAAGCCCCCGACGGGTGAACGTCCGTGGTTCACCGCCGACCGCTCCACGCTCTCGCTCCTGGTGGCGAACGGCGGGGTCGTCTACGTCAACGGCCAGGACACCCGGGACGGCACGGTGTACGCGCTGGACGCGGCCAGCGGGGCAACGAAGTGGTCCCACCGCGTCAACGGCGGGGGGCACACCGAAGCCGGTGCCAGTCCCAGTCCCGTCGCCAGCGCCAACATCCGAGTCCCGTCCCCGACGGTGGCCGACGGCGCGGTGTACGCCGACGGCTTGGACGGGAACCTGTACGTGCTGGACGCGGCCACCGGCGCGAGGAATTGGGCGTACACCGTCGGCGGAGTCCGGCTGCTGACAGTGGCCGGCGGCGTGGTGTATGTGTACGTCCACCACGAGAACGCCGTCCACGCCCTCGACGCGGCCACCGGGGCCGAGAAGTGGATCGCCCGCGAGATCGGCGGCATCAGCTCCTGGGAAACGGTCGACAAGGTCGCGCACGCCTACATCGACGACCAGCACAACGTGCAGGCGCTCGACGCGGCCACCGGCATGAAGAAGTGGGACTTCACCGGCCGCAGCTGCAACGGGCTGTGGACGTCGGGCGGGCTGGTGTATACCAGCGGCAACAACGACCCTGAGGGCATATACGCGCTGAACGCGACCACAGGCACGCAGAACTGGCAGTTCCCCACCCCCTACAGCCCCTATCCGCCCACGACGATGGCCGACGGGGTGACGTACTTCGTCGGGCAGACCAAGCAGGCTTCGCGCACAGCAGTTCATGCGGTGGATGCCGCCACCGGGACGCTCCAGTGGTCCGCAACCCCTGAGGACAACAACCTCGGCGGCAGCAGCCTGAAGGCGGCCGACGGGGCGCTGTACGTAAACGGATCCAAGGAGACGCATGCCCTGAACGCGTCCACGGGGAGAACGAAGTGGTCGATCGACACCACCGACAACGACAGGCTGGAGCTGGAGGTGGCCGACGGCGTCGTGTACGTCAACGAGACGGCCGGCGACCCCCACGTGCAGGCGCTGGACGCAGCCACCGGCACGAAGCGGTGGACCTCCGCCATCAGAGGCAGTTCCCTGCTGATCGCCCCCGCGGTGCTGTACGTCACCAGCAAGGACAAGGATGCGGTGTACGCCCTCGACACTGCCACGGGAGCAAACCGCACACGATAAAGCTGACCATATTCAACCGTCTCCCGGCAGCGGGACTGCCAATGACGGCGACCACCACACTCACGCGACCCCATCTGAGACGCAAAAACAGGGCCCGCCAACTCGGATGCTCAGGCCCGCCAACCGAAGCGCTCATCCGCCAGGTCACGCGCTCAGTCACACCGGGGCTCGCGGGCTGTTCGGGGCGCGGCCTCTACAGGTCGAACTCGATGTGTTCCACGTCGGTGAGCCGGACCTCCTCCAGGCCCCCGGCCCGGTGGCCGTTGTCCTGGAAGTACACCTCCTTGAGCGCTTCGGCAGCGATCTCCTGCAGCTCCCGGTCGCTGGCGCCCTGCTCCTGGGCCTCGAAAAGCTTGGCGGCGTGATGCGGCGGCAGAGCCACGGTGAGGTGGCGCAGCCGGTCCTGGTCGGTGGAGCCGATCGGTGCGGTGTAGCCGAGTCGGGCGCGGGTGTCGATGACGATGCCGCCGGTGGTGGCCGCCGTCTTCTTGGCCTTGTCCCTGATCTGCGGCTGCCAGCGGGCCCTCACCTCGCGCTCTATGCGGGCGGCGAGGTCCGGTCGGGGCTTCTTGATCTGGTCCTTCACGTACCGCTCGACGGTGCGCTGGGAGACCCGCAGCATCTGGGCGACCGCCCTGGTGCCCTTGAGCTGCTTGACCAGGTACCGCATCTGGGCGCCGGCCGACTTCGGGATCGGGCGGGTGAACGTCTTCTGCACCGCCTTGTCCAGGCTGTCCCCGAACATGCTCACCTGTTACTCCCCGCTGTCCTTGTTGGTGACCTGACCGTCCTTGATGTACCGGGCGAGGTTGAGCTCCGGGGCCTTGAACTGCTCGCGGACGCCCTCGCCCCACAGCGTGGTCTGCGTGCCCTCCCACTTGACCAGGCCGGGGTTGACCCCGAGCTTGAAGCCGCCGGGCAGCGGCTTGCCCTCCCGGTAGGGCAGGAAGTCCAGCGGGCTCTCGCCGTCGGCCGCGTAGACGGCGCAGTCGGAGAGGATGGCGACCGGGTACTGCCCGGTGAACGCGGCGTGTTTGACGATCTTGCGGTGCATGTTGATCCGGGTGCGGGAGATGATCGCGGCGCGGATGTCCGGCCGCCACGTCGGGCGGGACAGCGCCCGCCACGGTTCGCCGGGCTTCCAGCCCTCGCCCCGGGGCCGCTCGCGCAGCTTCCCCAGGCCGCCCTTCACCGTCGCCTTGATCGCGGACACCACGATCGCCAGCTCCGGGTCACGCTGCCGGTAGCCGTCCAATGCCGCCAGGAAGTCGGCCGGTGACAGGTCCGCGTTGACGCCGAGGTCGGCCATCGTGGCGAGGTAGGCGTCGCGCAGCCGGTTGTACCAGCCGTCCAGGTAGCGGCCGTTGTCGTACCGGACGTACGCCTCGACCGGCGCGACGTCGTAGCCGAGCTCCGTCGCGTAGGCGACGGTGGGCGTCGCGTACCAGGCCGGCCCCTCCGGGCGCTCGCCCTTCGGCGTGAACGGGCTCGGCAGCAGGCTGGCGTCCAGCTCCGCCCACTTGTCCTTGCCGACCTTCACCCGGGACAGGTCGACGTGCGACAGGTCCACAAGCCAGCTTCCCGGGAGCTTCGGGTCAAACACCGGCTGCTTGACATGCGTCGGCGCGCCAAGGCCGACGATCAGCCCGTTCGCTCCGGCGGCGAAGGCCATGTTCACGTCGATGCCGACCAGGTTGCGGCGCAGGCATTCGTCGTCGGTGAGGGGCCGCGCCCAGTCGTACGCCTCCTCGAACAGCTTCTCCCCGGGGCCGCGGACGTGGAAGCGTGGCAGGTCCTTGAGGAGCGGGTGCCCGTCCGGGGCCTCGCAGGGCGCGCAGTCGACCGGGTCCTTCCCCAGCGAGCCGGGGTTGTGTTCGGAGTGCCGCTTGCCGTCGGCGTCCGGCTCGGAGGCTCGGGTCGCCGGGTGCAGCGCGGTCATCAGCTCCAGGCCGGTTACGGCGGTGGAGCCGCGAGGCGTCATCACCCGGGACGCGTACACGCCCAGGACCCGGGCGAGTTCCGGCGGCGGAAGGTGCCCGGCCTCGCCCCAGTGCCGGGTGTCCAGCGCCTGCCAGGACGGGATGCACAGCTGCACGCAGGCCCGCTCCGAGCCGGTGGCGGGGCGGTAGATCCGCGCCCACGGCCCGAACCCGCGCTTCGTCAGCTTCCACTCCGCGCGGGCCAGTTGCTTGATGACCTTGTGGCCCTCCGGGAGCCGCCCGGCGAGCCGCTCCTCCTCCGTGAGAGCGACCGGGAGGTCGTAGCGCTCCAGCGCGGCCTCAGTGAGCACGAGCAGCGGGTCAGCCGACTTGCCCGGACCGGACAGCTTCGGCGCCCCGAGCTTCGCCTCCTTGAGGGTCCAGTCCACCAGGGTCGGCAGGCTCTTGGCGGGCACGTCCAGGACCAGGCCGCCGGTGCAGTACGCCAGCACCTTCCCGTCCTCGACATCGACGACCGCGAGCGGGCCGTTCTCGAACCGCGGGTCGGTGTCCGCCGGGGTGGCGGCCGGGGCCGCCTTCTTCGCGCCCGGCCGCCGGGATGTCGACGACGGTTTGGTGGTGCGCGCCGGACGCGGCGCGGCCGCCGGAGCAGCGGCGACGGGAGCAGGGGCAGGGGTCTGGGTTTTCTCGGTTGCAGTCATGGCCGCAGCGTCGGGCGCCGGGTCTGTGGACAGAGTCCGCGCTTCCGGAGCCGGGGCGGGAGCGGCGGTGAACGTGGCCGGCACCGCATCGTTCTGGACGGGCGCAGCCACGTCGGTCGGGGCGGGGTAGAGCTCCGCGAGCTTGTCCAGCAGCCGGGCGTACGCGTCCCGCTCCGGCGGGCGGGGCTCAGTCTTGCCGGACTCCCAGCCGGACACCGTGGCCCGGCGCACCTTCAGCGCGCCTGCCACCTCGTCGATCGTCAGGCCGTGCGCGGCACGCAGCCGCTTGCGCTCCGCCGGTGGCGGCAGCGTGGCGCGGGACGCGAGCAGCGCGTCGACCGCGTCGAACAACTCGGACATGGAACACCTCCTGACCAACACCCTACCCCATGAAACGCACGAAGTGCGTACGTTCACCGTACGAAGTGCGTACAACGCGCGTTCCGAGGGGTGGAAACGACGCGCGGCGCCCCTGCTAATACTCCAGTTGTAGATCCCGATCTTGCGCTGTTGGCCGCTCCTTTGCGCCGGTGCGGGTCGTGGGGCTGCGGCAGACTGGTGCACCCATATGGAGAGGTGCGCAGGTGTCAACGGATCGACAACCGATGGATCTTGAGGTGTACGTGGAGCGGACCCGGAACGGCCCGTGCTTCGTCTGCGCGTTCCTGGCGGGGAACCCGGACTACCCGCATGCGACGGTTTTCGAGGATGCCGATCACGTGGCGTTCCTGGACAGGTGGCCCACGGTGCCCGGCAAGGTCTTGGTCGCGCCGAAGGCGCACGTCGAGCACGTCGTGCGCGACCTGAACGAGGCGGCTTACGGTCGGCTCATGCTGTTCGTCCGGGAGATCGCCCTCGCCGTCGAGGCGGTCTGCGGTCCGGAGCGCACGTACTTGTACTCGCTCGGCAGCCAGCAGGGCAATGCGCATCTGCATTGGCACATCGCCGCCCTGCCGCCCGGCGTTCCCTACCCTGAGCAGCAGTTCCACGCTCTGATGACGGAGAACGGTGTCCTGGCACTTTCGCCGGAGCAGGCGGCCTCGATGGCCGCGCGTCTGCGTGAGGCGGTCATCGCCCGGGGTGTGCTCAAAGCGGGATGACTGGCAGCGTCCGGCTGTTTCCTCTCGGCCGTACACCTGAAGGTCTTGCTGGTCGGGACCGGTCGGCACGTGGATGCGGCCACCGTTGATCATCGGTGTGTGAAGACAAACGATCATGCGGTGGCCGCAGGTCACAGCGTAGACCCTGCCCGCTGGCAGGAGACGTTCGAGGGCCTGATGTGCCGCATCGCGGGCCGGTTCGCCCGCATCGAGCCCCGACGCCGCGTCCGGAGCCTGGTCCTGGGGCTACTGTCGGACCTGCCGCGCAAAAACTGCTGGACCATCGCCGAATGGGCCGACGAGAAGACGCCGGTTGGCATGCAGCACCTGCTGGGGCGGGCGAAGTGGGATGCGGACCAGGTTCGCGACGACGTGCGTGAGTACGTCGTGGAGCACCTGCACGACGACCAGGCAGTCTTGGTGGTCGATGAGACCGGCGACGTGAAGAAGGGCACCGCCACGGTCGGCGTCCAGCGCCAATACACCGGAACCGCGGGCAGAATCGAAAACGCCCAGGTCGCCGTCTACCTGGTCTACGCGGGACGGCGCGGGCACGCTGCGGTGGACCGGGAACTGTACGTGCCGCGTTCCTGGACCACCGACCCCGACCGCTGCCGTGCCGCTGGACTCGGTGAGGAGCCTGCCTTCGCCACCAAGCCGGAGTTGGCTGCCCGCATGGTCGCCCGGTTCCTGGACGCTGGCCACCGAGCCGCCTGGGTGGCCGGCGACGAGGTCTACGGCGGCAACCCGAAACTGCGGACCATCCTGGAGGAACGCGGACCACCAGCGTCCACCGGACGTGCCCAACAGGGCGCCCGCCACCGGCCACCGGGCGCATAGATTGGGATTCAGACGATCACCTGTGGGGGGACCATGGCCGACCTGCGTGCGCTGTTCAGCTCCAACAACCCGGCGTTCGACGCCGCGGAGGCATTCACCGACCGGCAGCACCAGTGGGCCCTGGTCGCCGCCGCACTGGAGGAGCACCTGCGCCGCACCAGCGCCCCGGCCTTCGACGTGGAAGACCTCGAAGCGCCTCGCACCAATGTGATCGTCTTTCACGGCGTGGGCGGCGTCGGCAAGTCCACCCTGCTCCGCAAGATCGAAGCCGCGCTGACCGCTGCCGAACACCGCCCCGACCAGTGGGGCGCACCCACCTGGACGCAGCAGCTCCTGCCCATCCGCGTCGATCTGGCCCGCTCCGCGTCGACCGGCTCGGACTTCGAGCGGGTCATCCTGACGATCCGCCTCGCGCTCGCCGGGGCGCTCGGCCGCACCCTGCCCTCCTTCGACGTGGCGCTGCGCCACTACTGGGAGCACGTCCACCCCGGGGAGCCGCTGGACGAGTACGTGCGCCGGGCCGGGCTGACGGGCCGCTTCGCCGAGATGCTGCCGCAGCAGCTGCAGGCCGGGGTGGGCGAGGTCGCCGCCGCCCTGCAACTGCCCGGCCTGGTCGGCTCTGCGGCCGGGCAGCTCACCTCCGCGCTGGTGTCGGCCCTGCGGGAACGCCAAGCACGCGCCCAGGCCCTGGCCGGGGCCACGCGGACCGCAGCCCTGCTGGAAGCCACGCCCGATCTGGAGGCGCTGTCCTACTACCCGCACCTGCTGGCCTGGGACCTGAACCAACTGCCCGCGAAGAAGCGGCTCACCCCGGTGGTGCTGCTGGACACCTTCGAGGACACCGGTGACCGGCACCGCGACTTCGAGCGGCTGCTGCAGCGCCTGGTCTGGCTCATGCCGAACGCCTTCTTCGTCATCGGCGGCCGCAGCCGGCTGCCGTGGGCCGATCCCGCGCTGCACGGCCAGCTCGACTGGACCGGCCCCGCGGCCTGGCCCGGCCTGGCCACCTCCGCCGCCGCAGTGCCGCAGCCAAGGGCGGCCGCACCGGCCGGTCGCCAGCACCTGATAGGCGACCTGTCCCCCGAGGACTGCGACGTCCACCTCGCCCGCCGCCTCACCCTCGACGGCCAGCCCCTCATCGACGCCGACATCCGCGCCGCGATCACCGCCCGCTCCCACGGCCTGCCCCTCCACCTCGACCTCGCCGTCAGCCGTTTCCTGGAAATCCGCCGCACCGGCCACATCCCCACCCCCGCCGACTTCGACTGCACCTTCCCCGCCCTCCTCGCCCGCACCCTCTCCGACCTCACCCCCGACGAACGCCACCTGCTGCGCAGCGTTGCCCTGCTGGACGCCTTCGACCTCGACCTGGCCACTCAAACCGCCGGCCTCACCCACCAGGCCCCCGCCCGACGCCTGACGGAGCGGCCGCTGGTCACCGAGAACCCCTACGCCCTGTGGCCCTACCACCTGCACCGCGCGATCCGCAGCGCCGTACGCGACGACGACCACAGCGACGACCACTGGACAAACGCCGACTGGCACCGGGCCGCCACCCGCGCCCTGGCCGCCCTCGGCGACCAATGGACGAACGCCGCAGCCCTCGCCCCCAGCCGCATGCTCCTCGTGGCCTGCCTGCGCCAGGGCCTGTGCCTGGCCCGCGACCACCGCCTGACCGGCCTGGGCTGGCTCATCGAAGCCGCCTTCGTCTACACCGACGACTCCGTCTGGGAACCCCTCGCCCTGCCCACCCCCACGGACCCGGTACCGGACACTCCCGCCGATGCCGTGGCCGAGCTGCTGACCGCGATCGCCCGTCGCCAGCGCGAGCACCGCCAGCGCACCACCGACCGTCTCACCGCCGTCCTGGACACCGGCCTGCTGCCCGCCGAGCTGACCGAGATGGGCCTGTACTACCGGGCCAAGGCCCACAAGGACCTGAGCCAGAACGACGCCGCCCGCGCCGGCATGCAGCAGGTCGCCGAGACCGGCGGCCGCCTCGCTCCCAAGGCCCGCCGGGGACTGGCCAACCTGGCCCGCCTCGCCGGCGACTTCCCCACCGCCCTGGCCGCCGTCCCCGCCCTGGGCTGGAAAGGCCGCCACCACCGCGTCCTCGGCGACATCCACTGGTCCCACGCCGACACTGCCCAGGCCATCAACGCCTTCGAAGCCGGCCGTGCCGAAGCCGAGCAGCGCGGTGCCGCGGGCGAGCGCGTCATGATGCAGGTCCGCCTCGCCCTCGCCCTCTCCTTCGCCGACCCCGCCCGGGCCGACGACGAGCTCGCTCTCGCCCTCCAGCTCCTTGAGGGCCTCGACCAGCGCTCCAACACCCTCCTCGCCCAGGTCGTCGCCCTGATCAAGGACGCCGGAACCGACGGGGTCCTTGACCGTGCCCGGAGCCTGCACGCCGACATCGAGGCCGCCGGGCTCCCCTTCCTCCACCGCTTCGTGGAACTCGCCCTCGCCTTCCACCACGCCGTCCGCGGCGAGGACCAGGACCTGGCCGCCACCATCAGCCGCCTGCGCGAACTCACCGCCACCGGCGACTTCGCCTACTTCACCGACATCGCCCACTTCATGGCCGCCCTGCCCCTGCCGGAGCCCTCGACCACCCGCTGGGCCAAGAGCGAAGACGACGTCCGCTCCGCCTGGCGCGGCATGGTCCAGGCCCGGCAGGAACACCTGCTCGCCGGAAACTGACCCGGGCATGCACAACGGCCCCGACCAGACAATGTCTGGTCGGGGCCGTTGTGCATGTACAGGCGGGGACCGGGCACCGGGGAGCCGGGGAAGTCAGCCGGCGTCGGTACGCTGACCCACCAGCTGGGTGAGCAGCTCGATGATCTGGGCCTGGTTCCGGTCGATCTTCTTGTCGAGGGCTTCGACCTTCTGGTCCAGGTTGCCGATCTGGAGGCGCACTGCGGTCAGGTCGGACTTGACGATCCCGAACTCGCGGTCGTGCTTCTCCGCGACCTCTTCGAAACGCCGGGTCAGGGCAGCGAGCTCACCGTGGGCTATGGGGTCCTCAGGCACGCTGGTACTCCTGCCAGATCACAAAACCGCAGATAGGAAGACTCCACAATATCGCGCCCGCACCCCCCGTACGGCCCCCATTCCGTGAGCTGCGGCCCGTCGACGGCGAAACCCGTTCGGCCACCGTGGACCTTCTCAAGCGGCCTCGCCGAGCGCAGCCTGTGTGACCATTTCCTCACCCGATGGAGTCACGACCGACTGTGGCTCCTTGCTCCGCCGCCTCGCCGCGGGCTTGGATGTGCCTGGGCTCGTGAACGCCCGGCCGCGTGAAGCAGAGGCCCCCGCAACTCTTCACCGAGGACCGGCCAGAAGCATCACCACCCGCAGATACTGCCAGCACAACCTGATCAAAGCGCCTCACCGCCGGGGGCCGGTCCGGCGCGGAACAGCGACCACGATGCCTCAGGCCGCCTTGGCCCTCACCGAAGACCGTCGCCGCAGCACTGGCGAGCCTCACCAAGCGCTCCACGCACTCCTCACGGATGCCGACCAGCCGCTCACCATCCCCGCGGCCCGCCACCCGGAACAGGCACAGCTGGAGGCCGCGCTCTTCCTCGCCTGCTGCCGGCTCGGCGGACTCTCACAGCACCCGCTGGGCATCGTCCACGTGCGTCCCGAGGAAGACCAGCTCACCCTCCGGCTCCTCGCCGAGCCGTACGTCATCCACCACTGGGCCGACTTCCTCCTTCCCCGCCTCAACACCAACGGCCCCGGCGATCCCCGCGACCGTGTCACCGGCGTACCCGGGCTTCGCTACCGGCGCGAAGGCAGCAACATCTGCCTGCACCGCCCCGGCATGTCGGCCCGCATCGTCCTGACCGGCTTCAACCCCCACTGGTGGGAACGCATCGCCGACCGGTTCACCACCGACTACTACGACCTGCTCCAAGACGAGCCGGACTGGACACCGGCAGAACGAGCCGCCTACACCGCAGCCGTGACATCGCCCTTCGAACCGGCCTCACTGTTCTCTCCCCTGCTGCGCCGCATCCGTGCAATGGCCGGCCCCGGCCCGATCAACGGCACCGACGCGTGGAGCTCCATCGGCGGCTTCCGGCTGGAGACAACCGACGGCCCGCCGTGCCCCGACCTCATCCGGCTTCTCGGCGACGGCCCCACCGGACTGGGCTGGGAAGTCGATCACAA
Organism: Streptomyces sp. NPDC048473; assembly: GCF_043200155.1. Taxonomy (NCBI): domain Bacteria; kingdom Bacillati; phylum Actinomycetota; class Actinomycetes; order Kitasatosporales; family Streptomycetaceae; genus Streptomyces; species Streptomyces sp. NPDC048473. Next base: position 15,384 of record NZ_JBICXE010000058.1, read on the forward strand.
GAGGTGCACCTGCCTGTGCGACCACACCCACGCCGACGTGGGGTGCAACATCGACTTCCGGAAGCCCAGAACAGGAGAGCTCGTGTACTACTCCAACACAAAGTGGGGCCGCACCCTCGACGACCGCCGCCGGGAAACCATCGCCGAGATGAACCGAGCAGCCTTCGCCTGAACGCCTACTTCCGTCCAGGAACGAAACTTGCCCCAGCCCGGCCGGGCCCGGCGGGCGAATACCCGAACCGGTGAACCGCCCACCCGGCCCGGTTCTCCACGTCGAGCCCGGTGATCAGGTGGAAGCGACCTCCGTTGGGCTGGCGGGACGCCGATGCACGACGCGCCTCGAGTCCGGTGCCAGGAAACTATTCCGGTACGGGCGCCTCGCCGGATACCTCAATGCCTGCCCGGCGGAAGTCGTTCACGGCGGCAGCTGTTGTGTGCGGGGCGACCCCGACCGAGTAGTCGAGACGTACCCGTGCACGGAACCCCGCCGCGACAGCATCCAGCGCGGTCGCCCGCACACAGTGATCCGTCGCGATGCCCACCACATCAACGTCCTCGACCCCACGGGCGCGCAGCCAGTCCGCCAGGGAGGTTCCCTGCGCGTCCGCGCCTTCGAAGCCGCTCTTGGATGCACTGTGGGCGCCCTTGAAGAAAACGGCGTGCACCTTGCCGTCCGTGACGACAGGGGCGAAGTGGGGATGGAATTCGCTGCCTTCGTTCCCTGCCACGCAGTGGACGGGGAAGCTGTCCTGGAAGTCCGGGTTCTCGGAGAAATGGCTGCCCGGATCGATGTGATGATCCCGGGTGGCCACAACGTACTGGTAGCCATGCCCCACGCTCTGCTCGACCAGATCCGCGATCGCCGAGGCGATCCGCGCGCCTCCCTCGACGGGAACGCTGCCCCCTTCGCAGAAGTCGTTCTGTACATCCACGACGATCAAGCCTCGGCTCATCACGAACACCTTTCAGAACTGTGGAACACGGGAAAGAACTGCTTCGGAAACCTGGTCCGGCCCGAGGTGCGGGCACCCGGTGGCGCCGGGCACCTTGGGACGGGGCCTGCGCTACGCGGCCGGGGTGTACGCCACGACGGTGTCCGTGCACGGTCCGTCGGCAAAGACGCTCAGCGCCCGGAGCTCCGCCTCGTCGGCGGCCAGCCGCCAGCGCAGCTTCGTCGCCACCCACTCCCCCACGTACCGGCACAGTGCGTCCGGGGCCGGTGGCAGCCACTCCGCCGGATCCTGATCCGCCTTCTGACGGTTCGTACGCGCGGTCACCGCGACCAAAGACGTCGCCGCCCCCTGGTCGTTCGCGTACGCCTCCCGCCGCGCGGCCGTCCATCCAGAGGCACCGGAATCCCATGCCTCGGCGAGCGGCACCATGTGGTCGATGTCGAGGCCGCTCGCGCCGGCGACCTCCTGGCCGTCGTAATAGGAGAACCAGGTGCCGCCGGTCAGCTTGCACCCGGCACCGACGGCCGGCGCGACGACGGCCTCGGCAATCAAAACCTCAGCCCGGGTGTTGCAGCCATCGGCCGGATCGTCGCCGGACGTCCAGTGCTTGAACGACGAGCGGCTGTAACCGTCCCGGCTCTCGACCGCGACCGGCAACAACCCGACCGCGTCGGCGAACGTCGTCACGTCTGCTGCCTGAACGGCCTGGGCGGGCGCCGGGCCGGCGAACGGGACCAGGGCCAGAGAAAGCACACCGAAGCCGCGCACCACTTTCTTGATCATTCCCCGGGTCTACCGGCCGCCGCCTGCCCGTTGGGCGGAACGCGGCCTGTGGTCACCCAGCCGGACGAACAGGTTCACCGCAGGAACGATTCGCGACGCCGTCGATGTCCGGGCAGAAACTCCAGCCGTCCGCACGGTCCCCCCGCGCGATCGCGCTCAACCCTGCCGACGAGCGGCCCGAGGAGACCTTCTGGACAACATCGCAGTCTGGCGATAGCGCTTCCAACCTCCCTGATCCCTGGCAGCACAACAGGCGGCCAGCGGGGAGGAGGTGAACCTCGACATGGGCGCCCGTCTGAACCTGGCTGCGGCCACGCCGGACCTCCGAACACCAGCGGACACCGACGACCAGCAGCCAGCCGGGCGCCCATGAACTCACATACACGGCCGAGTTGGCGGTCAAGCCTGGAGCGGGTTCTACGATGAGCCGGTGACCGAAACACTGCCTCCCATGGGCATTGACCTCTTCGACGTCGAACGGCTCCTGTTGACCGAAGCTGCGGAACCGCCGCTGCCGCCCCATGACGCTGAGGCCCGAGACCGGGCGTGGGACATGGCAGTCCGGGCCAATCCCACCCTCTTCGACGGGCCTGTGGTGGCGTGTGGGGGACTGGAGCGAACCGGCCCGCGCATCCTGCGCCTCTCCTGGGTGCGTGTGACCTACCGGCACTACGCCTTGCGTCGCGTTCCCGACGCCACCGCACTGCCCTCGTTGTTCGTGAACGTAATCCAGCCGACTGACGACAGCCGTGTGCTGGCAGCGAGGATGTCGCCCTCTACGGCCGCCCCGGGCCGCTGGCAGCTGCCCGGTGGGTCTGTGGAGCCTCCCCAGGACGGAGCGGTGCTGGACGAGTCGGCACTGGCCGGCCAGGCCGCGCGAGAGCTCGCCGAGGAGTTGGGAATCAGCGCAGCCGCCGAGGATCTGAAGCTGTGGGTCGTCACCCGCGGCGAGAACGGCAGTGTCGGCCTGACCTACCTCGCCCCGGCCCTTCCCGAGGCAACACTGCGCGCAGGCTTCACCGTTGCTGCGGCAGCCGAGCGCGCCCAGGGCCGTGAACCTGAACTCGACGGCATCGCCCTGGTGCGCTCACCGGACGAACTGGCCGGTCTGGCCGGTCCGCACGCGGACTACCTGAAGCCGATCGTCCGCCGCTTCTCCGGGTGCCGCTGAGATCAGGCGCCGGCGAGGAAGGCGCGTCCCCGTTCGTCGAGCTCGGCCACGCACCGCAGGCCACGGGCCCGGAAGCGTGCGAGGTCGCTGCGCATACGGGAGACCGCCTTTCGGGTGCGGACGGAGCGGACACCGCCCATGTGGTCGATGGCCCGGTGCCAGGTGGCGCACGCCTGCTCAATGCTGCCGCGTTTGAGGTGCATTTCCGCGCCCGCGACCAGGTCCAGGGCGACGATCCGCGCGTAGGTGTCTGCCGGGCGGGCCGTGGCGGCCAGCGCGTACTGCTGGGCGGCGGCCCGGTGGTCTCCTACGGTCTCGTGGACCTTGGCGGTGCGGGAGTACACCGACGCGGCCGGTGGGCCCCAGGCCAGCGCCCAGAACGGCACCTCGTCGCCGGGGGCACCGGTCAGCAGGGTGCGGGCATATTCAGCCTCGGCGAGGGCCGCGCGGTGCTTGCCGCTCTTGGCCAGGGTGTGGGCGTGAACGACGCGGAAAAGGGCTTCGGTCTGGGCATCCACTCGTCCCTTGGCCCGGTTCAGTCCGGTCTCGGCCAAGGCCAGGCAGTGCTCGGGGCGATGGAGCCTCAAGCCCTGCATAGCCATCGTGCGCATCACGAATCCGTCGTGCCCGCGCAGGCCGGATTCGGCGGCCAGAGCGTAGGACTGGAGGTAGTAGCGCTGGGCGAGTCCCTGCTGACCTGCGTCGTAGCTCTTCCAGCCCAGCAGGTGGACGCCTCGGCCGGCGGCGGACAGCATCTGCTGGCGGACTTCGTCGGTACGGAACCGGGCCCGGCACAGCGGGGCGACGTCGTCGCGGAGGTAGGTGACCAGGGCGCTGCGGCCGTGTTGTCCGCCGTGGCGTTCGTCCATCTCGGAGAACGCGTGGATCATGTCGCGGACGGCGGCGACTTCGGCCATTCCGACGGTGTAGCCGGTGCGGGCGGCCTCGGTGCGGGAGGCGATGTCCTGGACGTGGCTGAGAGGTAAGGCCGCTGCTACCACGGAGTAGGCGGAGGCCGTCAGGAAGCGGCGGCGGTCCAACTCGTACCTCCACATCGGCAGCAGGGCGTCCAGCGGGTCGCTCCCGAGGGACAGTCCGATGGTGTCATTCTCGACCTCTACTGGGGAGGGCAGGCCGAGGTCGGCGGTGGTCAGGAGGCGGCCCAGGCGCCGCGAGAGCGCGACCGCGAGGTAGCGGGGTGTGTCGCCGCGGGGCACGGATCCGCTGAGCCAGTGCTCGACGTTGGACTTGTTCGTGCGTAAGCGTGCGCCGCATTCGGCGGCGACCGCGCAGACCGCCCTGGCCAGCACCTCGTAGGTGAGGCCGGATTCGGCGACAAGGGCGCTGAGCTGGACGTTCGGCGTGCGCGTGGTCATGAGCACCTGCCCCGTATATACGAGATATACCGCTTGGCCTGCCCATCACCGTACCGCTGCGATGAGCCCACCGGTTGACTGCTCATCAGGTCCCAGCCCGGCAGCCGACACCAGCGCCGCGCCGGATCTGCTCCCGTGCCCACGTCTGCGAACCGCATGTGATGCCCCATGCCCTGAGGAGGGATCGTCATGGACGAGCAGGATGACCGCTGGATCGCCGCTACGGCGTCGGCTCTGCTGGCGGCGGAGTATGAGCGAGTGCCGATCGGCGCGCTGACCGTCCGGAGGCCGGAGCTGTCTTTGGAGACCGCCTACCGGGTGCAGGGGGCGGCGGTGGCCCGGCGGATCTCGGGCGGCGCCCGCGTCGTCGGCCACAAGGCCGGGGTGACCTCTCGGGCCATGCAGGAACAGATGGGCGTCGACGAGTCGGACTCGGGTGTCCTTCTGGACGACATGGTGCTGCCTACCGGCAGCGCCATGGCCCGGTCCGTGCTGATGCAGCCGCGGGTGGAGGCGGAGATCGCTTTCCGGCTCGGCTGCGACCTGGCGGGCGAGAGCGTGAGCGTGGACGAGGCACGGGCGGCGGTGGAGAAGGTGTTCCTCGCCCTGGAGGTGATCGACACCCGGTTCACCAGCTGGCGCATCACGGTCGCGGACAGCATCGCCGACAACGCGTCCTGTGCCCGGGTGGTCACCGGGCCCATGGTGTCGCTCAGCGCGGACATGGACCTGGCCGCCGAGCTGCTGGTCGTCAGCGTCGACGGCACCGCGGTGGCCACCGGAGAGGGCCGCGCCGTCCTCGGCGACCCGCTCCGTGCCCTGACCTGGCTCGCCGGACGGCTGCACCGCGCCGGCGACGAACTGCGCGCCGGGCAGCTGGTCCTGGCCGGGGCCGTGCACGCCAGCCTCCCGCTGGAGGCCCGGAGCACGGTGCGCGCCCGCTCGCCGCATCTTCCGCCGGTCGAGCTGCGCGTGCGCTGATCCGCAGCACCCTGCTGACCCCGCACCTCTCACTCATGCACCACCCTCTCCCCTCGAATGAAGGAGCGGCCAATGGCTGCTGATGAACAGCGTCTGCGTATCGCGGTACTCGGCGCGGGCCTGATCGGGATCGACCTCGCCGACAAGATCCACCAGTCGCAGAAGCTGGAACTGGCCCTGGTGGCAGGGCGCGACCGGGACAGCCTGGGGCTGGTCCGGGCGGCCGAGATGGGCCACCCGACCACGGCCGGCGGGATCCGCGCCGTGGTGGATGCCGGGCCCTTCGATGTGGTCTTCGACGCCACCAACGCCGACAGCCACGCCGAGCACTGGGCGGCGCTGCGCCCGACCGGCACCACCCTGATCGACCTGACCCCCACGGGGCTTGGCACGGTCATCGTCCCGGGGGTCAACAGCCACCGGTCGGCGGCCTACCGGCACGTGAACCTCGTCAGCTGTGGCGGGCAGGCGGCCATTCCGGTCCTGTACGCAATCTCCAAGCATTGCACCCCCATCTACATCGAGGTGGTCTCCACCGGGGCGAGCGCGAGCGCCGGCCGGGCCACCCGCCTGAACCTCGACCAGTACATCGCCACCACCTCCGCCGCGATCCGGACCTTCACCGGCACCCGGGACGTGAAGGTGATGGTCAACCTCAGCCCCGCCCGGCCCGCCCCGCCGTTCCGGGTGGCCATGACCGTCCTCGCGGACGGCATCCGCCCCGCACCGGTCCGCACGAGCATCGCGGCCGCCGCCCAGGCCGTGCGCGCCTACACGCCCGGGTTCAAGGTGACCTCACTCGCCGTGGACCCGGGCCGGATCTCGGTCGCGGTAGAGGTGACCGCCTCCGGCGGCCGCCTGCCCCGCCACGCCGGAAGCGTCGACATCATCAACGCCGCCGCCGTCCTGCTCGCCGAGCAGTCGGCCGCCGCCTCCCGATGAAGGGAACCCCACCCGTGAACACACACCCGCACGATCGGCCCCGGATCCTCCTGCACGACCCGACCCTGCGCGACGGCCACCACGCTGTCGGCCACCAGCTCGACGCCGACCAGCTCCGCGCCTACGCCACCGCCGCGAACGCCGCCGGAGTGCCAGTCGTGGAGGTCGGTCACGGCAACGGCCTGGGCGCCTCAAGCCTCCAGATCGGCCGCTCCAAGCTCGACGACGCCACAATGCTCACCACCGTCCGCGAAGCCCTCACCTCGTCGCGGATGGGCGTCTTCATGGCCCCCGGCTGGGGTACCTCCGACGACCTGGAGGCCGCCGTCCACCACGGCGCCGACGTCGTACGGATCGCCGCGCACTGCACCGAGGCCGACGTCACCGAACGCCACCTCGGCGTCGTCCGCGACCTCGGCGCCGAAGCCCAGGGCGTTCTGCTCATGAGTCACATGACCGGCCCCGGCGAACTCGCCGAACAGTGCGCCCTGATGGTGAAGTTCGGCGCCCAGGCCGTCGGCATCATGGACTCCGCCGGGCACTACCTCCCTTCCGACGTCACCGAGCGCGTGCACGCCATCGCCCACGCCGTCGACGTGCCGGTCATCTTCCACGGCCACAACAACCTGGGCCTGGCCGTGGCGAACAGCCTTGCCGCCGTGGACGCCGGGGCGTCCGTCATCGACGCGACCGCCCGCGGGTTCGGCGCCGGGGCCGGCAACACCCAGCTCGAAGTCCTCGTGGCCGTCCTGGAGCGCCGCGGCGCCGAGACCGGGATCGGCCTGCGCGAGGTCCTGGCTGCCGCCGACGTCGCCGCCGACCGCCTGATGAAGGCCCCGCCGTCCATCGACTCGATCGCCGTGGCCAGCGGAATCGCCGGGGTGTTCTCCGGCTTCAAGCGGCCCGTCCTGGAGACCGCACGCGCCGAAGGCGTCGACCCCATCGACCTGTTCCTCGCCCTCGGCGAGCGGCAGGTCGTCGCCGGTCAGGAAGACCTGATCGGCGACGTCGCCCGGCAGCTCAAGGCGGCAACCCGATGACCGCCGCATCCGTGGCTGCCGGGAGGGCGGCCGTGGTCTGCGGAGTCGGCGCGGCGCTGCCCCCGCGCATCGTCTCCAACGCCGACCTGACCGCACGTCTGGAAACCACGGACGAGTGGATCCGCTCGCGGACCGGCATCACCCAACGGCACGTCGCCGGAGCGGACCTGTCCACGACCGACCTCGCCGTACGGGCCGCCGCCCAGGCCCTCGCCGACGGCGAACCGGTCACGGCGGAGGCCCTGGTGGTTGCCACGACTACCCCCGACCGCTGCTGTCCGGCCACCGCCCCCGCCGTTGCCACCCGGCTCGGCCTGATCGGCATACCCGCCTACGACCTCGCGGCCGGCTGCACCGGCTTCCTCTACGCCCTCGCCACCGCAGCCGGGCTCATCGCCGCCGGCACCGCGCGGACCGTCCTGGTCATCGGCGCCGACCGCCTCGCCGCCCTTCCCGAACCCGAGGACCGCACGACCGTCCCGCTGTTCGGTGACGGCGCCGGAGCCGTGGTGCTGCGCCGTGGCAGCGCGGACGAGGCCGGGGCGCTCGGGCCAGTGGTGCTAGGCAGCGACGGCACCGGCGCCGACCTGATCCGGGCCTCCCGCCCCGGCGCCCTGCACATGGACGGAGGCGACGTCTTCCGGCATGCGGTCGACCGCATGCTCACCGCCTCCCGCCAGGCCGCCACCGCCGCCGGGTGGGAACTTGGCGACGTCGACCGTCTGGTCCCGCACCAGGCCAACAGCCGCATCACTGCCTTTGTCGCCCGCCAGCTCGGCGTCCCCGACGACCGTCAGCTCAGCAATATCGCCGAGACCGGCAACACCGGCGCCGCATCCATCCCCCTGCTCCTGGCCCGCTCTGCCGCCAACGGCCGCCTCAAGCCCGGCCACCGCACCCTGCTCACCGCGTTCGGCGCCGGACTGACCTGGGGTGCCACCACCCTCACCTGGCCCGGCCTCCGCCGCAACCACTCGCCGAAAGGAGCCGGACATGACCGGTGACCTCACCCGAATCCTGACCGACGACCTCAAGCTGCCCGCCGACCGGCTCACCGACGACGCCAGCCTCGACCACGCCGGATTCGACTCCCTCGCCGTCGTCGAACTGTCCGTCCTCCTTACCGACCGCTACGGCATCGACGTCAGCGACAGCGACATCAAGAACGCCGACACCCTCGGCCGGCTCGACCTCCTCATCACCACCAAGCGCAGCGGAAGGTGACCCTCCCATGACCAGCAACAGCCGCCGGCCCGGACGGGCCTGGATCATCACCCCCGGCCTGCACGGAGACCGCTTCGCCAGCGCGCAGAAGTCCGGCGCCGCGGTCGCCGTCGTCGACATCGAGGACTCCGTCGCCCTCCCCGACAAACAGACCGCCCGCACCGCCTCCGAAGCGTTCTTCGCCCTCCCCGACCCGCCGTGCACCCTCGGCATCCGGATGAACAGCCTCACGACGATCGACGGCATCAAGGACCTCGCCGCCCTCGCCGCCTACACCGCCCGGCCTGACCTCATCGTGGTCCCCAAGGTGGAATCCCCCCGCGACATCGAACTCGTCGCCGCCGTGCTCGACGCCGACGGCTACACCCCCGACATCTGGGCGCTGATCGAAAGCCCCCGGGCCTTCAACACTCTCCCCGCGATCATGCGCGCGCCCCGGCTCGGCGGCGTCATCTTCGGCTCCGCCGACTACGCCGCCTCCGTCCACTGCGGCCTGGGCTGGGACGCCCTCCACTACGCCCGCTCGGCCCTCATCAACGCGGCCACCGCCGCGAACATCCCCGCCATCGACGCCCCCACCTGGGAACTCGACGACCCCGGCATCCTGCGCCGTGACGCCGAGCGGGCCAAGGAAATCGGCTTCTACGGCAAGGGCTGCATCCACCCCCGCCACGTACAGGTGATCAACGAGGTCTTCACCCCCACCACCGAGGAGGTCGCCCAGGCCCGCGCCATCGTCACGGCCGCCGACGCCAGCGGCGGAACGGTGACCACCGTGGACGGGCAGATGCGCGGCACCCCCTTCTTCAACCGGGCCCGCGCGCTCGTCGCCGAAGCGGACCGTACGTCATGAGCCCCGGCCTGCCCCACAGCTACCGCCACGTCGGCGAGGACCGGATCCGCGAGAGCGTCGGCCTCTCCTACCCCGAACTCGCCCCCGGCCTGATCATCGAACACCGGCCCGGCCGGACCGTCACCGAACTCGACAACCTCCTCGGCGCCGCCCTGAGCGGCAACGTCGCCCCCATCCACACCGATGCCCACTACAGCAGCCAGACCCAGTGGGGCCGCATCCTGGTCTGCTCCGGCGTCACCCTCAACCTCGTGGCCGGCATGACCGTCCGCAGCATCAGCGGCCTGACCACCGCCAACCTCGCCGTCGACCAGGTGCGCTTCACCGCGCCCGTCCACATCGGCGACACCCTGTACGCCGAGACGAAGATCCTCACCCGCCGCGCCTCCGAGAGCCGTCCCGACACCGGGGTCATCACCTGCCACACCACCACACACAACCAGGACAGCACCAGCGTCCTGGCCTTCACCCGCACCTTCCTCGTGCCTCTGGACGCCGACGCCGCCCGCGACGCCACCCACTACTGAAGGCGGACCATGAACCAGCAGCTGACCTTCGCCCCGGCCGATGACGGACTGTGGGAGCAATACGATCAGCTCGCCACCCGCGCCTACGGCCACCCGATCGGGGACATCACCCACCTGCGCGAGCACGCCGACCTCCAGGTCGCCGTCCGCGGCGGCCGGGTCGTCGCCGGCGGCCTCGGCCTCCTCGTCGATCAGTTCTTCGGCGGCGCTCCCGTCCCCAGCGCCTGCCTCGGCGACGGCTGCGTGGCCCCCGAGGAGCGCGGCGAGCACCTGGCCACCGACATGGCCACCGAACGACTGCGCCCCCTGATCGAGCGCGGAGCGGTGATCTCCGCGATCGTGACCTCCTCCACCGGCTACGCTCGCCGCCTCGGATGGGAAGCCCCCACCGGCGTCCTCGCCTGGGCGGTGGCCACCGACGACCTCAAACGCTCCTTCGCCAGTGAGGACTTCGAGGTCGAGCACGGACTGACCGACGAAGCCGAAGCCCTCCAACGCGACCTCGCCCGCCAGTGGAACGGCCCCGTCCACCGGCCCACCTGGTGGACCCGGTGGAAGCACGACAAGAGCAACCTCACCACCTACCGCTTCGCCCGGCCCGACCACCCCACCGCCGGCCTGCTCAGCCTCACCACCAAACGGCACGAGCGCCACGGCATGAGCCTGGTCGTCCACGACTTCTGGGCCGCCAGCCAGCCCATCGCCGCCGCCATGCTCGCCTTCCTCGGCCACCACAACACCCGCGCCCGCACGATCGAGTTCCGGCGCGGCGCCCTCCCGCCCTACCCCACCCTCCTCCACGGACTCCGCCATCACCGCACAACCGCTGAAGCCTGGCACCCCTGGATGCTCCGCATCCTCGACGTCCCCGAGGCAATCCGGCTCCGCGGGTGGCCCACCGACCTCACCACCGCCGTACCGATGGAGATCGAGAACGAGACCGGCGACTGGGGCCGGTGGATGCTTCAGGTCAGGGCCGGAGCGGCCGAGATCGTCCCCACCCACGTCGAGGGACAGGTGACCTTCACACGGCGCCAGCTCGCGGTCTGGTACGCCGGGGGCTACCGTTCCTCCACCTCGGCCCGCATGGCCGGAGTCCACGCCGTATCGGAGAAGGCCCTCACGGCCCTCGTCCGCAGCACGGCACAGTTCGAGCCCTGGCTGCCCGACCACTTCTAGCAGCCACGGGGGTTTCCCCCTGTCACCTTGCCTGAATGTCGGCAAACGATGCCGACACTCACCACCGTGATCACAAACCCGCAGGTGGGCGCTGTCGGCAACTCGCTGTTCCCTGTACAGCGCCCAGCTGGGGTTCATCAACCGGCAGGAGGCGATCATCGCCATGAACGAGCCGGACATCGAGGCGTGCCAGATCTGCAACCCGCAGACGGGGCTGGCCTAAGCACTTTTCGGCTTTCGGGCGCCGGTCTTCTTCGCCGCGGCCTTGTTCGTTGACGACGTTTTCTTGGCTGCGGTCTTTTTCGCCGGGGCCTTCTTCGCGGTCGCCTTCTTGCGGGGCTTCATCGCGTGGATGGTGGCGTGCTCGCCCTCGCCGCGGGATTCCTTGGCCTTCTTCACTGAGGCGTTCAGAGCGGCCATCAGGTCGATGACACCGCCGGGCGCACCTTCCCCTTCCTCGGCTGGCTCGGGTGGGGCCTTGCCCTCAGCCTTCGCGGCGATGAGCTCCTCCAGCGCTTAGCCGCCAGGACCATCGCGCACACGAGGGCAGCCCTGAACACGAACGCTCGGAAGAGGCGACGGAGGAGGTGGTATGAGGATGCCGGTAATCAGAATCGTTCCTATCAGGTCAAAGCCTGCGCGCACGGCGGTCGGAACGTGGCGGCGAAGGCCACCGGCTCGCAGCTGGGGTAATGAGCGGGGCCTGCCTGCCGTGTTCGCGCCCCGGCACGCTTCTTCCGCGCTCCTCTGGCGGAGTGAATGCGCAGGAGATCGCCCGCATCCGGTCATGGCGGCCGGGGAGTCTGGTGCCGTGATCAAAACTGTGAAGCGCGTCGCGGCCTTCGCCGCCCTGGCCCTCATGCCGCTCGCCGTTGCCGCCACTACCGCCTCCGCCTCCTCTCCGGCCGGCGGGGTGCGGGCGGCGATTGACTGCCCGTCCGGCTATGTCTGCATCTACCCCGAGATCAACTTCGGCGGCCAGCCCTGGGTCCGCCGCGCCGTCGACGGCGGCGTCAAGGACTTGCCCTCCGAGATCCGGGACCGGGGCAGCTCCGTCCGGAACAATTCCGACCGAACCGCCCGCGTCTACGAGAAGCGGAACTACTCCGGCCGCTGGGTGTGCGTGACCCGCAGCGGCGGCTCCATCCACGACCTGCGCGGCTACAACCTCAACGACCAGACCCGATCCCTGAAGATCAACCGCAACGACTGCGGCTGACCCGTCCACGAACCGGTGGCCCACCCCATTCCTCCGAGGTGGGCCACCATCGTGGGCCTGAGCGGTTGAGCCCAGGACGGACGGGTGATCACCCCCTGCGGCCTCCCAGTCGTTGCCCTGAGGTTCCCCCGGCGTGCGCAGCGCGAAGACGCCCGGGGTCCGGGCGGCCGATGCGCGGGTCAGCCCCAGAGCTTTCGGGTGAACTCCTTTGCCCACTGAATCCGTTCGCGGTGTGTGCCGTGGGGCGTGCACGGGGCGTTGGGCGCGGCATCGCACTTCGGGCAGGTGACGTCCATTGCGTGCCAGGTTCGCGCCGGCGAACCACTCCCCTGTTCTCCCCACCTTTCCCTGCGCGGCTGCAGCGGCTGGGCTATGGCCTTGCGGGTTTGCAGGATCCGGCGCAGGCGTTCGTCGTGGGGAATCTGCCGCGTCTTGCCAGGCCCGACGCGGTCGTCGTTGGCACACGCCTTCCCCGGCCCGGCGTGGCATCGCGGACACGTCCCTCTGTACCAGTCCCCGCGTGCCACCTGGTGGTGCAGCCGGGGCTCGTCCTTCTTCATCTCCGGCCGCTTGTCCCGGGCCTTCGGCGGGCGCACCTGGCCAATCTGCTTCTGAACCGGGAGTGCACGTTCGGGTACAGCCGCCCGCTCGCGTTCCACACGCGCCTTCCAAGCCTCAACCTGGTTTGCTTCGCGCGACGGGAGCTGATCACCAGCCATAGCGGCCATTTCGACGAGCTGCTCGACCCGGCGGCGCTTGTCCGCCTGGGACATAGAGCGGCCCTGGCGGCGCAGGGTACGCAAAGTCGCTCGCACCCGCTGCACCGCCTCCGCTCCCCTCCAGGCTTTCCTCCGGCGGGCCTCCGCCTCGGCTTCGGCTTCGGCGCTCAGCTTCCGGGCAGCTTCTTCCTGCTCCCTGACCAGCGCGGCAAGGAACTCGGCTGCTGCTCCCACGGTTTGGTTCTCGGCGTCGGTGCGGTCGTGGGCTGCGACCGCGTTTACACGGGCCAGCAGCCCGCGGGCCTCCTGAACGTTCTCCTCGGCCACCGCGTCGCCCAGGCGGCAGAACATCTGCCAGCGGACTACGGCCTGCTCCTCCAGCCAGACCTTCGCCTCCTCAAGGGCGGCGTCGATCTGCGTACGGGTCTCCTGGTCCACGCCGTCCATGGTGGCGAGAGTGCTGCTCACCCTGTTCACCACGACCACGGCCCCCACGGTGCGGGCCTCGTGGAGGCGGCGGAGGAGGACCTGGGCCTGGGCCCTCGTATCCGGCGCCTTCCTGCTCTTCCCCGACGGCCGACGGGCCGGCGGGGGCGCGCTGCGCGAACGGACGATCCGCTCGATGGCCGGCGTCGACAGCCCACGCTCCGTCATCTCGCACTCGTCCAGGCCGAACCACTCGGTGGGCCGCGCGAACGCCTCGGTGCCGATACGGACCCGGCGGGTGGTGCCCTCGCTGTCCAGACGGATGCGATGGACATACCAGCGGCGGATCAGCGTGTCCCGGTCCACCGGCACCGACACCCCGAGCACCGGCTCCAGGCCGTCCTCGTCCCACGTGGGCTCCACCGCCTGGTCCAGGTGTACGCGCAGCCCACGTGCCGTGAACCGGATGTCGACCACGGAGCCGATCGCCGCGCCGTCCGGCCGGGCGAAGTCGAAGCCGAAGTCGGCCTGATCACCGCAGCCCCGGAACCAGGCCGTGGCCGCGGACTTCACGTACAGGTGGTCGGCGCTGGCGACTCCCCGGGCATGGCGCCCGCAGACGTGGGGCAGTCCGTCCGGGCCCGGGTGGTGAGCGAAGTGGCACACGCGGTCGGTGTAGAGCTTCGTTGTCAGCTGGCCGCCGCAGCCGCCGAGCAGCAGCCCGCACCAGAACGTGTCGTCACTGTGCCGGCGTCGGAAGGCGTCCAGCTCGATCGCCTCCAGCGGCAGCATCAGCGGCTCCTCCGAGTCCGCACTCCCCAGGACCGCCGTCTGAATCTGCCGCCTGTCACCCCGCACGAACCCCCACCTTTCGTCCCAACTCATCGTGTCAGTTCGGGTGTTGGTCCAACAGGTCATCGCAGGGATCAAGCCGTCGTGCGCAGCAGAGCAGGGTACGCGACAACAGCCGCGGTTCCGGCCTGCTGAGCAACGCGCTCGGCACGCGCCCGCCGAAGGGCGGCCACCTCGGTGGCGGCGACTTCGCGGCGGCGCTGGGCGCGGGCCGCGTCGATCGCCAGCCGGTCGGCCGACGCCTCCTCCGGCTCCGGGAACGCGCGCCGACTCAGCTCGCGCATCGCGCGGGTCTGCCGCTCGACTGCTTCCGCGATGCCCTGGTCGACGTGCCGGTCCGTCCGGGTGGCCTGGTGGGCGGCGAGCGCCTGTGGAAGTCGCCGCACGCCATATCGCGAGTCTTCACCAGCGCCTCGGCAGTGCCCGCCGTTGGGGCAGTGTCCGCCGCCTGGTGGACTGAACAATCGGAACCCGGTGCGGAGCCGGTCGTTGCGTAGGCATGGCACGCAAACAGGTAGACACTGCGGCCCGCCGCGTCCCGGGCCGCAGCCGCACAACGAATTAGGCCCCGTCCCAAGAGGACCCCGCGTCCTCGTGACCACCCTGCACGATGCCGGGGCGCTCTCCCGAGAAGCGATTCGGTGCACGGCCGTGTGCAGTGGTCGTGCCGGCTGTCCACGGCCGCGCCGCTGATTCAGCGGACGTGCACCGTCACCACGTCAGAGGCTTGCAAGCGCACGGGATTCTGGTCATGCGGGCTGGTCAGGCCGTACAGCACCGCACGGAATTCCAGGTTGCCGCGGCGTGCGGACGTGCCGTGTGCAGTGACCCGCGCGTCGCCCTCGACCGCGGCGCTGCAATTTTCCTGGTGCCACCCTTCGCCGAAGCCCTTCTCCTCCAGGCACAGCTGATGCAGGTAGCCGGCGCTGTCATCGCCGCCATGCGCCTTGACCGTGATGGTCTTGCCGACATGCGCCGTGCGCGGCGCCGTGATGTCCACGCCGCCCTTGGCGAATGCCGGCCCGGCGGCCAGAGTCACTGAGGCCAGACCCAGCGCACCGATCACAGCCACACGGCCGCACCGCGTCTTTACCCAAGTCTTCTTCGTCCTGGTCATGGACTTCCCTCCCTCGGATCCCCCACCTGGTGAGACCCACCCCTTCGCGAAGGCGCCCGGTGCGCCTCACTATCCAGATGAGCCGGCCGCCTCGCACGTTGCCCCTCGCCCAGCGCCGTTACGAATTAACGACATAACTTGCTAACCATGGCCTGATCCCACCAACAGCCACCAAATCGCTTTTATCGAGCCCGACTTACCTCCGCTCTCGCGGAGAGGACCGTCGTTGTCGTTTCGGTAGATCACTGGTGCCCCGGCTCACCTCCGCTCTCGCGGAGAGGACCCCTTTCTGACCTGCATGTCTAGAGGGGCTTTGCATTTTCTTGACTATGTCTCTGGAAAGCAATCAAGGTCAGGCCGTCGAAGTCCGTTGGCTTCCGTCGCCTCTTGCCAACTGTTCGAATATCGAAGCCCTGCTCATTGTTCGATGGGTATGCCAGCACAGCCATGCCGTCCGCTGTACACGCGGTGACAGACGACCAGAGTTCGTCGCGGACGCGAGCGGAGACAGTGCCTATGTATAGCTCGGGTGTGACTTCGAGAAGCCAGCGAGTGAGGGCGCCCCGTAGGTGGTCAGGCACAGCGGTAGCTGAGATGACGATCATTGAAGCTCCGCCATCTTGAAGTGGCTGGACAGCGGGGTGGCGTGACCTGGTTTCGGGGTGCTCGTGCTGGTCGTGGGCGGCAGTCTGTGTTGTAGATCGTCCGGCGGGGTGGTTTTGCCGATGA
>NZ_JBICXE010000059.1:0-31444 GCF_043200155.1 Streptomyces sp. NPDC048473
TTGTCGGTGCGTTCGGTGACGCAGGTGTCGTATCCGCCGCACTCGGTGCGGGCCTGCTGGTAGAGCGGATCCGAGTTGGACTTGTCCGCTTTCTTCGTGGACGCGGCGATGGCCTTGGCGTTCTGGGTGCGGAGTTTGCTAGTCCGCTCGGTGACGCAGGTGTCGTACCCGCCGCATTCCCTGCGTGCCTGTTGGTAGAGCGGGTCGGCGTTGGACCTGTCCGCTACGGCCTTCGTGGTGTCGAGCATCTCCTGATGCTTGATCAGCTTGGGCCCGATGTCCCGCGTGGTGCCCTGGGTGAACCCCTTGGACGTGTCGAAGCCGCGACCGAGGGAGTCGAGCGGAGTGTCATCCTCGATCTGGTGGTAGTCATCGATGATGGCCTTGCCCAGCGTGTCGTCCTCGACCGCCTTCTTCAGGAGCTGCTCGTGCTCGCTGCTCACATGGTCCGCGTAGGCCTGTCCGGCCAGATCACCGAGGGTCTCGGACAGCCCGGTGCCCTGCCCGCGGCCCCAACGGGGCATCTTCAGCCCGAACTTCGGCCCGGACTTCGGCGGCTTGACGCTGCTGACAACCGACCCCTTCGGCATCTTGATGCCGCTGGTTACCGGCCCCTTCGACGGTGTCTTCGGGCCGGTCGTCGTCGCGCGTGTGCCACCGATGTCACCCTCATCGTCCGGGCCGCGGAGCCGGTCGCGTTCGGCCTGGGCCCGTGACAGTGCCGTCCGGGTGTCGTGGATCTGCTGCTTCACCAGAGCGCGCCCGTCCTTGGTCCTGGTCTGCCGCGGATCGGCCCTGCGTTCGAGTTTGCGGATCTTTTTCTCGAGCTTGCGGACCTGCTTGTCGAGGCGCTTGACCTGCGTACCGGTGCTCTCCGGCTGCGCCTTCTTCACGTCGCGGAGCTTGCCCGACACGTACTTGTACTGCCTGACCGACTTCCGCAGCTTCTGCTGCGCCTGTTCGAGTTCGGCCGGGGTCTTGGCCGCGGCGACCCGCTTCTCGCCCTGGCGGACCTTCTTTTCGGCCTTGGTGACCTGCTTCGTGAGGCCCTTCACGGTCTGGCGCGACTCACGGTAATAGTTGACGAGGGTCTCTGCGATGTCCGGCCCGTCAGTCTTTGGCGAGAAGGTCGTGCCGCCGTTCGTTGCCCGCTTGAACTGCCACTTGATGATGTGCTGCACGGGCAGCTTCACCTGGTAGTACGGGTCATTGGGGTCCAGCGAGTGGTGGGCCCAGCCGTACAGGTTCCACGACAGCTTGTTCCACCGGCCGGGCTCGTTCGCGGGAGAGCCGGCTGCCGGGTCGGGCGGGGGCGAGGCCGCCGAAACATCGGCTGCCGGGCCGGCCAGAACGAACCCGACCGCCGCTACGAAGGCCACCAGGGCCATCCGTAAGGCCATGGGCCAAGCACCGGGTGCTCTCTGGCTGATGGAGGTTGTGTGTGGCGCGGTGTTCACGAATCTTCTCCTCGAATGGTCTGGTCGTCACGGGGTGCGGATGCGGCCGGAAAACGGCGGTGGGCAGCCGTGTTCGTTCGCACCGCCGGGGACAGCGAGCTGGTACCGGCGGACGCGAGGTGATGCATGCGCAGGGAATTGCCGGGGCGGCGCGGTGCGGTGAGAGAAGCGTTGCGTGGCATCGCTTCGCCGGGCAATGCATGAGGGCGGCCGGGACAGTCCGGATCTGTCCGGCCTGGTCAGGACCAGTCCCGAGGGCGAGGCGCGTCAGGGCCGGGGGATCAGGGGGCGCTTTGTGGCCGGGACGTCGACAGGCCCGGACAGGGCCGGCCGGTCCCGGACTGTCCCGGGGCGCCGGAGACGTCATCCGTTCGGGCGGAGTCCCGTGACTTTGCACGGCAGTTGGCCAGCCGTCCGCCGAGCGGCACAGGCCTGAGTCGAAACGTTGACTGCTATCTGGCCAGAACGTTGTTCGGTAGTTGGCCACTCGGGGCCCTGGACCGCAGGGTTTTCCACAGAAAACCGATGAAGGAGCCCTGACGGCTCGTGTAGGCCGTCAGGGCTTCGTGTCGTTTGCCGCCGGGGTGAGGCTGGCTGGGGCGTGGGGGTCAGGGTTGCGGTCGCAGGACCTTCCAGAAGGCGACGTCGGCGTTGGCTCGGTTGGAGTAGGCGCTGGTGTCCACGTCGTATCGGGCGCCGGTCGCGGTGCTGACGTCGTTGGTGTCCAGGAAACCGCCCCTGTTGTGGTAGGTGCTCCAGAGCTGGACGGTGTCGTTAAAGCGGACGAGGCCGTCCAGGGGCGCGGAGGTGGTGTCGAAGATCTGCCAGCGGCTGCTGTTCTCGTCGCGGTCCTTGCCCCAGGCGGTGGTGACGTCGTAGATGGCGCCGGAGCTCTGCTGGCCAGCGCTGGCTGCGCCGTTGACGTCCAGGTAGCCGCCGTTACCGTCCCAGAGATTGCGCAGGTAGATGATGTCGCCGCTCTTCACCGGTGCGCCGGCGGCCTGGCAGGAACCGGAGACGATCTCCCAGGTACCGGTGCCCGGCGCCCGCGTGGCGGTGGGGGCCGTGGAAACTGCCAACTTGGCCCCTGGCGCGCTTGAAGTGCCGTTGGTGTCGAGGTAGCCCCCGTCGCCCTGATAGAGGTTCTGCAGGTGCAGCCGGTCGCCGTAACGCAACTCGTTCGCCATCACTGGTCCTCTCTTCGGTGGATCCGTGCTGAGCCGGTTCCCGCGCAGGTGTGCAGACGGGCCCGACACTTCCGATGGTGTCGGGCGGCATCGACGCCGCGCCCGAGCGATGCACGCAAAGCACACCTTCAGATGAATTGCTCTGATAGCGCGCGTACTGCACCAACAGTCTTTTCGGGACAAAGGTGCGAGCAGGTGCATTCCCTGGTCGGCCGCGCGCGGATACGGAAGAAGTGGCGGGTAGGGCTCGTCCCACGCCTATCGGCGTATCTGAAACTGGCCAGCCAGAAGTCTGGAACCTGGGTGCCCTATGTGGGATGGCGCGAGTCATAGGCCCCTCGCCAACTGTGGTGCAGCTC
The DNA here is from genome assembly GCF_043200155.1 of Streptomyces sp. NPDC048473. Lineage (NCBI taxonomy): Bacteria > Bacillati > Actinomycetota > Actinomycetes > Kitasatosporales > Streptomycetaceae > Streptomyces > Streptomyces sp. NPDC048473. The sequence continues at coordinate 3,004 of NZ_JBICXE010000059.1, forward strand.
TGCGAGCAAGGCGCTATGCGTCAGCAGGCCTGCTGACCGGCAGCGATCTTCGCCAGGGTGGTGTGCTCTCGCAGATAGACCAGTGCCACCATCGCGCGCTGGGACGGGCGGAGCTTGCAGCGCCGATCACCCTCGCGGGTGACGATCAGCATGGTGACCCACTCCACGAGCCCGTGGGGCAGGTCGAGTGCGGCAGGATAGATAACCAACGAGGCCCCCGAGCAGCGTGATTGAGACGTCAGACATCTCGATCAACAGCCCGGGGGCCTCGCCCGTTGCGGCTCACGGCCATCACCCGATCGGTGGCCACCTCGAAGAAGCTCACTGCGAGTACACCAGCGCTGACCGGCCCCACCCATGCCTTGGCCCTGCGCACGACGGCCACCGCCTTCGACGCCCACCGCGGCAAATCCTGGTGAAGAGCACGTGTCCGAAGGCGCCGCATTCCCCACCAAATGGCGATCAGCACCGTTGTCGACTGGGCATGCGGGCGTGATCGCGCACTATGCGGTCACAACGCCCAGGAAGCGCAGCACCGCCAGGACGCGGCGGTGGTCGGCGTCGGCCTTGGACAGGTCGAGCTTGGTGAAGATGCTGTTGATGTGCTTGGCGACCGCGCTCTCGCTCACCACCAGCTCGGCGGCGATGCCGGAGTTGGACCGGCCGCCCGCCATCAGCTCCAGCACCTCCCGCTCGCGCGGCGTCAGCCGGTCGAGTGGATCGCTGTGCCGGCGCACCAGCAGCTGCGCGACGACCTGCGGGTCGAGCGCGGTGCCGCCGGCCGCCACCCGGCGTACCGCCTCTGCGAACTCCTCGACGTCGGCGACGCGTTGCTTGAGCAGATAGCCGACGCCCGAGGTGTTGGCGGCGAGCAGATCGGCCGCGTACCGCTCCTCCACGTACTGCGACAGCAGGAGCACGGCGGTACGCGGGTACTGGCGGCGGATCACCAGCGCGGCGCGCACTCCCTCGTCGGTGAAGCCGGGCGGCATGCGCACGTCGACCACGGCGATGTCGGGCCGGTGCTCCTCGACGGCCGCCAGCAGCCCTTCTGCGTCGGCGACTTGCGCGCACATCTCGAAGCCGGCCGCCTCCAGCACCTTGACCACGCCGATGCGCAGCAAGAGGGAATCCTCGGCGATCACGGCGCGCACGGCAGCTCCACGGTGATGACGGTCGGGCCCCCGGCGGGGCTGCGGCAGGAAAACGTGCCGTCGACGGACGCGACGCGCTTGGCGAGCCCGGCGAGCCCGGTGCCGCCGGCCGCCGCGAGATCCGCGCCGCCCGCTCCGTCGTCCGCGACGACCACCAGCAGTGTCTCCCCGATCCGCTCCACGGTCACGTCCGCCCGGGTCGCCTGGGCGTGTTTGACCACGTTCGTCAGGGCTTCGGAGACCACGAAGTACGCGACGGCCTCGGCCGTGGGTGAGGGGCGCTGCGGCAGGTCCACCGCCACGCGCACCGGGATCGGGAGGCGGGCGGCGACCCCGGACAGCGCGGCGTCGAGGCCGCGGTCCTCAAGGACGGCCGGATGCAGGCCGCGCACCAGGTTGTTCAGCTCGGCGATCGCCTCCTTCGCCTCGCGGTGCGCCTCGTCGATCACCTTGCGGGCGTCCTCCGGCAGGTCGCCGAGGGTGGACCTGGCCAGGCCCAGGTTGACGGCGAGTGAGACGAGGCGCTGCTGTGCGCCGTCGTGCAGGTCGCGCTCGATCCGCCGCCGCTCGGCGTCGGCGGCGTCGAGCACGCCGGCCCGGCTCTCGGCGAGGTCGGCGACCCGGCGGGCGAGCTTCTCCGTGCGGCTGGGGCCGAGCAGGACCTCGGCCGCCCGGGTCTCCAGCCGCACCAGAGCGCCGGTCAGCCGGGGCCCGAGGAACAGCAGGGCGAGGCCGCCGGCGGTGATGTACGCGGCCTGCGTGGTGTACCCGAGGTCGGTGACCCGCCACTGCGGGGGCAGCGCCCAGATCCACACGTAGATGGAGGCGGCCACGAGAGCGGCGGCCCAGACGGCGAGGACGGCGAGGTCCAGGACGGCGAGCAGCGGACCCGCCACGGCGTGGTAGCAGACCTGCCGCCACAAGGCCCGGCCGGTCAGCCGGCGCACCGCCGACTTCCAGTTGCGTCCCGGCCCGGGTACGGCGGGGCGCGGGAGGTCCTTGCCGACGAGCGCCCGGTAGCGCCGCCGCTGCCCGACGGTCAGCAGGGGTGTCACCACGAGCGTGAGCAGCACGGGCAGCGGAGTCACGGCCGGCACCAACGCCGCCATCGTGCCGAGCAGCCAGAGCCACAGTGGCACCACGGCGAGGTGGAGCGGCAGGCCGGCGGCGACGAGCGCGGTCCGGTGTCCCGCCCTGCGGAACGGCCGGCCCAGCACCAGCTGCAGCCACGTCGTGAGTTGCATGCGTCAAACGGTAAGCCGCAGGCCATCCCCGTGCCATGACGCTCCCGCCCGGTTCGGGGGTGCACTTATCTCCACCCCGGGTCGGAACCCTGCGTGACTGACGGCGCCCTGGTGTGCGGCGGAGGGTGGAGCACGTGAAGGGGAGAGCCGGCGGGGAGCGGGGGAAGACGATGCGTCAACAGGCCTTGTGCGATGAGGAAGTGGCCGGTGCCGAGGGCTTCGACCGCGCCGAGGTCATCCCGCTCCACGAAGAGGCGGAGGAGCCGCGCCCGGCGCGGGGCATGCGGCGGGCCGGGTGGCTGCTGGTCGCCTGCGGGCTCGCCCTGCTGCCGTGGCTGTACGTGCTGGCCACCGGCCTGCCGGCCACCGCGACCGCGGCGCACTGGCCGGTCGCCTGGGTCGGGCTCGACGCGCTGGAGGCGCTCGGCCTGATCGCCACCGGCCTCCTCGCCGCCCGCGGCGACCGGCGGCACGCCCTGGCAGCCGCCGCGACCGCGACGCTGCTTGTGGTGGACGCCTGGTTCGACACCACGACCGCGGCCCCGGGCGGCGACTTCGCCACCGCGGTCGCCATGGCGCTCGGCGCCGAGCTGCCGCTCGCCGCGCTGTGCGGCCGGCTGGCGCTGCGGACGCTGAGCCGGCCCGCGTGACGCCGACCGCCCGACTACGTACCACGGACCGAATCGATCCACCGGAGAACACCATGCACCGCATCACCACCGCCCCCGTCGCCCCGATCCCGGCCCGGACCCGCTGGGCGGTCGCCGCCGGCGCGGGCGCCGCGTTGGCCGCCGCCTGGTGGCTGGGCGACACAGCGCCCTATCCGTACGCCCAACGCGGCCTGCTCGACGCGCCGTTGCCGTTCCTGACCGCCGGCAGGATGGACGCCGTACTGCGGCCGCGACCGGGGGAGCGGATGCTGGAGATCGGCCCGGGGACCGGCCTGCAGTCGCTGCACGTCGCCCCGCAGCTCGGGCCGGAGGGACGGCTCGATGTGCTCGACATCCAGCAGGAGATGCTCGACCATGTGATGCGCCGCGCCGAGCGCGACGGCCTGGCGACGATCACGCCCACCCGCTCGGACGCACGTGAACTGCCCTACGCCGACGGGACATTCGACGCCATATACGCCGTGACCGCGCTCGGCGAGATCCCCGAGCCGGATCGGGTACTGCGCGAGGCGGCACGGGTACTGGCACCAGGCGGGCGAGGGTGATCGGCGAGTTCTTCGACCGGCACTGGATCCCCTTCGGCCGGCTGCACCGGCTCGCCGGCGCCGCCGGCCTCCACCTGACCGGGCGCCGCGGCCCAAGCCCGGCATACCTCGCCCGCTTCTGACCCTGCGGAGCCGACGCGCCCGCCGACTACTCGGCCAAGCACCGCCGCCACGGGGTGAACGTGCAGGTGGTCACCGATCCGGACGGCCGGCTGCTGTGGCTCTCACCCGCGCTGCCGGGCCGAGCTCACGACCTGACCGCCGCCCGCACCCACAAGATCATCCGCATCTGCGAGCGGCAGGGCGTCCCCATCCTGGCCGATCTCGCCTACCAGGGCGCCGGCCCCTGGCTGACCACCGGCATCAAGCGCAGGCCCCTGCAGGAACTCACCCCCACCGAAAAGACCCTCAACGAGGCGCTGGCCGCGGCGCGGGCACCGGTCGAACGCGGCGTCGCACGGCTGAAGTCCTGGCGGATCTTCCGCAGATCCCGATGCAGCCCCAACCGCATGACGTCAATCGCCAAAGCCGTCCTCACCCTGGAGCGGCAACGCTGAAGAAGCTCAATGACGACCCGGCCCCGGCGTCACGCGATCCGGTCGCGTGCGGTCTGCGCTCTTGACCCCCGACACCTGCGACTACGAGCAGATCGCCCTCCAGCTCTGACCGGGCACGCCCGCGCCGTGGCCGCCGACGTCCGGCGCCACGCCGCCGCCCTGATGTGCCGTCTCATGAGGTTGGTGCCACGGCGTCGATCACTGGCTCTCCGGCCGGACTTCGGGGGTCGGCCCGCTCGGCGATGAGCCGCCGGTAGTTCGGGCACTGGGTGACGTCCTCGTGCTCGCAGTTCAGGCCGCCCTCGATGAGCTCCAATGAGGCCTGGGCCGCTGCGATTCTCAACCGGAGTTCCTCGGCCGCGGGATGCAGGATCTCGTGCCGGGTGGCGCGGTCGACGGTTGCGGACAGGCTCCTGATGGTGTTAAGGCCAAGGCCGGCCTCCTTCAAGATGAGGATCGTCGCCACGCGGGTGAGGTCGTCCGCACCGTAGCGGCGGCGCCCGCCGGCGTCCCGTCCGGGGTTCAGCAGGCCCATCGCCTCCCAATGTCGCAGCACGTGCGTGGCCAGGCCGAACCGTGCCGCGAGGGCGCCGATGCTCAACGTGCCGGCGCCGCCGTCTTCGCTTGACTTCATGCCGACATTAAGTCGCAGCATGACGTCCATGTCCAAGAATCAGGAAGCGGTGGAAGAGCACCGCGACACTGAAGCCCTGCTGGCCGTCCTCGACGCTGCGGACCAGATGCCGAGCGCCACTCGGCTGCGGGCCCGCTCCTACGAACTGCTGTCTCTCGTCCCGGGCTCGACCGTCGTGGACGTTGGCTGCGGCGCCGGACGAGCCGTCGCTGAGCTGGCCGAACGCGGCATCCACGCGGTGGGCGTGGACCCCAGCCCGTGGATGCTGGCCGCGGCCCGGGAGCGGTGGTCGGAGGCCGAGTTCCGGGAGGCGGGGGCGGAGGATCTGCCGTTCGCCGACGGAAGCGTGCGTGGCTACCGTGCCGACAAGGTCTTCCACGTACTTCAGGAGCCAGGGCGCGCGGTGGCGGAGGCACGACGGATCCTCTGCCCGGGCGGCAGGATCGTCCTGGTCGGTCAGGACTGGGACGCCATCATGATCGACTCGGATAACGCGACGCTCACCCGCACGATCGTGCACGCCCGCGCCGACCTCCTGGGCACGCCCCGCGCCGGCCGTCAGTACCGCAGCCTGCTCCTGGCTGGCGGCTTCGACGATGTCACGGTCGAGGTGCACACCAGCGTGTTCACCGACCTCGCGATGCTGTCGCTGCTTGCGAGGCTCGCCGAGCCGGCCTGCGCCAGCGGCGCCGTCGGCCGTGACCAGGCGGACGAGTGGCTCGCCGAACAGCGCCGACGCGCCGAGACCGGCCGCTTCCTCGTCGCCGTTCCGTTCTTCGTGGCCTCCGCCTCCGCCTAAAGTGCTGTCCGACCGCCTGCATCGGAAGCCGTTCGAGAACTTCGTGGAACCAACGTCTTGAGACACCACACCCAGATGTTGCGGGGCAGAACGTTGTTGACGCCTCCGGCAAGGCAGACGCTTGAAGCCGCGGAGCCAATCCGGCACAGCGCACACGGCGCGGCTGTCCACGCTTGCCTCAGGCTGTGGGGTCCCAGAGTCCGCCGGCTTCGTCGCGGGCGAGGTGCTCGGCGTAGACGCCGACCTTCCAGGCGATGACGGACCGGCACTCCTCCAGCGCCTGGATCTGTGCGTCGACGCGCTGTCGATGGGCGTCGAGCAGTCGCAGGCGTTCTGCCTCGTTGCCTGGACCATGCCGTACCAGTTCGGCGAAGTGCTTGAGGTCGGCGAGCGGCATACCGGACTCGCGGAGCCTGACGCAGATCAGTAGCCAGTCGACATCCAAGGACGTGTAGCGCCGCCTGCCGCCCGACGTGCGCTGGACCGGTCCGACGAGCAGGCCCTCGCGCTCGTAGAAGCGCAGGGCGTGCACGCTCAGTCCGGTCCGCTCGGCCACCTCGCCGATGCTCAGCGACTGCACGGCACCCTCGGTCGTCATACCTCTCACTCCTGGACTTGATCTAGACCTCGCTCTAGATCGTAGCGTCGGCGGAATGACCATTACTGATCAGCAGCCGCTCGGCTCGCCCTTCTCCGCTGCCACCCCCGCCGAGGACATCGTGGCCGACTGCGACCTTTCCGGCATGACCGCTGTGGTGACCGGGGGCTACTCCGGGCTCGGCCTGGAGACCACCCGGGCTCTGGCGGCCGCCGGGGCCCGGGTCATCGTTCCAGCCCGCCGCCCCCACGTCGCTCGTGCCGCTCTCCAGGGAGTGAAGGCCTGCGAGGTCATCCCCATGGACCTGGCCGACTTCGCCAGCGTCCGCTCAGCCGCCGCGCACATCAGCGACTCCGCCGGCCGGCTCGACCTCCTGATGGCCATCGCCGGAGTCATGGCCACCCCGGAGCGGCGCGTCGGGCCCGGCTGGGAAGGCCAGTTCACCGCCAATCACTTCGGGCACTTCACCCTCGCCTGTGAGCTCTACCCGCTCCTGGGCGCCGCAGGCGGCGCGCGCGTCATCGTCAACAGCTCCGCTGGGCACACCCTGACCGGGATCCGTTGGCACGACCCGCACTTCCGTACCGGCTACGACAAGTGGCTTGCCTACGGCCAGTCCAAGACCGCCAACGCCCTGTTCGCCGTGCACCTCGACGCCCTCGGGCACAACGATGGCGTCCGCGCGTTCGCCCTCCACCCAGGCAAGATCATCACCGGTCTCCAGCGCGAGATGGCCCTCCAGGAACAGATCGACCGCGGCTGGGTGGACGAGCACGGCAACGTGATCGACGCCGACTTCAAGACCCCCTCCCAGGGCGCCGCCACCGGCCTGTGGGCCGCCACGTCCCCACTCCTCGACGGCCGCGGCGGGCTCTACCTGGAGGACTGTGACATCGCCCGCGTCTCCACCCCCGACCAACCCATGGACGACGGCGGCGTCCGCACGTACGCCATCGACCCCGACGAGGCCGCACGCCTCTGGGACCTCTCCGTCGCCGCGACCGGCGTCACCCCGATCCCCCGGTGAACCCGCGCCCTGCATACGCTGCGCTGCCCGACGCTGCGGCGGGCAGCGCGGTACGAGCCGCCCTTAGATGAGTCATTCCGAATGCTGACGGTGTGTCCGGTGAGGCTGCTTCAGTTGGCACGCGAGCGAGGAAGTTGGCCTGCTGGGTCTCTGCGCTCCGGGCTTTCGCGCGGCGGATTGCCTCTCACGACATGCCATAGCTGGCGGCCGGTCCGGCGGGCAGACTGTGCACATGCAGCTCCGCGCCGAAGCCGTCGCCGCCACCGTGCTGATCGAGGTCGTAAGGATCTCCGCCCTCCCGATTGAGCAGGGCGTCCCATACCCCGGCAGGGCGGTCGCCCACTGGGCCGGGACAGCGGCCGCCGACGCTCTGACCTTGATCGAGAACCTGCCCGGCAGCGAACAGCACCGCTGCGGCTTCTCGCCGGGCTGGAGCATGCGGGCGTACGAGGACTCTCTTGACCTGGCGCTGTTCGAGGCGGCGTTCTGTGGCTTTGTCAGCGAGTTACGAGAGCGCCTGTAGCTCAGCCGCGAGAGTACCCGCTTCGCATGGAGAGTGGTGTCGCCGAGTTTTGAGAGCACCCAGATGCTTGGTTCGGGACCATGGTTGTGCTCTGCACGACGAGGGGGTCGTGTAGCCCGTGGGCTTCTCTGCGGAGGATCCGGTACAGCACACACTGGCGAAGCGGCCCTTCGGGCACGCTCGGATCCTCGAAGTCGTCGGCCGGGTCCCGGGTCATGCCGATCCGGCGCATCACTGCCTGGGAACGAAGGTTGTTGACGGTCGTCGACGCAACGACCTCCCGCAGCCCGAGGGCCTCGAAGCCGAAGGCTAGGCAGGCCAGGGCGGCCTCGGTGGCGTAACCGTGATCCCACGCCGAACGCACCAACCGCCACCCGATATCCACCCCCGCGAACGGCATGTCCTCGTCCACCTCGTCCAAGCCGGCGCGGCCGATGAACTCACCGGTCTCCCGTGCTTCGAGCGCCCACCACCCAAAACCTCGCTCGTCGAACTCGGCCTGCATGAGCGCCACCGCAGCATCGCTCTGCTCCCGCGTCAGCAGTGCCCCCAGGTGTTCTCGGACTTCGGGATCGGCGTTCATCGCCGCCCACGGTTCGAGGTCGGACTCCCGCCACCGGCGGAGCAGGAGACGGTCGGTACGCAGCTCTGGCATGCCGGCCAGCTAACGCCATCACGATCAGGGTGTCGATCGGTTATGTCGAACCCTATGGTGCTCGCCAATGCCAGCCCCGCGGCACAGATCTTCACGGCCTACACCGCTTGGCGGGACGCGATCCCCGACCGGACTCACCGCTCTCAAGTGCTGCTACTTCTCATCGACATTCCTGGGCCTCTTGACAGCGAACCGATGCCAGGAACCATCGACATTCGCTCTCCGCTCTCACCTACGCAGCCACGCAGAGGTGTGCGCCAAAAGTGCACCCCGTACGCGTGGGGACGGTCCCGGATGCAGGTGCCCGCGATGAGCCTGGGAGAAGTGCACCCCGCATCTCGATCCGCCAACCAACGCGCCCAGTTACCCCGTGGCATCACGCTTGAGCGACGCTGGCCGCAGGCCGCCGCCACAAGGCGGCGGCCCTGTCGCTGAAAGACCAAAGCCAGGGATAACCGGGCCCACGCCATGCCGAGAGATGCAGCAGGAAGCCACGGCTGAGCTCCAGACCATCCCGGCCAGGCTGACCTCGACCTAGGAAACCGTGATTCACCGGTTCGGGTATTCGCCCGCCGGGACCGGCCGGGCTGGGGCAAGGTCGTGGGTGAGTCGGCCGGGCCCATGAACGAGGCGGCGCTGCAGCGCGCCCCCCGGCCAGCCTTTGAGGTGTCACCGGCGTTCTGGCCGGTGAGAGAGGGGCGGAGCATGTGGGAGACCGAGGAGTTCGGTAGCCAGCATGAGGGCCGGCCCGGCGTCCTGTTGGCCGACGGCACCGAGCCGAGCCCGGTGTACTTCGACGCGAGGAGCGGGCCGACGATGCACCAGAGCACTGAATGGTGGGTCTACGACGGCACCCTAGGCGCCCCGCTCGCCACCGAGCTGCGCGGTGCGTGCTCGTGCGGCTGGCGCGGCAGCACCCGCCACCCGCTCGACTGGGAAGCCGTCGGCCGCCAGCGTCCATACCTGGCCGACACCAGCGGACCGGAAGGAGACTGGGACACCCACATCATTGAAGTACAGGCCCGCACCGTGCCCGTGCCCGCGGACCTCACCACCCTCCTCGACCAGGTCGAGGAACGCCTCACCGCCCTGGTCGCCGACGAACCACTGGCCGCACTCCGTGCCGTCGCCGCCCTGGAACGCCTCACCGAACGGGCGGCGACCGACACCGCGTTCAGCATCGACACCGCAGACGGGCCACAGTGGGACACCGTCGCCCAGGCGCTCGGGATCAGCGAACAAGCCGCCCGCTCCCGCCTCACCCGCTACGCACTCCGCCGCTGACCCTGGAGATCAGGTCGGCCTGGGCCTCGATCTCCGGTATGGGACCGCGCAACTTGCCCAAAGAATCCCCAGGCGTGGCCGGTTCGATTTCGGAACAATGCGGTCATGCCTCAGACCGGACCCGAGTACCAGCGGCTCACACAAACCGCGCCGACACTCGACAGTGAAGCCGACGGACGCTGGATAGCCTGCGACGAGTCGGGCTGTGACGGCGAGGACCTGCTAAGTGGCCGGCTCCGGAAGTCCTTCGGGGGTTGACTCCGCAGCCGGTGTCGTGTCTGGCGAGGTAGAGGCTGCAGGCGCAGCCCCCTGATGGCAACGGATCGGGAGAACCCCGCCCACGTGGGCGTCCCAATGGCCGTTGATATCGGCGGCACGCTCCTGTCGGCCTGCCCACGTTCAGCACGGGTCGTTCGTCCTCCTCGGCCGGTCTTGCCTCTGTACCCGGATGCTGTTCATATTCGAGTCGGTCGGCTGGGGTTGACCCTCGACTTGGTGGAGGGCTCAGGGTTCTGGGTGTGGAGAGCGAGATGCGCAGTATTGGTGAGATGGCCCGGGACAGTGGACTGAGCGTGAGCGCCCTGCGGTTCTACGACGGTGCCGGCGTGCTGGTCCCGACTTGGGTAGATCCTGTGAGCGGCTACCGCTGGTACGGCCCCGAGCAGCTTGAAGAGGCCCGGTTGCTGGCCCGGCTGCGCCGGGCCGGTATGCCGTTGGCGGACATTCGGCTGGTGCTGGCCGGCTGGTCCAGTGAGGACACCGACCTGGTGCGGCAGCTGCTTCAGGCGCATCTGCGTCGTCTTGAACTGAGGCTGTCCGATGCCCGCATTGAGTTCTCCGCAGTCAGAGCGCTACTCGAATGCAGGGAGAATCCCATGACTTTGCTCCGCTCCGCCAGCACCGTCCGGTTGGCTGTCTCCGCCCCTGAGTTGGCCGCGGCGTTGGACGCGGTCCGCTTCGCCGCCAGCACCGACCCGGAGCTGCCGATGCTCGGCGGTGTCCTGTTCGACATCGAGGGTGAGACGCTCCATGTCGTGGCCACCGACCGGTACCGGATGGCAGTCGCACAAGCCGGTACCACCGGGCATGGCGGGCCCCGTATGCAGGTCATCGTGCCGTCCCCGCTCGCCGACGCGATGCGAGCGCTGCTGAGTGACGACGCATCCGCCCAGCTCACTGTGGACGGTGACCGCGTGGTCTTGGAGGCAGGGGACCGTCAGGCGGCCGGCCAGTGTCTCGATCACGACTTCCCTGATTACCGTCGCCTCATCCGCCTGCCGGCAGGGCACCGTGCCCTCGTCGATGTCCCGGCTTTCCGGGTGGCGGTGGAAACCGGCCCGTTCCGCGTCAGCGAGGTGCGCGAGCAGGACGGTGTGTCCTGTGACCTCAGCGTGCTCAAGGTGGCGGGCGACGGCACGGTGCGCGTCTGCGAAGACGGTGACGACGGCCAGGGCAACATCGCCGTCAATCGCGAGTTCTTGCTGCATGCCCTCGCGGCTGGGGCCCGGGACCAACTGATTCTGGAGGTCGGCGCCCCTACGGCGCCCCTGGCGATCCGCCGGACCGACGCCGAGGACACGTTTTCGATACTGATGCCTGTCCGCCTGGAAAACTGACTGGTCGGCTTTGGAAGTCCTTAGGGGGCGGCTCCGGAGCCGGTGCCGTGTGGCGTTGGTCAGATGTCCGGGGTAGCGAGATAGAGGCCGCAGGCGCAGTCCAGAGCGTCCTCGGGGGTGCCGACGAAGCTGCCGGTGGGCAGGATGGTGCCCTCGTACTTGTCGGTCCTGGCGAGGCAGAGGGCGAAACCCCAAGTGCCGGCAGATCCGCCGTAGCGCAGACGCATGAGCTTGATGCTGTCGCCGTCGGCCAGTTCGCCGTCCACGTAGACGAACTGGCCGCGGTGTTGCTGCCTGCGTTGCCCGGCCGCAGCAGCCCCGCCACCGGCTCCCCTGACCCGGCCGACCCGTGGTCGACGAACGCGACCAAAGGGTGGTGCCCGAAGGTCCGCTTCCACGTCGCGGTGGCGTCCTGCTTCTCGGAGTGCGCCAGCACCAGGACCCCGTCGGTATCCACGATGACCTGGCCACCGGCGTCGGGGGCGTCGGCGTCGGCCAGCTTCCATACCCGCTCGCGGACTTCGGCCCTGGCGTGGCGGATCGCGGTCAGCGCGCGTGGGCCAGCCGCAGCCAGGGTCTCGACCAGCCTAGAGACGCTGGGGTCGGAGGCCACCGTCCAGAACACCTGTGGCTCGGCCCGCAGCACCACCACATCCGACAGGCAGTCCCCGCCCAGCGCCACCGCCAGCGCGAGGTCCACCAAAACTTTGCCCGGGTCGTGCACCGCCCGCGACTTGCGCCACGGCGTCATCGCCGACGATATCGTCCAACCCGGCCTTGCGGACGGTCTCCAGAAGTAGCACCCCACCGGCCTGCGAGACCACCGCACCCCCACCGCCCTGGACGCGGACAGACGGATACGACCCGATACGCTTGTTCACCTGGAGAGTGCTTCTTTCCTTGCAGCTGACAGGACCCTCGATAAGTCCAATCGTTGCAGGTCAGAAGCGCTTTCCGTTTATCTGATCAAGACCCGCACAAGCCCGCTCGCAAGGGCGCGAGGTTAGCCGTTTACCCGGCCCGGCAGGGGCGCGCCCTCCAGGAAGGCGTGATAGGTCTCGACGGCTTCCGGCTCGATTTCAGGGTTGGAGGGGCCGTAGCGGGTGTCTGTGCGGTCCCGCTTCGGTCCGGAGACCCAGAACTCCTCGTTGGTCTGCACGTCGTAGAAGTTCGCATCGAACATCCCCCCTGCCCGGCGCAGTGTCCTCCCGTGAAAGTACGCAGTGCTCCAGGTCTTCGAGAAGTCGACCCACCCGATCCACGAGGGTCCGCGGTCGGTGTTGTAACCAGTCTTCAACTGCACGAACATGAGACGTCGAGGCATACGCTCAGGGTCCTGCACAGACCGCTCCCGTGACCAGCTATTTTGCGGGTGGCTACGAGACCCCGCGCCACCGCCGACAAGGGGTCGGACAGGTGGAAACGGCCCGATGCGCTCGTTCACCTGGAGAGTGCTTCTTTCCTTGCAGCGGACAGAGCCCCTGGCAAGTGTCATCGCTGCAGCTCAGCAGCACTCTCCGCCTATCTGATCAAGACCCGCACAAGCCCGCTCGTGAAAGCCCGAGGCTAAGAGCGTCAACGGCGCCATCGCCGTCACCGTCATCATGGTCATCGTTGCTCTGCATTCGCCTCGGAGTGCGCGGCATGCCCGCGTACACATCCGCAGCCACACCACCAGGTGCAAGCCCGTCGACCCCCGCATCGAGTGCAGCACGATGGCGCCCTCACGTACCCGCAGCAGGCCGAGGGCGCTCGCGGTTGTGCCACGCGAATTTGGCGACGGCGACTTTGTCGGAGCGCTCCAGTGCCTTGCGAAGCAGGGTGTAGGGCTTGGCGGCGATCTGTCCGTCGATCGCGAGGTAGTAGCTGTCGCCGATCCGGTTGTGGGCACTGTTTGAACGTGCCCGTTGACCGCCTTCCAGCTCAGGCGGTCGGCGTGTGGCCAGGGCCATGGGCAGGGCGCGTCCGGCTCCGGCGATACCGACCACTGACCGAGCGCATCCGCCGCTTCGACGAATACTCCTCCCACGAGTTCGCCGACGAGCCCGACGCCTACGACCCGCACCTGACGTCGAATTCACCCCGATCCGCGGCGACGGCCCGCCGGCCGACGGATTCAGCCAGGCCGCGCGAGCCGGCCAAGGGGCGGATGCCGAGCGGGCCGGGCGCGTGTCGGCGAGCACCTCACGGTGCCGTAGCACTGCGTCCGAGGGCTGATCCCGGGGACCGGGTTGAGGTCACAGCAATCGGTCGACCAGCCCGTCGATGTAGTCCGGGGTGAGCGGGCCCATGCCGAACAAGACGCGGATATACATCGGGGCCAGGATGTGATCCAGCACCCCGAGCGCGTCGGGTGCGTGCTCGCCACGTTCGCGGGCGCGATCGAGCATGGACTGCAGTTGCCGGGTGCGTTCGGCGCGGAGGTCGTCACGAGCCTGCAGGCCCTGCTGACCGTTGCTGGACAGGGCGACGGCCAGGTGCAGCACCGCCGGACCGTCGGGTCCAGTGATCTCGCGGGCCACCTGGGCCGCGTAAGTGCGCAGGTCGCCGGCCAGGCTCCCGGTGTCGGGCATCGGCGACTGCGTGTTGAGGCGGGTGAGCGCCACGTCGCTGAGCAGGGTTTCCAGGCTGCCCCACCGGCGGTAGATGCTGCTGTCGGCTACGCCGGCACGGGCTGCGACGTCGCCGACGGTGAAGTTGCCGTAGCCGCGCTCGCTGATCAGGTTGGTCACGGCCTGGTGTACCTGCGCGCCGACGCGGGCGCTGCGCCCACCGGGCCGCCGGGCTCGCTGACTCTCGTTCATGCCCCCACCTTAACGCAGTCGTGACTTGCGTTTGCGAGGCGAGCCCTCCTATAGTCACCTAACGCAGTCGCTGGCTGCTTTAGGGTGCTCGGGTGTATCGCCACCCGCGCCGACCGTGGCCGGGTGCAACTACCGATTGAGGGGGATCCCCATGGCTGCATCGCATGCGACCGTAGGCAGTCGATCAAACCGGGCCGTGCTGCTCACGGTGGCCTGCCTGGGCCAGTTCATGGTCCTGCTCGACAACACGATTGTTGGAGCGGCGCTGCCCGATATGCAGCTCCGGCTGCACACTCAGCTGACCGGTCTGCAATGGATCGTCGACGCGTACGTACTGCTGGTCGCCATGCTGCTGCTGTCCGGCGGTGTCTTCGCCGACCGGTTCGGCCGCAAGCGGGTGTACCTGACCGGCGTGGCGGTGTTCACCGCCGCGTCGCTGCTGTGCAGCCTCGCCCCCTCGGTCGGCTGGCTGGTCGCCGGCCGGGTGCTGCAGGGCATCGGGGCCGCGGCGCTGAGCCCTGCCTCGCTTGCCCTGCTCGCCGCCGCATATCCCGTGCCGCAAGAACGAATCAAGGCGATCGGGCTGTGGGCCGGATTCAGCGGAATCGGTCTGGCCGCAGGCCCCGTGGCCGGCGGGGTGCTGACAGAAGCCTTCGGCTGGCCCGCCATCTTCCTGGTCAATCTGCCCATCGGCGTGGTTCTGCTGCTGGTCGGCCTACGCCACCTCGGCGAGTCCTGCAATCCGAGCGCCCCCGCGATTGACATCCCGGGCACGGTGCTGTCCGTTCTGGCGGTGGGGGTACTGACCTACGGGCTGATCGAGGGTGGTGCCCGCGGCTGGACCTCACCGGTCATCCTGGGCAGCTTCGCCGCCGCGGCGATCCTCCTCGCCGCCTTCGTAGCCGTCGAAGCGCGTCGTTCCGCTCCGATGCTGCCGCTGCCGCTGTTCCGGCAGCGCCTGTTCACCGTGTCCAACACCGCCATGGTCGTGGTGGGGTTCGCGCTCATGGGTTCGTCGTTCTTCTTCTCCCAGTTCTTCGTGTACGTCCAGGGCAGCTCGATCCTGCGCGCCGGCCTGCAGACCCTGCCTGTATCCCTCGCCATGGTGATCGTCAGCCCGTACGCGGGTCGGCTCGCCGCCCGGTACGGCTTCCGAATCGTGGTTACCACCGGCCTGGCCCTGGCCGGCCTGGGACTGCTGGCGCTCGGCATGGTGCACGCCGACACCGGCTACGGGAACGTGTGGTGGCGGCTGGGACTCACCGGCATCGGCTTCGCCCTGGCCATGTCCCCACTGACAGGCGCCGCCATCCAAGCAGTCAGCCCGCAGGAAGGCGGCCTCGCATCAGGCATCAGCAGCACCACCCGGCAGATCGGCGCGGTGCTCGGCGTGGCGGTACTCGGAGCCATCGTCCGCACCCGGCAATCCGGCGGCGCCTCCTTCGAGACCGGCCTCAACAGCGCCTTCCTCGCTGCCGGCACCGTCACTTTGGCCAGCGCCTTGTTCACCGGCCTGTGGCTGGCGAGGTCCAGGCCCGCGGAAGGCTCCGCGGCGCCGCATCGTTCCACCGATCCAGATGCGGTCACCACCTCGAACGAGGCATCCGTGAACAGCCGTTGACAACAACAACCGCCTTGGCCGGGAGAAGTGGCTGCGCGCCGAGAGCGTCGACATCACCATGCCGCTGCCCAGGACCCCTGGGCGAACGCTACTTCCAGGTCACCGCGTACCGACCGTTCGCACACGATAAGGACGTCCGCCGTGCACGTACCCGCCGACCCCACAGTCCTGCACCCGATGCCTGACCAGCCGCGGGTAGTACTGCTCAAGCCGTTGGTCACGTCCCCGCTGATCGACGTCGGGGAGTACTCCTACTACGACGACCCCGACGACGCGACCGCGTTCGAGACCCGCAACGTGCTGTACCACTACGGGCCGGAGCGGCTGGTCATCGGCAAGTTCTGCGCGCTGGGCACGGGGGTGCGGTTCATCATGAACGGCGCCAACCACCGCATGGACGGCCCCTCGACCTTTCCCTTCCCCACTCTGGGCGGCTCCTGGGCCGACCACTTCGACCTGCTGACTGGCCTGCCCAACCGCGGGGACACCGTCGTCGGCAATGATGTCTGGTTCGGCCACAGCACGACCGTCATGCCCGGCGTACGCATCGGACACGGCGTGATCATCGCCAGCAGCTCCGTGGTCACCAAGGACGTCCCCGACTACGGCATCGTCGGCGGCAACCCGGCCCGTCTCCTGCGCACCCGCTACAGCGACAGGGACATCGCCCGGCTGCTCGCGCTGGCCTGGTGGGACTGGCCCGCCGAGCACATCAGCGAGCACGTACGGACCCTCATGTCCGGCAGTGGCGACCAGTTGCAGGACGTGGCACCCTCCCTCCCACACCCGTAATCCACCGCCCACGCGCTCGCCATCACCTCTCGGAAAAGAGCCGCCACCATGCCCGCCGCCACCGATCGAACCTCCTTCACCGACTGGCTCCACGGCCATGCCACCCCGCTCAGCCACCTCGACCCGGCAGCGCCCCTGGACGACCTGGAACCGCTGCGCGACATCCTCGACGGTGCCCGCGTGGTCGCCCTCGGCGAACACTCCCACTTCATCAACGAGTTCGCCGCGATGCGCCAGCGCATCCTGCAATTCCTCGTCGAACGCTGCGGCTTCACCGTCCTGGCCTTCGAGTACGGCTTCTGCGAAGCCATACCCCTCGATGCCTGGACCCACGGCACGGGAGGGGACGACGACCTCTCCGCACTCCTGGCAACCGCGGTCCCCATCGGACTCCAGGAACCACTGCGGTTCATCCGCCGCCACAACCGCACCGCCGCGAAACCGGTCCGCTTCGCAGGAATCGACATCCCGGCGGCCGGCGGGTCGCTGCTCCCCGCCCTGGCCCCGGTCGCCGACTACCTCCACCACGCCGACCCGGAAACCCTGCCGATGGTCCAGAGCGCGACCACGATCGCCGCGTCCTTCGCCGGTGACTCGGCAGCCGTGGCCGCACCCGCATGGGCGCGTCTGACCACCACCGACCAGGACACCCTCAGCGCGCTCTTGGCGCGGCTGCTCATCCGATTCCGTTCCCTGAAACCGCTGTACCTCTCCCGCGGAGACCGGCACAGCTACGACACCGCCCTGCGATGCCTGGAGGCCGCCTGCCACGGCGACTACACCTTCCGCGCCATGGCCGCCCTCTTCGCCGGAGACGGTCTCACAGCCGACACCTCCGCCCGCGACCTCTACATGGCGGAGTCACTTCTGTGGCACCTGAACCGACTCGAACCCACGGCCCGCGTCGTACTGATGGCGCACAACGCCCACATCCAGAAGACGCCGATCGCCTTCGACGGCCACCTCACAGGGCTCCCCATGGGGCAGCACCTGCACCACGCCCTCGGTGACTCGTACTTCGCTCTCGGCCTGACCAGCGTCACCGGCCACACCGCCGACATGCGTCGTGACGAGGCCGCTCCCTTCGGATTCACCGTCCACGACACCCCGCTGGAGCCACCCGCGCCGGGAAGCATCGAAGCGGCCTTCGCCGAGACCGGCCTCGGACTCGCCGTCGCTGATCTTCGCCAGGCCCGGGCCGAGAACCTCAGCGCCCCTGACCGCATCCGTATGCAGGGGATCTACCAGCACACCCCGGTCATCGACGCGTTCGACGGCATCCTCAGCACACCCGCCTCCACCACCACCGAGCTGGAGAAGCCATGACCAGCAGGTTCACCGAATTGGTCGTCGATTGCCACGATCCGCAGCGGCTCGCGGCCTTCTGGTGCGAAGTCCTGGACTTCACCGTGCTCGACCGGAGCGAGGGCAAGGTCGAGATCGGCTCCTGGGAGCCGACCGTCGAAGCTGTCCGAGCCGGCCAGATGACGCCAACACTGGTGTTCATCCAGGTGCCCGAGGGAAAAACCGTGAAGAACCGGCTCCACCTCGACGTGAGCCCCATCGACGCCAGCACCGACAACGAAGTCGCCAGACTGCTCAGCCTCGGCGCCACCACAGTGGACGTGGGCCAGGTCCCCACCCGCAACTGGACGGTCATGGCCGACCCCGAGGGCAACGAATTCGACGTCCTGCGCACCCTGGCACCCACCACCCACGCCATGCCCACTGCGTAGCCAGGATTTGGCGCAAGACCGGGCCGCTCCAAGACTGTCCCCGGGCGATCTCGGCGCCGCGCGATAGAGGCCAGACCATTGACAGCCGCGCCGACCCTGGGCAGGTGAAACGTCCCCATCCGCATCGGCCGGGTCAATGTCGCGCTCGCCGCCCGCTCTCCTACGCTCCCTACGTCGACGGGGCCGCAGACCTCACGACCGGCAAGTACAAGCTGACGTTCAGCGCGGGGGACCAGGCGGGCGCCGCCTTCCAGGTGCGCTCCCAGAAGCGCACCGACGGCCCGTGGACGTACACGGCGGCAGCCGGGAAGCCCGTTTCAGACAGCTGGAACTCGGTGCACTCCGGCGGCAGTTACGACCTCACGGCCCACGGCCCGAACGGCTTCCTGCGCACCTTCAAGGGCAACAATAAAGCCGCCGAGCCGGAGGTGACGGCACGCAACGACGCCGGCAACCTGAAGCTCACCCTGACCAACCCGTCGACCGCCGACGCGCACCTCACCGTGACCAACGCGTACGGCGGCGGGCGCCAAACCTACACGGTCCGTGCCGGCGTCACCGTCGTGCAGAGCATCGACCTGCGCGCCACCAAGCGCTGGTAGACCTGACGGTCGTGGTCGAGGGCAACGCCGGATACCTGCGGCGCCTGGCCGGGCACGTCGAGAACGGTCAGGTCGGCGTGAGTGACCCGAGCATCGCAACCGTGTGAGACCCGTGCCCCTCCGCCCGGTGGACGGAGGGGCACCCGGAGCATGACGAGGCGTCAGCGTGACGTGCCGGAGCTCACCACCCCGCGAGTACGCAATCCGCGACGCGATCCCGGCGGGCGGCTCAACCGCGCTGAGCGCGGATGAGGTCGCGGTACCACGCGAAGGACGCCTTCGGGGTGCGGACCTGGGTGTCGTGGTCGACGTGGACGAGACCGAAGCGCTGGTGGAAGCCCTCGGCCCATTCGAAGTTGTCCATCAGGGTCCAGGTGAAGTAGCCACGCACGTCCACGCCCTGGGCCACGGCGGTGTCGACGGCCTGGAGGTGGGTGTCCAAGTAGTCGATGCGGTCGAGGTCGAGGACGGTGCTGTCCGCGTTGACGACGTCCTCGGTCGAGCAGCCGTTCTCCGTGATGTAGACCGGCGGGAGTGCCGGGTAGCGCTCCTTGAGGCCGACGAGCAGTTCCCGTAGGCCGTCGGGGACGACGGGCCAGTCGAAGGAGGTGCGGCGGTAGCCCTCGATGGGGGCCTCTTCGAACGGCAGTCCCTCGGACGTCGGCGCCTGGATCCGGGTCGGGTTGTAGTAGTTGATGCCGAGCGCGCTCAAGGGGGCCGAGATCAGTTCGAGATCGCCGTCCCGCACGGAGCCGCCGAGGGTCGTGTCCGCGCCGAAGTCCGACAGGTCCGGGTAGGTGCCCGTGAGGATCGGGTCGTTGAACAGGCGGTTGTGCAGGTTGTCATAGGCTCGCGCGGCGGCGTGGTCGGCGGGGGAGTCCGAAGCGGGCCAGACCGGGGTGCAGTTGTTGGCGATCATCACCTGGAGGCCGCGCGCCCGCAGCTCCCTCAGCGCCAGGCCATGGCCGAGCAGTTGATGGTGGGCGACCGGCAGGCAGTCCAGGAACAGGGTGCGGCCCGGTGCGTGAGTGCCGAGACCGTAGCCCCAGACCATGTGGATGAACGGCTCGTTGAGTGTGATCCACTTCTGGACGCGGTCGCCCAGCCTGTCGGCCATGATGGCGGCGTACTCGGCGAAGCGGTGCGCGGTGTCGCGGTTCAGCCAACCGCCGCTGTCCTCCAGGCCCTGCGGGAGGTCCCAGTGGAACAGGGTCGGGACAGGTTCGATGCCGCGTGCGAGCAGGCCGTCGACCAGCCGGTCATAGAAGTCCAGACCCCGGGGATTGACCTCGCCTGTGCCGGTCGGCTGGACCCGGGGCCAGGCGATGGAGAAGCGGTAGCCGGTGAGGCCCGCCTCGGCCATCAGCGCGATGTCCTCCTCGTACCGGTGGTAGTGGTCGCAGGCGACGTCACCGGTGTGCCCGTCGCGGATTGTGCCTGGCTGCGCGGTGAAGGTGTCCCATACCGAGGGTCCGCGGCCGTCCTCCTTGGTGGCGCCCTCGATCTGGTACGACGCCGTCGAGGCGCCCCAGATGAAGTCCGCGGGGAGATGGTCCAGTGTCACGTCTAACCTCCTGAAACATGAGCAGGGCTCACGTTAACCCGCTCGATGGGATGATGGAAGCGTGAATCAAGATCGCACCGCAGGGACGCTGCGCCGGCTGCCGGTCCAGAAGCGCAGCGCCGAACGCTTCGAACGGCTGCTGGACGCTTGCGCCGAACTCCTGGACGAGGTCGGCTATGCAGGGCTGACCACCAAGGAGGTGGCCCGCAGGGCCGAGGTGCCCATCGGCACCCTTTACCAGTTCTTCTCCGACAGGGAGGGGCTGATCGGTGCGCTCGCCGCCCGCAATCTGGAGTCCTTCCTGGGGCGGGTCGCGGGCCGGCTGGAGCAAGAGGAGCCCGAGGGCATCTCGGGCATCGTGGATGTGGCCGTCGACGAGTTCGTCACCATGCGCCGGACGATCACCGGTTTCGGCGTGGTCGACTTCGGCGCGGTGGGACAGGACCACATCCTGGAGCCGACCCTGGACAACAACACCGCGGTCGCCGGAAGGCTGCGCTCACTGACCGCCTCCCTGATAGGGGTCCAGGACGATGCCGACTTCGAGATCGCGGTGCGGGTGGCCCTGGAGTGCGCCGACAGCGTGCTGCAACTCGCCTTCCGTATCGATCCGCTGGGCGACGCCCAGCTGATCGCTGAGTGCAAACGAGTCCTCAACAGCTATCTGAACGATCGACGCCGCTGACCGGCCCTAGCGGACGGCCTTGACCTTCCAGACCAATACCGCGCCCAGCGCGGACATGGCCGCCGAGCAGAGGAACAGTGAGCTGTAGCCTCCCGGACCGCCGAGCACGACCGAGGCGATCGGGGGGACGAGGACGTAGGGCAGGGAGGTCATCAGGTTGGCCAGGGCCATGTCCTTGCCGCGGTCCGCCGAGGCGGGGAGCACCTCGGTGACCAGGGCGGTGTCGACGGCCAGATACACGCCGTAGCCCAGGCCCAGGATGACGGCCGCGACCAGCGTCATGGTCCACGTGGGCGACAGCGCGAGCGGGACCGCGGCGACGGCCATCGTGACGCCGCCGAGGAAGACCAGCATGCGCCGCTTGCCCAGCTTGTCGGAGAGCCAGCCGCTGAGGACGACCGTAGAGATCGTGGCCAAACAATTGATGCCGATCGCGATGAGCAGACCGTCCTCGGTGGACTGGCCGGGGAACAACTTCTCGTAGTGCAGTACGTCGTCAAGGAAGTACGGCAGGTAGAGCGTGCCCATGCCGTAGCCGAGACCCATGATGAAGCGGGAGCTCATCGCCCAGACGAAGTCGGGGTGCGCGCGCGGGCTGATCCGGTAGCCGTCCAGGAAGGTGCGCAGCGAGAACGGCTCGTGGTGTCGGCGGGGCAGCGGCGGATCCTTCATGGTGGTCGCGAACAGCAGGATCAGGAGCGGCAGTGCGGCCATCAGCAGGTACTGTGAGGCGAAGCCCGTGACCAGACCGATCAGCAGCCCGCCCGCGATCAGGGCGCCCGCCTGCGGGACCATGGCCCAGCCCAGCACGGCGCCGCGCTGGGCGACCGGGACCTGGTCGGGCACCACCGGGGAGAGTCCGGCACCGATGATCATGAACGAGGCGGACAGCACGAGGGAGCCGAGCGCGACCCCGACGACCGTCGTCTGGAGGCCGGTGAAGACCAGCGTCGCCATGCAGACGAGCGAGCCCACGAGCAGCCACGGCCGGCGGCGGCCGAACCGGCTGGTGGTGCGGTCGCTGAGCGCGCCGGCCAGCGGTGCGATGACGATGCCCGAGATCGCGCCCATCATGCTGACCCAGGCGTAGCTGCCGACCTTCCCCGCCGGGTCGATCTGGGCGATCTGCTCGGGCATCAGGAACGTGGTCGGTACCTGCATCGGGATGAACACCCCGACGTTGGCCAGGACGTACAGGGCGACCCAGCCGGGGCCAACCCGGCGGACGGGCTCGGCGAGGGCCTCGGGACGCTCGGACAGCCGGCTGCGCTCGGGGTGATCGGGCAGCTCGGGGGCAAGGCTCATCGGGACACTCTCTTGAGGTGGACGAGCTCGCTCGTCCAGTCGAAGGACAGCAGCGGCGGGAGACCGTGGCTTAGCAGGACGGCGCCCTCGTGGACGGCGCCGGTGGTCTCATCCCGGTAGTGGGCGTCGGGGTCGAGGCCCTTCAGCCGGGTGCGGGCGACCGAGCGGGTCAGCGCGGACGGCTGGAACTGGAAGACGACGACCTCGTCCTCGGTGAGGTACTGCACGGCGTCGTGCTCCAGGCGGTACTGGACGCCGCCGTGCACCACGGGCCGGATCCGCTTGTACTGCTCGACCAGCATGCGGGCCCAGGCCAGATCCTCCTCGCTCCAGTTCCGCAGGTCGCCGCCGATGCCCAGTGCCCCGGCCATCGAGACATGGAAGCGGTACCGGACCGAGGTCGGGCGGGCGCTGAAGCTGTGCGGGCTGTCGGTGACCCAGGCGCCCATGGTCCGGGCGGGCAGCAGCTGGCCGTGGCCGTGCTGGATCGCGACCCGGTCGGCGGCGTCGGTGTTGTCCGACGTCCAGACCTGGTCGGCGCGGGCCAGCACGCCCAGGTCGGCCCGGCCGCCGCCGCCCGCGCACGATTCCAGGTACAGGCCGGGACGGGCGGTACGCAGCCGGTCCATCACCTCGTAGACGCCGCGCGTGTGCTCGATCCAGACCCGGTCGGGGTCGGCGGCCCCAGGCTGCCCTGCCTCGCTGAAGGGCCGGTTCATGTCCCATTTGAGGAAGACCACGTCCAGCTCGGTGACGGTCCTGACCAGCCAGTCGACCGCCCATTCCCGGACGTCGCGGCGGGCGAAGTTCAGCACATGCTGGTGGCGGCGCCGGGTGCGGGTACGGCCGTCCTGGCAGAGGATCCAGTCGGGGTGCGCACGGTAGAGGTCGCTGTCGGGGTTGACCGCCTCGGGCTCGACCCACAGGCCGAAGTCCATGCCCAGCGTGCGGACGTGGTCGGCGAGCGGGCCCAGACCGTACGGGAAGCGGTCAGGGTTGGGCCACCAGTCGCCGAGCCCGGCCATGTCGCTGGTGCGGGCGCCGAACCAGGCGTCGTCCACGACGAAGACCTCGACGCCGAGACCCGCGGCCAGGCCGGCCAGCTCGGTCTGCTGCTTCTCGCTGATGTCGAACTCGGTCGCCTCCCATGAGTTGAAGATCAAAGGGCGTTCGGCGGGACGGGCGGGCAGCACCTCGCGTTCGACGTAGGCGTGCCAGCGGCGGCTGGTGCCGCCGAAGCCGTCGGGGGCATACAGCCCGGTGAAGACCGGGGTCTCCAGACGCTCGCCGGCGGTCAGCTTCCAGACCAGGCCCTCGTGGCCGAACCCGCCCGTCCAGGAGGCGCGGCCGTAGGTGTCGCGGCGCAGGGTGATCCGGCGACTGCCGCTCCAGGCCAGGGCCGCGCTCCAGACCTCGCCGTGCTCCTCGGCGGCGTCCTGCGCGTCGAGCATCAGCCACGGCCCGGCGTGCTGTCCCGTGATGCCGAGGCGGCTGGTGAACACGGTCTCCCCGACGGGCACCCGGTCGCGCCGGAGTTGGAACTCCCGGCCCCATTCCCCCACCACATGACTGACCCGGTAGTCGTCGCGGGCGGGCAGCGTCCAGGCGGCGGAGTCGAACCGCAGGACGTCAACCGGCTCGTCAGCGGTGAGGACGGCCCAGCGCTCGATCTGGTCATGGCCGTCCCGGAGCCGGTAGTGCAGGTCGAGACCGAGGGAGCGGACACGGTCGGTGAAGGAGAGCGTGAGCAGGTCGTCCTCGACCGTGTGCGAGAGGAACCGCCACTCGAAGCCACGGACACCGTCGTCGAACCGGACGGTCAGCGACGGCGCCCCGAACCGCAGGCCGCCCTCGACCACGTACTCCTCACCCCCAGGGTCGTCGCCGCCGGGGTCCTCGTCGGGCAGGTCGGCCGCGATCACGACGGCCTGCTCCGGGGTCAGCGGCCGGCCCCAGTGCACGTGCCGGGGGACGTCGTCGGCGTCCAGCCGGAAGGCGTACGAGGTGCCAGGGGTGCTCAGGAGCCAGAGGCGGGCTTCGGAGTGGTGAGTGATCACGAAAATCCTCAAACGTGAGTAGGGCTCATGTTCTGCTCATACGTTAGGCATGTGAGCCCGCAACGCCAAGCCCCTGACGGGGGCTATCGAATTTCGCGGCGTGTGGTTCCCTGCGCTCTGCGCGGCTCGGTCGGCGAACGCGCCGGAAAGTCAGCCGGGGCCGGCCGGATCAGGAGAGCTGATTCGGCCGGCCCCGGCCCTGGACACCGCCTCACGGGTGCGTCAGTTGGCGTAGACGCCAACCTCGCGAAGTGAGTAGCCCCACTGGGTGCCGCGCTCCAGCCCCTTGATCCGTATGTAGCGCGCCGGAGTTCCGGCGAAACGCGCCGTGTCCAGGCCACCGTCACCGGCGGTCGTGGACCAGGCCGTCTTCCAGGCCGTGCCGTCATCCGACAGCTCGACGCGGTACGACTTCGCGTACGCCGCCTCCCAGTCGAGGGTGACACGCTCGACCGGCTTCGAGGATCCGAGGTCGATCCGCAGCCACTGGTCGTTGTTCCACTCGCTGGCCCAGCGGGTGCCGTTGTCGCCGTCCACGGCCTTGCCGGGCGCGAAGCTGACGAACGGGTTCCACCATTCCGACGAGGACGCCGAGGCGGTGGCGCCCGAGGCCAGGTTCGCCCCGGACGTGTGCTGCTCGGTGTTGCCCCAGGTGCGGAGGTAGGACTCGGCGCCCGAGAAGAGGTCGTCCACGACCCCCTGGCCGCCGACGATCCGGATGTCCTCGATCCAGTCCGGGACCATGCCGTAGTGCGCGGCGCCATCGGTGTTGAAGTCCCATGTGCGTTCGCCGGCGGTCTGCTTGTCGATCACCGAGCCGCCGTCCGTGCTGCGGAAGGGGTACTTGACCGGGTTCGGGGTGTCCCCGCCCCGCGGGGCGGGCCAGCCGCCGACACCGTTCATGTCGGTGCCGTAGCCGTAGCCGACCTTGTACTTCTCGCGCAGCGCGTCCGTGCGCTCGGCCTCCGCGCTGAACGCCTCGGAGCCGCTCATGTACTGGGCGGCGAACCCGCCGAGCTTGTAGAGCCGCTCGGTCCAGCCCAGGTCCATCCAGCTGTGCGAGGAGATGGCGCCCGGGTACGACTCGGACTCAAGGATGTCGAAGGCCTGATCCGCGGCCTTGACACTCATGTGGTCGAGCTCCAGCATCATGTGACGTTCCATCATGCCGCGCACCGCGTACGCACCCAGGCCGGTCAGCCCGCGGGTGTTGCACTGCGCGTCCGAGGCGTACGAGGGGACGGCCACCCCCGCCGGCAGCTGCTTCTCCGCCCCGGGTGCCTTCGCGTTGCCGATGGGGTTGTCGTGCTGCGGGCCGCGGCAGGTCTCCGTCTTCCAGAAGGTGCCGGTCGACAGGAACTGACCCACGTTGATGGCCGTACCGAGGGCGCCGGAGTCGTAGCGCACCCCGCACAGGGCGTTGTCGAACTTGTGACACAGGAACATGCTGCGCACGCCCAGTTGGTGCAGCTCGTCCAGGCCGCGGTCGATGTCCTCCTTGCTGCACTGCGCGACGTCCAGGATCTGCTTGCAGCCGAACGGCTCGGAGGTCTCGACCCCCAGGACGACGGCCAGCTTGCCCTGCTTGATGACCTCGCGGGCCTGCGCGCTGTCGGTGACGATCCGGAACCAGCCCTTGCCCGGGCCGCCGTACATCTTGTCGATGAAGGCCTGCATGTCGTACGTCTTCTGCGCCTCAAGACGGATGGCGGTCATCTCGTCGCAGCTGCGGTCCTTGAAGAAGTAGACCGAGCAGATCACGCCGTTGGTGACCAGGTCGTTGACCAGCACCCGCTGGCCGCCGCGCCAGGCCCGCTCGATCCAGGCGTAGTAGTTCTGTTGGTGGGTCAGCGAGTCGTGGGCGGGCCAGTCCTTGAACGTGGGCCACCCGTTGGGGTCGTGCTTCCCGTCGCCCGTGGTGATGAAGTCGAAGACGGCGCCCGTGCCGTCGGGGTAGTGCTCGGGGCAGTCCTTGAGCGCGTCGGCGACGCCCTGCTCCGAGAACGCCTTGCCGCAGATCAGCCGGCCGCCGAAGCCCTCGTTGGACATGATGTGGTCGTGGGCGTCGACGAAGCCCCTTACACGCCCCTGGGTGTCGGTGCCCTTGAAGGGCTCGCCCGTGACGCCGATCTGCGCGTCGGGTGCGGGCCGGGCGGTCGGATCCCACCAGTTGGGCTCCGCCGCGGAGCTGGGCATCGGGCCGAGTGCCAGGGTCATCACGGCGAGGAGCAGTGACACCACCGTGAGGGATCTGAGTCTGCGGTACGGAGGTTGAACCATGGTCATCGCATAGATCCTTAAATGTGAGCGGGACTCATGTTCTGCTCATAACTTAGGGATACGAGCCCGCAACGCCAAGCCCCTGACGGGGCCATCGTCGGAAAATGAGGAAGAGCACCCCACCGGAAACGGGGTGCTCGCACGCCTGCTGTCGAGATCACGGAGCGCACGGGTGCCTCGGACATGACGGGAGCGTACGCAGGCACCTGCGGGGACGGGCGTGACTGCGGCGCGGGCAGGCTGCGCCGTGACCCATCGTCCGAGGTCTTCGCCCTACACGAGCCGGGTGTAGTGCAGCCTGTGCTCTTGACCTACGGCATCACGGCGCGGGACGG
Organism: Streptomyces sp. NPDC048473; assembly: GCF_043200155.1. Taxonomy (NCBI): domain Bacteria; kingdom Bacillati; phylum Actinomycetota; class Actinomycetes; order Kitasatosporales; family Streptomycetaceae; genus Streptomyces; species Streptomyces sp. NPDC048473. The sequence continues at coordinate 30,092 of NZ_JBICXE010000059.1, forward strand.
CCGGTGTACAACTACGCGCAACCGGCTCGCTCGGGAGCGATCACGGCGTTGCATTTCTTCTGCGCGCGACATGCTCACCGCGTCGCACACGACGACTGTGCCGGAGGCATACGGCCGTCAGTTGATCGGCGGAGCAGTGCCGTCAACCCATGGCTTTGGCGGCACGGACGACGCGGGCAGGGCGAGTACGCGCGCGAGCGCGGCGGTGACGGGGGTGAAGTGGTCCGGCAGGTACTGCGACACCCAGTCAGCGGCTATTGCAAGGAAGTTGGTCAGGTCATGCTCGGCACCGTCGAGCAGTCGGCGGAACTCCGTGATGGAGAGCTCGATCACCGGGCTGTCGTCCTGCTCGGCGTCGACGGTCAATCGGACGGTGTCGGCGAGGCGCTCGGCGAACGGATCGGGGTCGTGGCCGAAGGAGGCGTGGCCGCTGCCGTCGACGACCTTGTGCCAGTCACGCCAGTCCTCCAGGCCATTGCAGCAGCCGGGCAGGAAGGTGATGCCTGAGGAGCTGTCCGTGACTCGCATGCCACCGGCCGCGAAGAGGCTGTCGAAGGTCAGCGGCCCGTGCAGGAACGATCCGAGCGGGTCGGCGGGCCGGGGCGGCCGGTCGTCGAGTTCAGGGTCGATGTCGTTGCAGCCGACGATGCGCATCACCGCTGTCCCGACCTCGGCGGGGGCGAGCTCACCGCTGAGTGGCAGGTAGCCGAACGACTCGATCTCGGCGACGGGCCAGAGGGCAAAGCCATCAAGGGGGTAGATCTCCAGGACGGGCTGCATCACGATCACCCGGGCAGTGTTCCGCATCCCCGCCCGCCCCCTTTGCTCCGGGGCCGCCGGGGCTTGAGGCGAGGTGTTGTGGAGGGCTCGCACGGCGGGTTCGCGGTGGTGCTGGGCGGGGATCGACCGGTGCAGGTCCGCGGTGCGGGCGTGGCTCAGGGTCGTCTCGACAGGTGGCGACCAGCCGGCCCGGAAGCCGAGTTGTGCTCCGCGCGTGGTAACTCGGTTGCGATGGGCTTGGTCACCTGGGCGAAGATACCTGAGCCGAGAGACGGATGAGGTACGCGAAGCGATCGCAGGCGAGCTTCGCCTTATGGACCCCAGCGTGCGCATGTCACGCTCGCTTGCCCGACAGCTGATGGACCCGGGCTTCGTAGAGGTCGGCGCTTCGGGGCGGCGGTGGACGTATGCCGAGATGCTTGGGTCACGTCCGGTGGCGTGGTGTATCGACGGCCACTCGGTGATCCTTTGCGTACGGCTAGGGCGCGTATCGGGTTGTGATCAAGAGGTTGCCTGGGTGAGGTCTTTGATCCAGATCATCGAGGCGCGGAGGTGGAGCCCGGCGAGGTAGCT